>NZ_FYDI01000011.1:0-166385 GCF_900187465.1 Pseudomonas sp. Irchel 3A18
CTGATGCAGCGAGAGCTTGTCGCGGAAGTACATCCGCCGGATTTTTCCCAACATTTCCATGCTGATCACCCTGTGTTCTCCTGCTCAAAAAGTGAGCAGAAGCAGTTGAACACCTGGGTCAGTTTTCAGTCGGCAGAACAGCCTCTACTGGGTCAGTTTTCGGTCAGCGGCAACACCATGTGCCTGTTCCGTCGCGACGTTATTACTGAAATAGGCGGATGGGGTGAGTGGTGCTTGACAGAGGACTCTGAACTCACAATAAGAATGGGGCTGGCGGGCTATAAGGGAAATGTGTTGGGCGATACGGCAGGACGCGGACTGTTGCCTGAAACATTTGAAGCCGTTAAGAAACAGATTTTTCGCTGGGCAGCAGGCCCGACACAACAGTTACTGCATCATTGGCGAGGCTATTTATCCGCGCTGACCCGAGGACAAATGAAATGGAATACTTTCATATTGATCATGCGCACCCATCTACACCGCTTCGCCATACCCTTGAACATGCTTATCGTCGTATTGGCGATAACGGTTTTCCCCGCATGGGCCGAGTCGGACATCCCTTTCAGTATACTGGTTTCATCCATCATATTCAGTGCGGCCCGCGTGGCACTGCTTTATGGTGACAAATGGATTACATTCCAGATGATGGGCGGCGTACGGGTCAAAGACTTCTTGAATAGTATCCTTATCGAGAATGCCTTGAGATGGACAAACATGTGCGGCTTCCTGGCACCGCTCGTGAAAATTTCCCTTCCATGGAACAGAACCGAGAAATTCCCTAAAGCACGAGAATCAGGACGGATGTTGCGTTCGGTCGCAACCGAACTCAAGGTTGGCATATTTTTTGTTGCCCTGACGATGGGAGGACTCATTAATTATTATGACGAGTTACCTAATTTAATAACCTTGGCAGGAATGGCTGGGCTCTGGACCGCTACAACCTTTCTAGGAGCGGGGTGGGCGGCTTATCTTTCCGAAAAATCACTACCGAAAAATTTATGACTTAACCAGCCCATACACCGCACTGAATCAGCAGTTGAGTTATTGACACTCAACTGCTTGCGTAATGGGTAACGGCGGAGGCCTTGTATGATCTCCGTGAGCCTGGTGAGCCCCCAACGAAGCGGGAAGTGATCCGCTACTGGCGTCGCACATGCTCCAGAAAGACAGACGTCATCCATTGCTGAACGTCGGATACGCACTTAAAATGCCATCGCTGACAAGCTGTGAACGATCCGGCTTGCCAATCAGACCCATCCGACACTTTGAAATGGAATTTCGCATGAGTGGCAAACCTGCTGCCCGCCTTGGCGACCCCACCAGTTGCCCACTGCCTGGGCACGGCACCAACCCGATCGCCAGCGGCTCCCCCGATGTAAACTTCGACGGCCTGCCAGCCGCCCGCATGACCGACAAATCCGCCTGCGGCAGCCCCATCACCGGCGGCGTCAGCTCAACGGTCTTCATCAACGGCCTCAACGCCGCGACAATCGACAGCACCGGTGCCCACGGCAACATCATCATTGGCGGCTCCGGCACGGTCATCATCGGCGACACCTTCGTCCCGGCCCCTTTCAGCGGCCTGCTGCCGATGCCCGTGCATTTCAGCGACAAGCTCAAACTCATCAACGAAACCACCGGCGAACCCATGGCCAACCACGGCTACGCCATCCAGCGCGCCGACGGCACCATCGAAGAAGGCGTTAGCGATGCACAGGGCTTTACCCACATGATCAGCTCGCATCTGGCTGAAAGCATCAAACTGTTTGTGGAAGATTGAAGATGGCCGCAGAACAACAAGCAGAAGAAATTGTGCTGCCGAACGGGAAGACAGCGCGTCTGGCGACGACGCATACGTTGACGGCAGTTAATGATGCCGTGATTAAAACGGTGCCGGTGGCTGAGAAGAAGGCGGTAGTGTTTTTTATTGGGGGGGCGGCAGATCAGGAGGCTTATTATTTCCAAGGGCCTTTTTACAACATCAACGACGCCCAAGCCGTTCTCAACCCAAGAATCCAAGCCATAAAAGCTCTTTCATCCAAATACATCAGCTATACAAAAAGCTATAAGCACGCCAAAGGTGACAGCGATATCCAAACTCATTTCATCGATAACATACCCAGCAAATCATGCCCCGTTTATATCGTCGGGCACAGTCTGGGTGGGTGGAATGGAGCACATCTTTCAAAAATCCTGTCCGAGGCCGGTTACAACATCAAGTTCCTGGTCACTCTGGACCCGGTAGGTGAAGGCTTTTTGGTGTGGGTAGGCTCTGACATCTACTTCTCTGAACCAACCCCTGTTGCCGAAACCTGGATCAATATCAGGGCTAACGCCCGTAGCCCCGATGACTCCGATGGCGTCGCAAACTTTGGAGAGCACTGGGTTATCGAAACAGGGCCAACAATAAACATAACAGCCGACATCAACCACTACGCAGCAGGCAGAATGTTTGCAACACCTGTCCAAGGAAACAAATCAGCATGTGATCTGATTTTTGAATCTATCCAAGGTATCTTTGGCCAATGAATATATATCGCAGCCTAATATGCTTGATAGCAATTTCATGCACCGCCTGTGTAAAAACAGCAAATATTCCTCCCGCGGAACTGACGCTATCATCATTTGGGCCAGCACCGGACTACCCTTATACACTTAACTTTACCTCAAGCGTAGATCTACAAAATGCGTTCAATGACTACGAAAACAGCAACCAATTAACACCCACGCTTATCTGCTCCCTGGACCCTGACGTAGAGTTTTCGATAGAGCGCCCTATCAACATAAGAGCCGAAGGACGGGTGGAAGCAAGAAATCAAACCAAACCCAATTACAGCTTTACTTCCAAGCTGGTATTTTATTATTACAACCCGGATGGATCCCAGCGTCAGCATAATGACTTTGAAGCTATAAGACCATTGCTTGCAAAACAGGCATCGGTCCCTTGCAAAGTTCGTATTACTGCCTATGGATACAAAGCCTACTTTACAAAAACATTATTTATTCCGTCTACCGTGATAATCGAGCAGATAAGTAAATGAGCGCTTGATGAAAGTTTTTTATATTTCCACGCTCTTGGCAGCAGCCTTGTGTACTGCGTGCATGAAAACGCCAAACATCCCGCCCGCAGAGCTTAGATTATCGTCTTTTGAGCGAGGCCCCAATAACCTTTATACGATTGAGTTTACCTCAAGCATTGATCTGATGCGCGCCTTCAACAATTACGAAAATAGCAACCAACAACGCCCAGTATTGACGTGCTCTCTGGATCGCGATACAGACTTTTCTACAGATCATGTCATTAAAACAAAAGCCAGTGGCTTAGTAGAGGCAAAAAATCAAAGCAGGCTAAACCGCGACTTCATTTCAGAAGTATATTTTTCTCATTCAACACCAAACGGAAGCGAAAGCAGTCTGAGAGAGTACGACGACATAAAAGCATTGATTGAGGACCAAGTATCAATCCCTTGCAAAGTCCGTCTCACAGCTTCATGGGGATACGATAGTTACTACACCAATACCTTCTTTATCCCATCAGCGCTAATACTGGAAAAAGTGAGGGAAAATAACTCAATCACTGAAAGCCCCCTACCTACCGCGCACCCATTTATTGCAGATCGCTGGCCTCATACTTTAATATTCCCGGCAATTGGAATCCCTCTGCCTGCACCTATCGTCATCATCGACGATACCTTCTTTTCGGCACCCTTCAGCGACAAGTTCAAACTCGTCAACGAAACCACCGGCGAACCCATGGCTAACCGCAGCTACGCCATCCAGCGCGCCGACGGCAGCATCGAACAAGGAGTCAGTGATGCCCAAGGATTCACACATAGGGTGAGATCGCATGTGGCTGAGAGTATCAAAGTGTTTGTGGAGGATTGAAGATGATCGTTGAATAATAAGCAGAAGAATTGTGCTTCCGAACGGGAAGACTTCGCCGCATCGTTTATATAGTTGTGATTTTATTCACTGGTTGTGCAAAACTCTAAACACCCAATGTGCCGAGATTAGGCTATCGTCTTTTGAACAAGGCCCCATAACCTTTATACGGCTAGCTTACTTCAAGCATTGACCTGATGCGCACCTTCAACAATTATGAAAACGACAATTAACTCAAACCTACTATCTAAATCGCGACAGGCCATGTTATCGACATACAAACAGAAGGATTAGCAAAGAAAAATCAAAGCTTTTTTTGCAACCATAAACTGCAACTCAAACCAAGGATAAAACTTCATTCAAAAATAAACCGAACCATTTCAACCCAATTCAATATAGTATTTTCTCAGCTTATAGCGAAAACCCAACAATACGCCAACCCATAAGGAGGCAATTAGCCACTATTTTTCTAGCTTTTTTTGAAATATGCTGGTAAAAATAGCTCTACAACCTAGTAATTATACCAACTGGATTGCTTCAAAGCATGGAGGAATATGTGAGCGACATTCTTACTGAACATGGGAAACCTCAAAAAAGACCACAAAGCTCACCCCTGATAGCATCGATATCAGTCAAAGGCTTGTTTGGATTATATAACTACTCCCTGCCCGCCGACTCGGTATTCTCTAGTGCGACAATCTTATATGGTGACAATGGTGTAGGAAAAAGCACAATACTTAGGCTGGTATTTCATTTGCTTTCACCTGGTGGCGATAAAGGCCATCGTCATGCACTGTACGAAGCAAGTTTTGACGAATTAAAAGTAAACTTAGCAAATGGCGTAACTTTTAAAGCCACTCAACTACTCCCTAAAACAAAATCACTTCTAGGGCGTGATATAAAAAGACTCACCCTGACAATAGAGAAACAAGACTCTATACTTTCACTATGGGAGTTTATTCCACGCAATCTTAGAAATGACGCCGGCTATTATATAGAAATTGATAAAAACGAAGTAGTCCGTCAGACAAAGAAATCAATATCTGAAAAATACAAGATCACCACCGATCATATCGGGGAAGCACATTACCTTGCGAACCTATCTCATTATGCACCAAACATATTCATCTTGAATGCAGACAGAAGACTAGACAGCGACGCTGTAGCAGACCCAGGAGACGAGATAGAACTACGCCGAATTATGCGTCTTGACGAGCCAAGAAGATTACACGACGTAGTATCTAGATCCAGACAAATAGCACTAACTCAAGCACTCAGCTCAGCAAGCAAGTGGATCTCTAGAAAAGCGATCTATAGTGCAAACCGCGGATCTGAAAACGTACATTCGGTTTATATCAATGTAATTAAACAGCTAACCTCTTCTATAGCGAATCCTACAGATGAACCAAACTATGAAATACTCTACCAGCAACTGAGTGAAATAGAAACCAGGACTCAAGAGCTGGCAAGGTACGAATTAGCAACACCACTTTCGACTTCAGATCTAAAAAAATCACTCAACGCTAGAGCAAAGCAAAAAAAACGCTTGGCCGCAGAACTTCTTGTACCTTATATAGAAAGCTTGCGTAGCAGACTTCAAGCACTAGACGCGATATATCAAATCATCGAAAAATTTGTAACCACAATCAACAAAAACTACCTAAAAGACAAATATATAACATATAAAGTCAGCCAAGGTTTCTCGATATACAATACGGCAAACGTACCATTAGAGGCTCGTCATCTATCTTCTGGAGAGCAACAGCTAATGCTATTGTTCTGCTATGTACTTTCCGGACGTGATAAACCCTGCGTATTCATGATTGATGAACCTGAAATTTCCTTAAATGTGAAATGGCAGCGTCAACTAGTCCAATCTTTACTCGATATAACAGACGGAACAAACGTTCAGTTCGTTTTCGCATCTCACTCAATGGAGTTGCTTGCGCAACACAGAGATCGTGTAGTTACAATGACGAGTACAGCGCAATGATTCCTCGCAGAAAAATTGAAGAGCTTTTAGTTCGCCATCAGTTTGAGCCTACATTAAAAGACATTTATGTTGAAGGTATTTTCGACAAGGAAGTTCTTACAAACTGCCTCGCTGCCAACAACAATACAGGCTACGTTGTTTATGAAATTGACGGAATCGACATCAACTCGAACACCCTGCAAAAACATGGACTTTCGGGAGGAAACAAGCAAAGAGTGATAGCTTTAGCTAAAGAGCTTTCAGCTATTAAAGGAGACAATGCGTACAGATGTATTGTTGATAAAGATTTAGACTTTTGGCTTAACACAGTAGAAAATATTCCACGTTTGAACTGGACAGAACATACATCTTTGGAACTTTATTTTTATACAAAAAAGATACTCAATGAAATTTTAGTAATTTCAGGAAGAGCAAAAATAAATGATCTAGATGAATTCATGAAATCTTTAAACTCTATCTTGAAGAAGTTATTTTCTTTTAGGCTAGCGGATAAAAAACTTCAATGGAATATGGAATGGATTGAGCCACATAAAGACATATCCATCTCAGGAAATACCTTAAACTTTAACCACACCTCGTACGCAAACAGATTATTATCAAAAAACAAAAAACTTTCACAACAAAAAAAATTTGAAACTGAAAGTATTAACTGGGAAAAAACTTTAACTGGAGATCCTCGTTCATACATTCGAGGGCATGACTTGGTAGACCTATTAGCATGGAGTATAAAAGAATTCAAAGGAATTAAAGAAATAGCAAACTCAACAACCATTGAAAGAATGTTAGTTCTTATCTCAACAGCAGTAGTGGAGTTTCTAGCTCTTACAAACTAAATCATGGCCCAAGCCGCTTTCGCGGCTTGCGGCAAAATAAAAATTATGAGTACAACAATAAATTAAAAAATAAAGCATTATTAATAGTACATTAATTGCGCTGTGTGCTATTTATAATGGTGAGCTGAGAAAGCTGAAAACCACAAGGAGTCAAAAAGAAAGGTGGCAACCCCACCAGCCACACCCCGGCACACAATGTTCCCGCTATGGCTGCTCCCTTCCGGGCCTGACCAGGTTGACGGGTAATCGTTGCGGGGGGACCGATGGGGTCACCATAACGACACTCGCCAGTCGGCGAGCCGCGCCATTGTACCGGTCTGGCGCGAAGTTACAACCCGTAATCCAGGAAAAATTCGAGATTGCTCAAGCACTTGTGTCACAAGGGCTGGGCGGGTTGCAGGGAGCGGGTTCGGGGCTTATAGTCGCGCCGTCGCTGCATATCAGTGATCGGGTGTGGAAGCCCGGCTGTAAATAGAGCACAGAAGCCTGTACCAGTAATCGGAAACCATCAGGTGCCCGATGGCTGCGCTATGGCGGCTGTGTGCTGGGTGCACCTTCGGGTGCGCCGGGTTTTGTGCTCTTACCGGTCTTCCACGCCCACACACAGCTGCCACCCACTCATGTGGAAGTGAGTTTTGGTAGCCCTCAATCCAAAACAATAGAGTGCATATCAATGTTCAAAATCACACCCAATCCCCCTGCCCTCACGCCTTGCGGAGGTGCAGCATGACCCGCTTTGTCCCGCTCAAAAGCAATAACACTGATAACCCTGTGATGCACATCGACAGTCAGGCCCCACTGGATTTTCTGTTTGCCAGTGCTGACCGGCGCATTCGTATGGCTCGTCGCCTGCTGGAATGTCTGGACGGTGCCGATGACGCTGATGTGCGGTATATGGCCAATGCGGCGCTGGTGCTGTTGAGCGATGGCTGTGATGCGCTGGATCTGGTGGAAAAGCAGGTGTTTCGGCCTGGGTTGGACAGGGCTGCGGTCAAGCATTAGCAGGTCAGGAATCTGGCTGATGCCGTCGCGGGCAAGCGCGCTCCTACAGGGTCATGGGGAACGTGCTTGTTCGCGAATGAATTCGCTCCTACGGAGTGGTGGAGCCTTGGATGACGAGGTGGATGAAGTGCAGTTTGGCGATGGCCGGTGCGGGCAGGACGAAGGGGTAGAAGTCGGGTTGGCCCATGCTGCGTGACAGTTCGTTGAGCATGCTGGCCAGTTCTATCCAGGCGTTGATGAATGAGAGGAAGGCCGGGCCGTCGGGGTGTTGTGGCTCGTAGAGGGCTTGCAGCGGGAACGGTTGGTAGTCCAGCTCCATTTCCCGGGCGCTCATGCCCAGGCCCAGCGCGGTGTCGACGGCATCCATCATGTGCAGGTAGTGCGCCCAGGTTTCCGCCCAGTCTTCCCACGGGTGCATGGTCGCGTAGGCGCTGACGTACTGTTGCTGCCAGCCTTCCGGGGCGCCGTTCTGGTAGTGGTTCTCCAGCGCGTCGGCATAGCTGGCGCGTTCGTCGCCGAACAGGTTGCGAAAGCCGTGCAGCCAGTAGGTGTCGGCAATCAGCCGGTCCCAGTAATAGTGCCCCACTTCATGGCGGAAATGCCCCAGCAAGGTGCGATAAGGCTCGTGCATCTGTACGCGCACGGCTTCGCGGTGGGCGTCGTCGGCTTCTTCGATATTGAGGGTGATCAGGCCGTTGGCGTGGCCGGTGGTCGGTGGTTTGCCTTCCAGGTCGATGCCGACAAAATCAAAGGCCAGCCCGGTGTCTTCGTCGCTGGTTTTGGGGATGACTTCCAGCCCGAGGGAAATCAGTTGCGCCACCAAGCGCCGCTTGGCGGTTTCGACCTTGCGCCAGCGCTCGGGGTTTTCCGGGACGGAGAGGTCCGGGATGGTGCGGTTCAGGCTACAGGCGATGCAGAACTCACCCGTGTTATGGGCCGGAAACAGCCAGTTGCAGGCCGCGGGCGTGTGCAGGTTGGCGCAACGTCGGTAGAGGGCTGCGCCGGGGTCTTCGCTCAGGCGCCAGGTATCGGGCTCGGCGGCGACTTCGATTGTGGCGATACGTTCCTGCTCTGGCAGATAGCCCAATGCCGCCGAGCAGGCCAGGCACTGGGAGTTGGGAAAGAACACCGATTGGCCGCAGCGGCACTGCCAGACCTTGCTGTTGCGCTTTGTTTCGCTGATGAAGGGGGCAGCGATCCTTGAACTGAGTTGTTCGAAAAAGCGGTACATGGTGGTTTCCCTGGGGTCCGTGAACAGACTAGATCATCGGGGGTGGCAGGGGTTCCATGATTTTTGGGGGCCTGGGACATTCAATCGAATGGCTGTCGCGGGCAAGCCCCCTCCCACAGGGATCTTTATTCCACTTCAATGCCCTGCCCGCTCAGGAATGCCACAAAGGCGTCTTCATCCAGCACTTCCAGGCCCAGTTCGTTGGCCTTGGCGAGTTTGGAGCCTGCACCGGGGCCGGCGACGACGGTGTGGGTTTTGGCGGAGACGGAGCCGGAGACCTTGGCACCGAGGCTTTCGAGTTTTTCCTTGGCGACATCGCGGCTCATGCGTTCCAGCGAGCCGGTCAGGACCCAGGTCTGGCCGGCCAGCGGCAGGCCTTCGACGGTTTTCTTCTCGCTACGCCAGTGCATACCGAATTCCTTGAGCTGCGCTTCGATGGCCCGCGCCCGCTCGGCGTTGGCGCTGTCATCAAAGAACTCGCGTACGGCCTTGGCCTGTTTCTCCGGCAGCGCCTGACGCATGTCCAGCCAGTCGGCGCTGATGATGTTTTCCAGCGTGCCGAACTTGTCGGCCAGTTTCTGCGCGCCGCCCGGCCCTACCGAAAAGATATGCAGTTTGTCGATCAGGCTGCCCAGGGTGGTGCTGGCTGCAAATTCGGCACCCAGTTCGCCTTCATCCTGCAATTGCAGGCCGCTCTCGCCCAGCAAGGCATCGATGACTTCACGGTTGTGGCTGTCCTCGAAGAAGCTGTGAATTTCGTGAGCGACTTCCAGGCCGATGTCCGGCAGGTAGGTGAGCACTTCCGGCAAGGCCTTGCGAACCCGAGCCAGGGACGCCAGCGAGCGAGCCAGCACCTTGGCGGTTTCTTCGCCCACATCGGGAATGCCCAGCGCGTAGATGAAGCGCGCCAGGGTCGGCTTGCCGCTGTCGGCAATGGCCTTGAGCAGTTTGTTGCTGGAGACTTCGGCAAAGCCTTCCAGGTCGATGATCTGTTCGTATTGCAGCTTGTACAGGTCTGCGGGCGAGCCGATGAGCTTTTCATCCACCAGTTGCTCGATGGTCTTGTCGCCCAGGCCTTCGATGTCCATGGCCCGACGCGAGACGTAGTGGATGATCGCCTGCTTGAGCTGCGCGCCGCAGGCCAGACGACCGACGCAGCGGTACACCGCGCCTTCGCTGACGGTTTCCTTGCCCTTGCTGCGTTTGATCAGTTGCGTGCGTTCTACGTGGGAGCCACAGACCGGGCAGGTTTTCGGCACCTCCACGGGGAGGGCTTTTTCCGGGCGACGCTCAACCACCACTTGCACCACTTGCGGGATGACGTCACCGGCACGGCGGATGATGACGGTATCGCCGATCATCACGCCCAGGCGCGCGACTTCGTCCATGTTGTGCAAGGTAGCGTTGGACACCATGACGCCTGCGACCTTGACCGGCTTGAGGCGTGCCACCGGCGTGACCGCACCGGTGCGGCCGACCTGGAATTCGACGTCCAGCAGTTCGGTCAGCTCTTCCATGGCCGGGAATTTGTGGGCGATGGCCCAACGCGGCTCACGGGCGCGGAAGCCCAGTTCACGCTGGGAAGCCAGGTCGTTGACCTTGAACACCACGCCGTCGATTTCATAGGTCAGCGACAGGCGTCGCTCGCCAATGTCCCGGTAATACGCCAGGCACTCTTCAATCCCGTCCGCCAGCTTCAGCTCGCGGCTGACCGGCATCCCCCATTCCTTGAGCTTGTTCAGCATGCCTACATGGGTGTCGGAAATTTCGGTAGAAACCTGGCCCAGCCCATAACAGCAGAATTCCAGCGGGCGGTTGGCGGTGATTTTCGAGTCAAGCTGGCGCAGGCTGCCCGCCGCGGCGTTGCGCGGGTTGGCGAAGGTCTTGCCGCCGGTTTCCATCTGGCTGGCATTGAGCCGCTCAAAACCGGCCTTGGACATGAACACTTCACCCCGCACTTCCAACACGTCAGGCCAGCCTGTGCCTTGCAGCTTGAGGGGGATATTGCGCACGGTGCGTACGTTGACGCTGATGTCTTCGCCGGTGGTGCCATCGCCACGGGTGGCACCGCGCACCAGCGCGCCGTCGCGGTACAACAGGCTGACCGCCAGACCGTCCAGCTTGGGCTCGCAGCTGTATTGCACCTTGGCGCCGCTACCGAACAGGTCATCTGCCGGCAGGTCGAGGCCTTCGCTCACGCGCCGGTCGAACTCGCGCATGTCGGTTTCTTCAAAGGCGTTGCCCAGGCTGAGCATGGGGACTTCATGGCGCACTTGAGTGAAGGCTGACAGCGCGGCGCTGCCGACACGCTGGGTCGGGGAATCCGGGGTGACCAGATGCGGGTTTTCGGCCTCAAGGGCCTTGAGTTCGTGAAACAGGCGGTCGTACTCGGCATCCGGGATGCTGGGTTCGTCCAGCACGTGATAGCGGTAGTTGTGCTGGTCCAGTTCTGCGCGCAGTTCCAGGATTCGGGTTTCGACGGCCTTCATACAGTGTTCTCTCAAAAAGCAAAAAAGCAGCCTGGGCTGCTTAATCTGACATCAGGAGCGGGCCAACCCGCTCCTGTTACGCACATCCTTTATCAACGGCGCTGGGTTAATGCACGACGCTCGAATTCGACAATCCGCTGGCGATAATGCTCGATCGTTTGAGCGGTCATGACGCTGCGCTGGTCGTCTTTCAGTTCGCCGTTGAGTTCATGGGCCAGCTTGCGGGCTGCGGCCACCATGACGTCGAAGGCCTGCTTGGGATGACGCGGCCCCGGTAAGCCCAGGAAGAAGCTGACGGCACGGGTGCTGAAATGGTCGATGTCGTCCAGGTCGAACACGCCAGGCTTCACGGCGTTGGCCATGGAGAACAGGACTTCGCCATTGCCGGCCATGCTTTCATGACGGTGGAAGATGTCCATTTCGCCGAAACGCAGGCCGCTTTCCAGGATGTTCTGCAGCAATGCAGGCCCTTTGAAACCGCTTTCGTCACGGCAGATCACGCTGATGACCAGCACTTCTTCGACTGGCGGCAGGTCTTTGTCTTCGGTGATGCGCTGGGCAGGCTTGTCGTCCGGGAAGTCGTCGTTGCGGTCGGTGAACAGGCTCGGACCGTCCATGTCCAGGTTCAGGTCACCCTGCTGCGGCTCGTCCTTGCGTTTCTTTTCGCTGCGCTTGCTCTCACGCGGGGTCGCGCTCAACGACGGCAGGTCCTGCTCGTCCAGCTGAGGCTCCTTGTGGTTATCCAGCACACGGGATGGACCGAGCAATTCAGCGGACGTGGTTTCATCGTCGTCCGGCAGATTGGAAAAGCTGCGGTCGAGCCTGAATTTCAGTTTCCCCTTGCCGCCGCGCATACGGCGCCAGCCGTCGAAGAGAATACCGGCAATGACAATTATGCCGATGACGATCAGCCACTCGCGCAGACCGATTTCCATGTAATCCAGTGCCTCTAATGAAGAATTTTCAAAATAAGGGCCTAAACCCCTTTAATACGTGGTGCCAAGTCTATGTTCTAACTGGCATTTTGCCCACGTCGAAATAAAAAAGTGGTCACTAAACTAGCACGACCAAAGGTAACTTTACACCGTCTGTTGCACCTGTATGGCGCTGAGGGTGGTATCTATCGCTACCGTTTCACATATTTGGGCCATTAAAAGGCCATTTCCCGGCGAAATACCATGACAGATCACGCATCCACAAGGGCCATCGCCTCCTCCACATCCACCGCTACAAGGCGCGAACAGCCGGGTTCGTGCATGGTCACACCCATCAGTTGATCGGCCATTTCCATGGCGATCTTGTTGTGGGTGATGTAGATGAACTGCACCGTTTGTGACATTTCTTTCACCAAGCGGGCATAACGTCCTACGTTGGCGTCATCCAGGGGTGCATCGACCTCATCAAGCATGCAGAACGGCGCCGGGTTGAGTTTGAAAATCGCAAAAACCAGTGCCAATGCCGTCAGGGCTTTTTCCCCACCGGACAGCAAATGAATCGTGCTGTTCTTCTTGCCGGGAGGACGCGCCATGATTGTCACCCCTGTATCGAGTAAATCTTCGCCCGTCAGTTCCAAATAAGCGGAGCCGCCACCGAAAACTTTCGGAAACAGCGCCTGAATTCCGCTGTTTATCTGATCGAAGGTCTCCTTGAAACGATTGCGGGTTTCCTTGTCGATCTTGCGGATGACGTTTTCCAGCGTCTCCAGTGCTTCCACCAGATCGGCGTTCTGGGCATCGAGGTAACGTTTGCGCTCGGACTGTTGCTGGTATTCGTCAATGGCCGCGAGGTTGATGGCGCCCAGGCGCTGGATACGCGCCGCGATGCTTTCAAGCTGCTGCTCAGCACTCGCCTCGCTGGCTTCGGGGCTCAAGGTGGCCAGAACGCCGTGAAGGTCATAGCCATCTTCGTGCAGTTGATCCTGCAAGGCCTTGCGCCGCACTGTCAGGGCTTGCCACTCCAGGCGCTGCTGTTCCAGTTGGCCACGCAGCAGTTGCGACTGCTGTTCGGCCTGGGTGCGGCGCTTCTCGGCATCGCGCAGTTCACGGTCGGCGTCTTCCAGAGCGATTTTGGCGATGCGCATTTCGTCGTCGACGACCATGCGCTTTTCCAGCAACTCTTCGAGCTTGAGGCGCAGTTCTTCCAGCGGAGCCTGCCCTTCTTCCAGGTTCAGGCCCAGTTGCTCGCTTTTTTCGGACAAGCGCTCGGACTGCATCTTCAGGCGCTCAAGGGCCTGGCGCGTGGAGTCGTGCTGGGCCTTGATCGAGCCCAGGCGCACCGCCAGTTGATGGCTGCGGTCCTTGTGCTGGCGGGCTTCCTGACGCACCCGGTCCAGGCGCTCGCGCAGGCTGTCGCGCTGGGCTTGCAGCAGCTCGCGCTGCTCGGTGTCCTGGGCCATGGCGTCCAAGGCGTCTTGCAGTTGCACGCGGGACTCGCCCAGGTGTTCATGCTCCATGGCGCGCTGTTCGCCCACTTCGGTCAGCTCTTCGTCCAGACGAGTGCGGCGCAGGGTCAACTGCTCGACCTTGGCCTTGGCTGCCGACAGCTGAGCCTTGAGTTCGCCCTGCTGACGGGTTTCGTCTTGCAGGCGGCGGCGCAGTTGTTCGCGGGTTTCTTCCTGTTGCGACTGTTGCTCACGCAGCGACAGCAGTTGTTCTTCACGGGCCGCCAGCGCCGCTTCGAGTTCGTCCCGTTCCAGCCCGAGCCGTTGCAGTTCCTGACCACGAGCCAGTACGCCGCTCTGGGCTTCGCTGGCACGACGCACGCGCAGGAAGTGACGCCCGATCCAGTAACCGTCGCGGCTGATAAAGCTTTGCCCGGCACTCAATTGCCCACGTCGCGCCAGGGCTTCGTCGAGGGTCTGCACGGGCATGACCTGCCCCAGCCAGGCCGACAAGTCGACTGGGCTTTCGACCTTGTCCAGCAGGCTGCCCGGCAGGCGATTGGTATCGGCACCGGGGCTCAGCAGGCGCAGGTCGCCCTGCTGAAAACCGGCCAGATCCAGCCCGACAAAATCATCCACCAGCACCGCTTGCAGGTCGGCACCCAGCACGGTTTCCACCGCCAGTTCCCAGCCGGCTTCGACACTCAGCCCTTCAGCCAGACGCGGGCATTCAGCCAGTTGCTGGTCACGCAGCCACTCGGCAGTGCCGGTGTCCGGGTCGAGGGCTGCCTGCTGCAAGGCTTCAAGCGAAGCCAGGCGACCGTTCAAACGTTGCAATTCGCCCTGGGCCTGCTGTTGCGCCTGATTGGCCTGCTGCAATTGATCGCGCAACTGCTCCAGTTGCTCGACCACCTGACCTTCGTTCAGGTGCAGGTCATCGATGGTCATTTCACGGGTGGCCAGGTCTTCGCTCAGTTCAAGAATGGCTGCGTCTTCGGGGTCAGCGGCCAGCAATTGGCGCTCTTCGTTGAGGCGGCGCTGACGCTCGGCCAGCCGCTCGATGCTTTGTTCCAGTTGCTGAATGCGCGACTGCTGCACCTGAGCCTGACGTTGCGGCTCGGCTGATTGCTGGTTGAAGACGTCCCACTTTTCCTGCCAGCCCTGCATCGTGGCTTCGGCGTCTTCCAGCGCGATGGCCGACTCTTCGGCGGCGGCGCTGGTCATTTCCTGTTCCGGTTCGAGCATTTCCAGCTCTTCGCCCAGGGTCGCCAGCAAAGTGGTGTCGTGGCCCAAGTGCGATTCGGTTTCCTGACGGGCGCGTTCGGCTTCGCGCAAATCGTCCTGCAACTGGCGCAGGCGCTGCTGGCCATGTTGAATACTTTGCTCGACACGGGCGATATCGCCGCCCACGGAATAGAAGCGGCCCTGCACCACATTGAAGCGCTCTGACAGATCATGGTGCCCGTCACGCAGCCGCTCGATACTGGCATCGGCACTGCGCTGATCGGCCACCAAGGCTTCAAAGCCGATTTCCTGATTGCCGATCACCGCCTCGCGCTGACCAACCTGCTCGTTCAGGGCCTGCCAGCGCAAGGCCGACAGTTGGGCCTTGAGCTGACGCTCTTCGGCCTTGTATTCCTGATACTTCTCGGCGGCCTGTGCCTGCCGATGCAAGCGCTCAAGCTGGCGTTCAAGCTCTTCGCGCAGGTCAGTCAGGCGTGCGAGGTTTTCGTGGGTGCGACGAATGCGGTTTTCGGTTTCCCGGCGGCGCTCCTTGTACTTGGAGATGCCAGCGGCTTCTTCGATGAAGTTGCGCAGGTCTTCGGGCTTGGCTTCGATCAGCTTGGAGATCATGCCCTGCTCGATGATCGAGTAGCTGCGCGGCCCCAGGCCCGTGCCCAGGAAGATATCGGTGATGTCGCGTCGACGGCATTTGGTGCCGTTGAGGTAGTAGGTGTTCTGGCTGTCGCGGGTGACTTTGCGGCGAATGGAGATTTCCGCATAACTGGCGTATTCGCCCACCAGCGTGGCGTCGGAGTTGTCGAACACCAGTTCGATGCTCGCCTGGCTCACGGGCTTGCGGCTGGTGGAGCCGTTGAAGATGACGTCGGTCATCGACTCGCCGCGCAGGTTCTTGGCCGAGCTTTCGCCCATCACCCAACGCACGGCGTCGATGATATTGGACTTGCCGCAACCATTGGGGCCGACAACGGCCGCCATGTTACTGGGGAAGTTCACCGTGGTGGGGTCGACGAAGGATTTGAACCCCGCCAGCTTGATGCACTTCAGACGCATGGTGTCAGCCTGTGGATAAAGCGGCCAGCACCAGCCTGCAGCTGCGTTGGCAATAGTTGGTCAAGACCACGCGAATCTCGGGCAGATTGCGGGCTACAACAGCATCGAGCAGTTGCGACAACAGCTGCAGGTAATCCCCCAGCTCTGCCTTGCGCTGCTCAAGCGCCAGATAATAACTGCGACTCATGGAAGGTTGCAGGTTTTCGACGGTTTCCTGCAAATACGGGTTGTCGGCAAATGCATAGGCCGCACGCATGACGTTGAAGCTTTCCTCGACGAAGACCGTGACATCCCCGCGATCGCAACTGGCTTTGAGGCGCTGCTGGATCTGTACGAACGGCGTCAGGTCTGACTCTCGCTGCCAGCGTTCGGCAACCGACGTGGCCAGCAGGATATACAGCTCGGCCATCAGAGAGCAAAGGCCGACCACATTATGGGCATCCAGCACAGTCACCTGCGCACCACGGCGCGGCAGGATCACGACCAGGTGCCTGCGTTCCAGAATCAACAGTGCTTCACGAACGGTCCCACGGCTGACACTCAACGCCTGCGTGACCTTTTGCTCCTGGATCCGCTCTCCAGGTTTCAGCTCGCCACGGATGATCCGCTCGGCAATGTGCTGAGCGATCTGCTCGGCGAGGCTGTCCGATGCCTTGAACGTCATGTCTTTCCTTTCAGCAGCAGTTCTAATTGTTAAGAGAGGGAGTGTAACGCAACCTTTAGGCATGGCGCAGAGCCATGCTCATGAAACTGGCACGAATTAAGCAAATCATTGATGTGACAGACTTATTGCCGCTCATGCCATACCTGACCGATCGACTGGAAACAGCATTTCCTGACTCGATAGTCAGAAAAAAATTGACCCAATAAGCAAAGCTGATAGATTCATCGACATATCCGATTACAAGAAATCGAGGGTGCAGTGCCGTGATCCAGTTCCTTTTGAACCAGGAGCTCAAAACCGAGCACACCCTGGACCCGAACCTCACCGTGCTCAATTACCTGCGCGGGTATGCGCACAAGACAGGCACCAAGGAAGGCTGCGCCAGTGGTGACTGCGGTGCTTGTACCGTTGTGCTCGGTGAGCTGGAAATCGACAACGATGGCACTGAGCAATTGCGTTATCGCAGCCTCAACTCATGCCTGACCTTCGTGGCCTCGCTGCATGGCAAACAATTGATCAGCGTCGAAGACCTCAAGCATCAGGGGCAACTGCATAGCGTGCAAAAGGCCATGGTCGATTGCCACGGCTCGCAATGCGGCTTCTGCACACCGGGCTTTGTGATGTCGCTGTTCGCCCTGCAAAAGAACAGCACGCACGCCGATGCCCATCAGGCCCACGAAGCGCTGGCAGGCAATCTGTGCCGCTGCACCGGTTATCGCCCGATTCTGGACGCTGCCGCCCAGGCCTGCGGCCAACCGCAACCCGACCAGTTTGATCAGCGTCAGGCCCAGACCATCGCCCGTCTGCGTAACATCGCGCCCAAGACAACCGGCGAATTGAACGACGGGGAAAAGCGCTCTCTGGTGCCATTGACCGTGGCCGATCTGGCCGACCTTTACAGCGCACACCCACAAGCCAGATTACTGGCAGGCGGGACCGATCTGGCGCTGGAAGTCACTCAGTTCCACAAGCCGCTGCCGGTGATGATCCATGTTGGCCATATTGCCGAGATGAAGCGCATCGAGCGTTTCGAGGACCGGCTGGAGATTGGCGCGGCCGCCTCGCTGACCGACTGCCATGCAGCCCTCAAGACCGAATACCCGGACTTCGGCGAGTTGCTGCAACGCTTCGCTTCGTTGCAGATCCGCAACCAAGGCACGCTGGGTGGCAATATCGGCAATGCCTCGCCCATCGGTGACGCCCCGCCGCTGCTGATCGCACTGGGCGCGCAGATCGTACTGCGCAAGGGTGAGACTCGGCGCACCCTGGCGCTGGAAGATTACTTCATCGATTACCGGGTGACGGCGCGTCAGGAAAGCGAGTTCATCGAGAAGATCATTGTGCCGACCGCCAAGGCTGGCCATGTGTTCCGCGCCTACAAGGTGTCCAAGCGACTGGATGACGATATCTCGGCGGTCTGCGCGGCTTTTTGCCTGCATCTTGAAGACGGCAGGATTATCGATGCGCGCATTGCGTTCGGCGGCATGGCAGCCATTCCCAAACGTGCCGCGGCCTGCGAGCGGGCCTTGATCGGCCAGCCCTGGACATCGGCATCCATCGAGCGGGCGTGCAGCGCACTGGCCGAAGATTTCACGCCGCTGTCGGATTTTCGCGCCAGCAAGGAATACCGTCTGCTCAGCGCGCAAAACCTGCTGCGCAAATACTTTATCGAGCTACAGACACCCACCCTTGCTACGCGGGTGAGCCGCTATGTCTAATCATCTCCCGCCCAAAACCCAGGCCGAGCTGGTCGCGCTGTTCCAGCAGGACCTGACCACCGGCGTAGGCCGCAGCGTCAAGCATGACAGTGCCGACAAGCATGTCAGCGGCGAGGCGATCTATATCGATGACCGCCTGGAGTTCCCCAATCAACTGCATGTGTATGCACGCCTGTCGGATCGCGCCCATGCGCGCATCATCAGCATCGACACCGCGCCGTGTCTGGCCTTTGACGGGGTGCGGATCGTCATCACCCACGAAGACATTCCCGGCCTGAAAGACATCGGCCCGTTGCTGCCCGGCGACCCGCTGCTGGCCATCGACAAGGTCGAGTTTGTCGGCCAGCCGGTATTGGCGGTGGCCGCACGGGATCTGGAAACCGCACGCAAGGCGGCGATGGCGGCGGTCATTGAATATGAAGACCTGGAGCCGGTGCTGGATGTGGTTCAGGCCTTGCGCCAGAAGCATTTCGTGGTGGACAGCCATACCCACAAGCGTGGCGATTCGGCCAATGCCCTGCAAAACGCACCCCATCGTTTGCAGGGCAATCTGCATATCGGCGGGCAAGAGCATTTTTATCTGGAGACTCAGGTTTCGTCGGTGATGCCCACCGAAGATGGCGGGATGATCGTCTATTGCTCGACCCAGAACCCTACGGAAATCCAGAAGCTGGTGGCCGAGGTGCTGGGCGTTTCGATGAACAGAATCGTGGTCGATATGCGGCGCATGGGCGGCGGCTTTGGCGGCAAGGAAACCCAGGCAGCCAGCCCGGCGTGCCTGTGCGCTGTGATTGCCCACCTCACCGGGCAACCAACCAAGATGCGCCTGCCACGGGTCGAAGACATGCTGATGACCGGCAAGCGCCACCCCTTCTATATCGAATACGACGTGGGCTTTGACGACAACGGACGCCTGCAAGGCATCGAGCTGGAACTGGCGGGCAACTGCGGTTATTCGCCAGACCTGTCGGCCTCGATTGTCGACCGGGCGATGTTCCATGCCGATAACTCGTATTACCTGGGCGATGCCACCATCAACGGCCATCGCTGCAAGACCAACACTGCGTCGAACACCGCCTATCGCGGCTTCGGCGGCCCACAGGGCATGGTCGCCATCGAAGAGGTGATGGACCGCATCGCCCGCCATCTGGACCTGGACCCGCTGGCGGTGCGCAAGACCAATTACTACGGCAAGACCGAGCGCAACGTCACCCATTACTACCAGACCGTCGAGCACAACCTGCTGCAAGAAATGACCGCCGATCTGGAGCAAAGCAGCCAGTACGCCGAGCGTCGCGAAGCCATCAAGGCCTTCAACGCCAGCAGCCCGATCCTGAAAAAGGGCCTGGCGCTGACACCGGTCAAATTCGGGATTTCCTTTACCGCCAGTTTCCTCAATCAGGCGGGTGCGCTGATCCATATCTACACCGATGGCAGCATCCACCTGAACCATGGTGGCACGGAGATGGGCCAGGGCTTGAACGTCAAGGTGGCTCAGGTGGTGGCCGAGGTGTTTCAGGTGGATATCGAGCGTATCCAGATCACCGCGACCAACACTGACAAGGTGCCGAACACCTCACCGACTGCGGCATCCAGCGGCACGGACCTCAATGGCAAGGCCGCGCAGAATGCGGCTGAAATCCTCAAGCAGCGGCTGGTGGAATTTGCGGCGCAGAAGTATCAGGTGACCGAGGCCGACGTGGTGTTTCGCAATGGGCATGTGCGTATCGGCGAGCAGGTGCTGTCCTTCGCCGAGCTGGCGCATCAGGCGTGGATGGGCCAGGTGTCGCTGTCCAGCACCGGCTATTACAAGACACCGAAGATTTTCTATGACCGCACTCAGGCGCGGGGTCGGCCTTTTTACTATTTCGCCTTTGGCGCGGCCTGCGCCGAGGTGATCGTCGACACCCTGACCGGCGAGTACAAAATGCTGCGCACCGACATCCTGCATGACGTAGGTGCGTCCCTGAACCCGGCCATCGATATCGGTCAGGTCGAAGGCGGCTACATTCAGGGCGCGGGCTGGCTGACCACCGAAGAACTGGTGTGGAACGACAAAGGCAAATTGCTGACCAACGGCCCGGCGTCCTACAAGATCCCGGCGGTGGCGGACTTGCCGCTGGATTTACGGGTCACCCTGGTGGAAAACCGCAAGAACCCTGAAGACACGGTGTTCCATTCCAAAGCCGTGGGCGAACCGCCCTTCATGCTGGGGATTGCGGCGTGGTGTGCGATCAAGGATGCGGTGGCAAGCCTGGGGGATTATCGGCATCAACCCGACATCGATGCGCCCGCGACGCCGGAGCGGGTTTTGTGGGGCTGCGAGCAGATGCGGCGGCTGAACAGATGACTGTGAACACATCAATTCGCCCCTACAGCGATGGACACGAGGCACACATGAACGACTGGATCAGCGCCCTGGCCAGGCTACAGGCCCAAGGTGAGCCGTGCATTCTGGTCACCATCATCGAAGAACTGGGCTCGACGCCACGCAATGCGGGTTCCAAGATGGTGGTCACGGCGCAGGGGATCCACGACACCATCGGTGGCGGGCACCTGGAATACAAGGCCATGGAAATCGCCCGTGACATGCTGACCAGCGGCACTCAGCAGACGCACCTGGAGCGCTTCAACCTCGGTGCCAGCCTTGGCCAGTGTTGCGGTGGCGTGAACGTTCTGCTGTTCGAGCCCATGGGCCAGCCACAGGCGCAGATTGCAGTGTTCGGCGCAGGTCATGTGGGCCGGGCGCTGGTGCCGCTGCTGGCCAGCCTGCCCTGCCGGGTGCGCTGGATCGACTCTCGCGAACAGGAGTTCCCGGAACACTTGCCCGAGGCCGTGCTGAAAATCGTCAATGACGAGCCTGTCGATGAGGTCGCGCAACTGCCCAAAGGCAGTTACTGCATTGTCATGACGCACAACCATCAACTGGATCTGGAACTGACAGCCGCCATTCTCAAGCGCGGCGACTTTGGCTATTTCGGGCTGATCGGCTCCCGGACCAAGCGCGTCAAGTTCGAGCATCGCCTGAAAGAACGCGGCTTTGAGCCCGCCTTGCTGCAACGCATGCGCTGCCCCATGGGCCTGGCGCAGGTCAAAGGCAAGCTGCCCGTCGAGATCGCCATTTCCATCGCTGCCGAAGTGATCGCCACTTACAACGCCAGCTTTGGCCAACACAGTAACAATGCCGAACCTGTCGCCAAACTGCTGCCCGCCTCGCGGCGCAGCCAGTCGCAATGAGATGCCCATGACTTCCGTTTCCCGCCGCAAGAAAGCCTACCGCGCCAGTATCGTGCACAGCATTGCCGACCCCGCCCACGTGGCGGTCGAGGCGTCCTTTGAATATTTCGCCGACGGCCTGCTACTGGTAGAAAACGGCAAGATCACTGCGCTGGGTCATGCCACCGACCTGCTGGATAGCCTGGGCAGCGATGTCGAGTTGATCGAATATCAGGACGCGCTGATTACCCCCGGCTTTATCGACACCCACATTCACTTGCCACAGACCGGCATGATCGGCTCGTATGGCGAGCAGTTGCTGGACTGGCTCGACACATACACCTTCCCCTGCGAAAGCCAGTTCGCCGACCCGACCCATGCCGCGGAAGTGGCCGATATCTTCCTCAAGGAACTGCTGCGCAACGGCACCACCACGGCGCTGGTGTTCGGCAGTGTGCACAAGGAATCGGTAGACGCTCTGTTCAGCGCAGCTCAAAAGCTGGACCTGCGCCTGATCGCCGGCAAGGTGATGATGGACCGCAATGCCCCGGACTATCTGGTGGACACCGCCGAATCCAGCTATGCGGACAGCAAGGCACTGATCGAGCGCTGGCATGGCCAGGGCCGCCTGAGCTACGCCGTCACCCCGCGCTTTGCGCCCACCAGCACGCCGGAGCAACTGACCCTGGCAGGCAAGCTGCTGAGCGAGTATCCCGGCCTGTATATGCAGACGCATATCAGCGAAAACCTGCAGGAAATCGAATGGGTCAAGGCCCTGTTTCCGGAGCGCCAAAACTATCTGGACGTGTACGACCACTTCAAGCTGCTGGGCGAGCGCTCGGTGTTCGCCCATGGCGTGCACCTGTGCGACGAACAGTGTGCGCGGCTGGCAGAAACCGGATCGGCTATTGCCTTCTGCCCGACCTCCAACCTGTTTCTGGGCAGCGGCCTATTCAATCTGCCGAAGGCTGAAAAGCACGGTATCAATGTCGGGCTGGGCACCGATGTAGGCGGCGGTACCAGCTTCTCGATCCTGCAAACCCTGAACGAAGCCTACAAGGTCATGCAAATGCAGGGCGCGAGGCTCAGCCCGTTCAAATCACTGTATCTGGCCACATTGGGTGGCGCACGGGCGTTGCGGCTGGATGACCGGATCGGCAGCCTGAAACCCGGCAACGAAGCGGATTTTGTGGTGCTGGATTACAACGCTACGCCGCTGCTGGCCTATCGGCTGAAACAGGCCAAGGACATTGCAGAGATTCTGTTCGTGCTGATGACGCTGGGGGATGACCGCACGGTGCGACAGACGTGGTCAGCCGGGCAATTGGTGCATGAGCGCGATGGTTGAGGACTGATTCATTCGCGAATAAATTCGCCCCTACAAACCGCGCAGGAGCGACTTCAGTCACGAAACATCATTGAGCCTTGCCCACCTTCTTCTTGACCATCAGGTGCGAAAACACCGCATGCAGGTCATCGGACGCGCCGTCTTCGTCGAGGTTGAGCTTGCTGTCGATGTGGTCCATGTGATGCATCATCAGTTCCACGGCCAACGCGGCATCCCGGGCTTCGATGGCGTCGATCAACTGGGTGTGTTCATCGTAGGAGCAATGGGTGCGGTTGCCGTTTTCGTATTGGGCGATGATCAATGAGGTCTGCGACACCAGGCTGCGCTGAAAGCTGATCAGCGGGGCGTTCCTGGCGGCCACTGCCAGTTGCAGATGGAACTCGCCAGACAGGCGAATCCCGGCGCCACGGTCCCCTCTGGCAAAGCTGTCGCGCTCGTCGCTGACCATCTGCCGTAACTCGGCCAGTTGCTCGGCGGTCGCGTGTTCGACCGCCAGTTCGGTAATGGCCTTTTCCACCATGCGGCGAGCAAAGAACACTTGACGCGCTTCCTCAACACTCGGGCTGGCAACCACTGCACCGCGATTGGGTCGCAGCAGCACGACACCTTCATGGGCCAGCCGCGACAGGGCGCGACGAATGATGGTGCGACTCACGCCAAAGATTTCGCCCAGTGCCTCTTCGCTCAGCTTGGTGCCCGGCGCCAGACGCTGCTCAAGGATCGCCTCGAAGATATGCGCATAGACAATATCGTCCTGGGTTGCATTACGGGCTGATTTGGCCGCGCGTGGCTGTTTCTTCAAGGGCAGGGACTGTTCGTTCATGGGCACTCGTGTGCAAGTGGTTTACGGCGTAGGACGGACGCATTGTACACAGTGCGCCAGCACAAGGGCGCGCCTCGCACTGTGCAATCAACTGCCACGATAGGTCGAGTAGCTGTAAGGCGAAACCAGCAGCGGCACGTGATAATGCTCCTGACCTGCATCAATCCCGAAGCGCAGCACCACCACATCGAGAAAGGCCGGCTCAGGCAATGTCACGCCCCGTGCACGGTAGTAGTCGCCGGCTTGAAACTGCAACTGGTAGACACCCGAGCGGTATTCGTCCCCCTGCAGCAGCGGCGCATCGCAACGGCCGTCGCTGTTGGTCACCGCCGTGGTCACGCGCTCCAGGCGCTCGCCTTCGACCCGGTACAGTTCGATATGGATGCCATTGCCGGGGCAACCGTGCGCGGCGTCCAGCACATGCGTGGTCAAGCGTCCCATTGATTCTGCACCTCGTTGAGTGTCTGGATTACAGGCATGATGCACCATCAGGGTGCCTGCCGGGCTTGAGCAGTGATCGATTAAGACACTTTTCAAAAAACTTGTACACAATAAAACCGGTCGCCGCAGCTCGCAAAATGCGCGAGCGCAGCTTTAATACCGAAAACACTGAAGCAAAGGAAAGCATTGAGGTTTTTACCTTTAAGCTGACCACTCAGGCAAGTTTATTGCATGAAAACTGCTATCAACCTGCGCCACAAGCAGGATTACAGTTTAGCTATTATTTTGTATACAATCCGTGCAGCGCGGTTTTCTGCTGTCCGGCTTGTACCGCACCTGACTTCACGCACATAAGGAAGCCTGCAGTGAGCGCTGACTATCCACGGGACCTGATCGGTTACGGCAGCAATCCACCCCATCCGCATTGGCCGGGCAATGCACGCATCGCCCTGTCTTTCGTGCTCAATTACGAGGAAGGCGGCGAGCGTAACATTCTGCATGGCGACAAGGAGTCCGAAGCCTTCCTGTCCGAGATGGTCGCGGCGCAACCGCTGCAAGGCCAACGCAACATGAGTATGGAGTCGCTGTACGAATACGGCAGCCGTGCCGGTGTGTGGCGCATCCTCAAGCTGTTCAGGCAATTCGATATCCCGCTGACCATCTTTGCCGTGGCCATGGCTGCCCAGCGCCACCCGGATGTGATCCGCGCCATGGTCGCGGACGGCCATGAAATCTGCAGCCACGGCTATCGCTGGATCGACTACCAGAATATGGATGAGGCTCAGGAGCGCGAGCATATGCTCCAGGCCATTCGCATCCTCACAGAAATCACCGGCGAGCGCCCGTTGGGCTGGTACACCGGTCGCACCGGCCCTAACACTCGGCGCTTGGTGATGGAAGAAGGCGGCTTTCTCTACGACTGCGACACCTACGACGACGACCTGCCCTATTGGGAACCGAACAACCCGACAGACAAGCCGCATCTGGTGATTCCCTACACGCTGGACACCAATGACATGCGCTTCACTCAGGTGCAGGGTTTCAACAATGGCGAGCAGTTTTTCCAGTACCTCAAGGATGCCTTCGATGTGCTTTACGAGGAAGGTGCAGACGCACCGAAAATGCTCTCCATCGGCCTGCATTGCCGCCTGATCGGGCGTCCTGCCCGCCTCGCAGCACTCAAGCGCTTCATTGAATACGCCAAACGCCACGAACAGGTCTGGTTTACCCGCCGTGTCGATATCGCTCGCCACTGGCACACTCAACATCCTTTCAAGGCCGCGCAATGAGCCACTTCCAGACACTGACGCCTTCGTCCCTGAGCCGTGAAGCGTTCATTGCGGCCTTTGCCGATATCTACGAACACTCGCCCTGGGTCGCTGAAAAGGCCTATGACCTGGGCATGAACCCTGAACTGGATCAGGTCGAAAACCTGCATGCGCGCATGAGCGAAATCCTGCTCAACGCCGATCATGAGCGGCAACTGGCGCTGATCAACGCTCACCCGGATCTGGCAGGCAAAGCCGCCATCCAGGGTGAACTGACCGAAGCCAGCACCCGCGAACAGGCCGGTGCCGGCATTCATCAATGCACAGCCGAGGAGTTCCAGCGCTTCACAGAGTTGAATCACGCCTACAAGGCCAGGTTCGGCTTCCCGTTCATCATGGCGGTCAAGGGAAGCGACCGACACAAGATCCTGGCGGCCTTCGAGCAGCGTATCCATCACTCGGCAGAAGCCGAGTTCGCCTGCGCGCTGGCCGAGATCAACAAGATTGCCCTGTTTCGCTTGCTGACCCTGTAGACACTACCAAGCCCATTCCTTCCAAGCCCATCGAGAAAGGCAGACAAAAAGAATGAAAGTTTACGCCGCACCGTTCGAGAAGTTCGTCAATCTGGCCGACGCACGCCTGGGGACCAAAGTCCTGTCCGTCACCGATGACTGGTTCGCCGATGCCAACCGCCTGTTCCAGCCGACCCCTGCGGTCTGGAAAGAAGGCGTGTTCGATGACAACGGCAAATGGATGGACGGCTGGGAATCGCGGCGCAAACGCTTTGAAGGTTACGACAGCGCGGTGATCCGCCTGGGCGTGGCAGGCACCATCAAGGGTGTGGATATCGACACCTCGTTCTTTACCGGCAACTTCCCGCCTTCCGCCTCGCTGGAAGCCTGCTTCCTGGCATCGGGCGACCCTGATGAAAACACTCAATGGGTTGAAGTGCTGCCGTCGGTAGAGCTGCAAGGCAATAGCCATCACTACCATGAAATCAGCAACGATCAGGCGTTCAGTCACCTGCGTTTCAATATCTACCCCGATGGCGGCGTGGCACGTCTGCGTGTGCACGGCATCCCCTTCCGTGACTGGTCCGAAGTCAGCGATAGCGAGCAGATCGATCTGGTCGCAGCGCTTAATGGCGGTCGCGCCATTGCCTGCTCCGACGAGCACTACGGCAGCATGAGCAACATTCTGAACCCTGGTCGCGGTGTGAACATGGGCGACGGCTGGGAAACCGCCCGCCGCCGCACGCCGGGCAATGACTGGGTCATCGTCGCGCTGGGGCATCCGGGCGAAGTGGAAAGAGTCATCGTCGATACACTGCACTTCAAAGGCAACTACCCGGACAGTTGCTCGATCCAGGGCGCCTTCGTCAAAGGCGGCACCGACAGCCAGATCGAAACCCAAAGCCTGTTCTGGCGCGAACTGCTGCCCAGCCAGAAACTGAGCATGCACGCCGAACATGACTTCGCCGAGCAGATCAAGGCTATCGGCCCGATCACCCATATCCGTCTGAATGTATTTCCCGATGGCGGCGTGAGTCGCTTGCGAGTATTGGGCAAAATAACCAAATAAACACACCCTCCCGCAGGAGCGAATTCATTCGCGAATCGGCGATGGCCCTTCGCGACTGAAGTCGCTCCTACAGGCCCAGAGAGACTGTAATGCGCAAACTGATTATCGAGCCGTTGACCAAAGAAGCCTTTGCCCCGTTCGGTGATGTGATCGAAACCGATGGCAGCGCTCACTTCATGATCAACAACGGCTCGACCCAGCGCTTTCATCGTCTGGCCGAGGTCGAAACCGCCTCGCCTGACGACAAGGCAATCATCAGCATCTTTCGCGCCGAGGCACTGGAGATGCCGTTGACCATTGCCATGCTGGAGCGTCACCCGCTGGGCAGCCAGGCTTTCATACCGCTGCTCGGCAACCCTTTTCTGATCGTGGTCGCGCCACTTGGCGATGTACCTGATCCAGAGCTGACCCGCGCCTTCGTGTCCAACGGCAGGCAGGGTGTAAATTACCATCGCGGCGTCTGGCACCATCCGGTGCTGACGATCGAAAAGCGGGATGACTTCCTGGTGGTTGATCGCAGTGGAACCGGCAATAACTGCGATGAGCATTTTTTTGAAGAGAGCCAGTTGATGGTGCTCGATCCAAACCAATAGGAAGGCCTGGCCCCCAGGCAAAAGGAAATACCGTGCTGGCACATCTGATGGAATGGCTGAATCTGGGCGTGCGCTGGATTCACATGATTGTGGGCGTGGCGTGGATCGGCGCCTCTTTCTACTTTGTCTGGCTGGAAAACAACCTCAATCGCTCAAACCCGCGTGACGGTTTGTCGGGTGACTTGTGGGCCATCCACGGTGGTGGCATCTATCACCTGGAAAAGTACAAGCTCGCGCCGCCGACCATGCCCGAGAACCTGCACTGGTTCAAATGGGAAGCCTATTCGACCTGGCTGTCCGGGGTCGCTCTGCTGTGTGTGGTGTTCTACGCCAACCCGACACTTTATCTGCTGGCTCCGGGCAGTAGCCTTTCGCCTGCCGCTGGCGTGCATATCGGCCTTGGCTCCTTGTTTGTCGGCTGGTTCGTGTACAGCTTTCTGTGCGACTCGGCACTGGGCAAACGCCCTGCGCTGCTGGGTGTGATCCTGTTCGTGCTGCTGGTCGCGGCGGCCTTCGCCTTGAGCCAGGTGTTCAGCGGGCGTGGAGCGTATCTGCATGTGGGCGCCATCATGGGCACCATCATGGTCGGCAACGTGTTCCGTATCATCATGCCGGCGCAGCGCGCCCTGGTGGCGGCCATCGCCGAGAACCGTACGCCGGACCCGGCTCTGCCCGCCAAAGGCCTGCTGCGTTCACGGCACAACAACTACTTCACCCTGCCGGTGCTGTTCATCATGATCAGCAACCACTTTCCCAGCACGTATGGCAGCCAGTACAACTGGCTGATCCTGGCGGTGATTGCCTTGCTGGCGGTGCTGGTACGCCATTACTTCAATACCCGACATGACAGCCACAGATTCTTCTGGACCTTGCCGTTCGCGGCGCTGGGCATGATTTGTCTGGCCTACGTCACCGGCCCTGCGCAACCGCAAAAGGCTCATGATGCGGCGGCAAAAATCGAGTATCAGCCGCTTCCCGGCACAGCCGTGGGCGGTTACAGAGCCGACGAAAAACGCCCCGAACCGGTTGCCGTGCCCGCGCCGGCAGAACCCCCCAAGGTTGCCGGAATAGGGTTCGCCAGAGTCCATGAGGTCATCCAGCAACGTTGCACCGTTTGCCATTCGGCCAACCCCACCAGCAACCTGTTCAGCGCCGCGCCTGCGGGCGTGATGTTCGATACGCCAGAACAGATCCAGCAACTGGCCCCGCGCATCAAGGCCCAGGCCATCACCACCCCGATCATGCCTTTAGGCAACATCACCCAGATGACCCAGGAGGAACGGGACCTGGTGGGCGCCTGGATCGATCAAGGGGCCAGTGTTCGTTGAACGTTCTTCGCGGATGAATCCGCTCCACAGAGATGAGCGGAGCGAATTCATCCGCGAAAAACGCCCCACTTTCGCCGCTCATGCTCCGCTCTGGAGCACTTGAGCTGGCACTCGCCACCCAGTATTCTCCGCCGCCGCTTTAAAAGCCGCCCATTGCCAGGCCTGAACTGAAATTGTCCGTTCAGTCAGGTCCTGCATCCCGTAAAAATCATCGGAAACCGGCCATTGCCGAGTGTTTCAGGTATCCGCGTGGCTTTTTCACGGGGTTGGCTCAGCTTTTGCTAAATCACGAAGCTGACCACGCAGACAATTTATTACAACCAGAGAAACGGCGTCACACACAGAACGCCGACCTCGAAAACCACTATCGATCTCAAGGGAGCACCCGCATGAACCGTACTTTTTCCAGCCTGTTACTGGCCGGTAGTCTGCTGGCCGCAGGCTCGGCCACGGCCGGCGATCTGTTGCAATGGCAGACCAACAGCCTGACCTACCTCAACGGTCGGGACTTCACGGTCAACCCGGAAATACAACAGACCTTTACCTTCGAACATGCGGATGGCTGGAAATACGGCGACAACTTCTTCTTCGTCGACAAGATTTTCTACAACGGCAAGAAAGACGCGAACAGCGGCCCGAACACTTACTACGGTGAGTTCTCGCCACGCCTGTCGATGGGCAAGATCTTCGGCCAGAAGTTTGAACTGGGCCCGATTTCGGACGTGCTGCTGGCGGCTACCTATGAGTTCGGCGAAGGCGATAACGAGTCTTACCTGATCGGTCCGGGCTTTGACCTGAACATCCCGGGCTTCGATTACTTCCAGTTGAACTTCTACCAGCGCCAGACCGAAGGCAATCGCCCGGGTGACGGCGTATGGCAGATCACGCCGGTATGGTCCTACACCATTCCAGCGGGCAAGTCCGATGTGGTCATCGACGGCTTCATCGACTGGGTCGTGGATAACGACAAGAACGCCCGTGGCACCTACCACGCCAACCTGCACATCAACCCACAGATCAAATACGACCTGGGCAAGGCGTTGAACTTCCCGGAGAAACAGCTCTACGTCGGTATCGAATACGACTACTGGAGCAACAAGTACGGCATCAAGGACACTTCATCCTTCGATACCGACCAGAACACCGCCAGCCTGCTGGTCAAAGTGTTCTTCTGATCACAAGCAGCCATCGGCGAGGTCGCACTGCGGTGCCGCCTCGCCAGCGCTGAGCCCCCTCTTCCACAATTGTTTTTTCACATATCGTTGACCGGTCATTGACCTGCTGCACCCTACTCTGCGGTCCAGTCCTCCCTTGTGACGGCGACCTGCCTTGAATACTCAATCGCTCTACAACCAGTTGGCCATTGCCAGTCACGCTGGCTACCGAAACCTTACCCATTACCCCAAAGCGCTGTGGCTACTGCCACTGATGCTGGCGGCTGTCTGGCTGGGTAGCTATCTGTGGACGCCCTCTGGCCCGCTCGACCTCGCACAAGGCCACAACCTGCGCAAGGCGGGCATCCTGGCTCACTGGGCCAAAGGTGATCTGGTCATTCTGGTGCGTCATGCCGAGCGTTGCGATCACTCGACCAATCCCTGCCTTGGCCCACCGGACGGCATTACCCGCAAAGGCCAACTCGTCGCACAGGAACTGGGCAATTCGTTCAGGGCACTTGATCTGAGCCACACGGACATTTTCAACAGCCCTCTGCTGCGCACGGCCCAGACCGCAGTCTTTGCGTTCAAAGACGCGAGCATTCCTCAAGACTGGCTGGGCAACTGTCGCCACACGATGCTGGAAGACATGCAGCAACACAAAGTCGATCAGCGAAACATGGTGCTGGTCACTCACAGCGAGTGTTTCAACCAGTTGGAGAAGTCGTTGAAAGTCTCGGCACGCACCGTGCCCGACTATGGCAGCGCCCTGTTCGTAACCGTTGATCCCGAAGATCACAGCACCAAGGTTCTGGGCTTTCTCGATGCCCAGGACTGGAAGTTCGTCATGCCGCAACATCCATAAGCCATCAGGAAACCTGGCCGCGTGAAGACTCTAAAAAATCGCTTCTACTTGATGAATGTCGGCATCCCTTTATTGCTGGCGGCTCTGGTCTTTGTCGTCTTCGACCTGACCGGACTGGATGTCACCCTCAGCAACCTGCTTTACGACCCAGTCACCCAGGTATTCCCGTTCCAGCATGATCGTTTTTTTGAAAACCTGACCCATCGCTGGCCGCGGATCATTCCGGACTGGACAGGTGAACTGGCAATCATCGGTGCCGTGCTTTCATTTGTATGGCCACTGTTCAAACCTGATAAACATCAGCGCCTGATTGCAGTGCTGGAGAGGTTTCGTATTGCCTCAGGGCTCAAGTTTCTTGCACGCCACCGCCGTGACTTCATCTTCGTGGTGGTTGCCTTCGCCATCACTACGGCCATGGTTCACTACTTCAAGAGCCACACCAGTGTTTACTGCCCGGTTGAAACAACCCTGTATGGCGGTATTCAGGAAAAGAAGGAATGGTTCGAGAACTTCAACCTGCTGCATGAAGCCGGCAAAGGTCGTTGCTGGCCCGGTGGTCACGCCTCGAGCGGTTTTACTCTGTTGGCGCTGTACTTCGTCGCCCGCCGCTACCGCTGGCGACATGCCCGCAAGTTGCTGGGCTGGGTTCTGCTGCTAGGCATGGTTTATGGCACGACGCGGGTCCTGCAAGGCTGGCATTTCATGTCCCACACCTTGTGGTCGGGCATTCTGGTCTGGCTCACGATGCTGCTGACCGCCCTGTTTTTCTATGGGCGACCAGCACTTCAAGCATCACTTGAGCCGGGCAAGAACCTGCTCAGCCCCGAGCCGACTTCCACACTTTGCCCACCAGAGTTACCACTACCACCAGTGCTGCACCGGCAATGATGCCGGCAACGGCATCCAGCAAAGTCGGTACCACGATGGAGAAACCGCCGACAGCGCTAGCCGCGCTTTCGGTAATGCCCTCAACCCAATGATGGGCGAACGGCAGGCCATGCACCAGAATGCCACCGCCGACCATGAACATGGCGGCGGTGCCGAGGATCGACAGCGCTTTCATCAAGACCGGAGCCAGCCAGAGCAACCCGTTGCCCATGCTTTGCGAGGCAGAACTGGCGCTCTTTTTCAGATGCAGGCCCAGGTCATCAAGCTTGACGATACCCGCCACCAGCCCATAGACGCCGACGGTAATCAGCACGGCCACGATCACCAGTACGCCCACCTGATCCAGGAACGGCCTGCTTGAAACCACGCCCAGGGCCAGGACAATGATTTCCGCCGACAGGATGAAGTCGGTACGAATCGCACCTTTGATACGCTCCTTCTCGAACGCAACCATGTCCGTGGAAGCATTGCCCGCAGCCTGTTTGCGCTCTTCGTGTTCCTGCCCGGCGTCGGCGTGCAGCCATTTATGGGCAATCTTCTCGGCCCCCTCAAAACACAGGTAGGCACCACCGATCATCAACAGAGGCAGAATCGCCCAGGGCGCAAAGGCGCTGATCAACAAGGCCGCCGGCACCAGAATCGCCTTGTTGAGCAAAGACCCCTTGGCCACCGCCCACACCACCGGCAACTCACGATCGGCAGAGACACCCGTGACCTGTTGCGCATTGAGGGCCAGGTCATCACCCAGCACACCTGCCGTCTTTTTAGTGGCCAGTGCCACATCGTCGAGCAGGGTTGCGATGTCATCGAGCAGGGTCAGCAAGCTTCCAGCAGCCACAATCAATATCCTTGAACAAAATGGGAAACAAAAACGGCGCCTATTGAATCACAGCAATAACCGCAAGACATGGCGTGTGTACGTCGATATCAGTGTCTGACCGGCACAATGCGCTAACGTTTTATGCAGTCGCTCAAGCAATCAATGACCTGACCAGAGCGTGTGGCGCAAGTGTTGCATCGCGAAACCGGGCTTTTGATCGCTGTACCTACAATAAGGGGCTGTCATGCATATCGATTCGCAACGAGCACAATGGCTGAAGCCAACCTCTCAAGAGACGGGCGTCATCATCGTTTCCAATGCAAACCTGCCTCAATACATCATCGACACACTCAATACCGAAATCAGTGACTGGGAACAGGTGGCTTATCTGGTCATCAAGCAATCGACCCAACTGGAAGAGGAATGGCTCGATGCTGAAAACCGGGCCTTCAGTGCGCAAAAACCTTCGAGCTGCGAAGCCAATGGCTTGCTGAGTTCAATCCCCAAGACCTGCCATCTGCTGGATGTGGAAGCCAGCCATCGGGCGCATCTGTCCTGGCTGGGTTCGGTGTGCGGGCACAAGCTGCACTTTTTCGAGCTGGAGAAGCTGGAAGAACAGACCCCGTCCAAGGCCTCGATGGACTCACAGGTAGAAGAAATACTGGCGGCGACCCGGCATCTGGTGAAGAACTACCTGCAGGATCATTTCATGTCGCCCTCCTGACCGTGCCTACATGGGGATCTGGGTGGTTGAAAGCACCTGACGCAAGCCCATGAAGGAGCGGATCTGCCTGACGCCCGGCAGATAAAGCAGTTGCTCGGCGTGCAGCCGGTTGAAGCTCTGGCTGTCTTTGGTGCGCAGCAACATGAAATAGTCGAACTCCCCGGTCACCACATGAAACTCCATGCAGCCGGACACCTTCTGCGCTGCCGCCTCGAACTGGGCAAATGACTCAGGGGTCGAGCGATCCAGCACCACGCCGATCAAGACCACCATCCCAGCGTCCAACGCTTCGCTGTTGAGCAGCGCAACCACGCCTTTTATGACGCCCGCTTCCTTGAGCCGTTCGACACGCCTCAGGCAGGCCGGCGCGCTCAATTTGACCTTTTCGGCCAGCGCCACGTTGGAAATGGACGCATCGCGCTGCAGGATCTTGAGGATGGCCCGGTCGATCCTGTCGAGCAGCGGCGCAATACCGGCGTCCGGCTTTTTGCTTCGTTCATTTATTGCTTTCATAGTGCTTTTCAAGAAATAAAATTAATTTTCAATTTCCAGAGACTAACTTTCATTTCCTAAATAGACAATTATTTGCAACCACGATTATTGATCGATTTTCTATGATAGGTCCCATCGCAAGCACGTTGATAACGCGCTGGATATTTCTTCCCACGGAGACTCGATATGAACCTGACCAAATTCAAGCGCTATCCCCTGACCTTCGGCCCTTCACCCATCACTCCGCTCAAGCGTCTCAGCGAGCATCTGGGCGGCAAGGTCGAGCTGTATGCCAAGCGTGAAGACTGCAACAGCGGCCTGGCATTTGGCGGGAACAAGACGCGCAAGCTTGAATACCTCATCCCGGAAGCCATCGAAGGCGGTTATGACACCCTGGTGTCCATCGGCGGTATCCAGTCGAACCAGACCCGTCAGGTAGCCGCCGTCGCCGCTCACCTGGGCATGAAGTGCGTGCTGGTCCAGGAAAACTGGGTGAACTACTCCGATGCGGTATACGACCGTGTGGGCAATATCGAGATGTCCCGGATCATGGGCGCTGACGTGCGTCTGGATTCGGCAGGCTTCGATATCGGTATCCGCCCGAGCTGGGAAAAAGCCATGGCCGATGTGGTCGAGAGTGGCGGCAAGCCGTTCCCGATTCCGGCAGGCTGTTCGGAACACCCTTACGGCGGCCTGGGCTTCGTGCGCTTTGCCGATGAAGTGCGCCAGCAGGAAGAAGAACTGGGCTTCAAGTTCGATTACATCGTTGTTTGTTCGGTGACCGGCAGTACTCATGCCGGGATGGTGGTCGGTTTCGCAGCCGATGGCCGTGCGCAACGGGTGATCGGTATCGATGCCTCGGCCAAACCGGAGCAGACTCGCGAGCAAGTGCTGCGTATTGCACAGAACACCGCCAAGCTGGTGGAACTGGGGCGTGAGATCACCGCCGATGACGTGGTGCTCGATACCCGTTACGCCTACCCGGAATACGGCCTGCCCAACGAAGGCACTCTGGATGCAATCCGCACCTGCGCCCGTCTGGAAGGCGTGCTGACAGACCCGGTCTACGAAGGCAAATCCATGCACGGCATGATCGACATGGTCCGCAACGGCGAATTCCCCGAGGGCTCGAAAGTGCTTTACGCCCATTTGGGCGGCGTACCGGCACTCAATGCCTACAGCTTCCTGTTCAAGGATGGTTGATCGCTCCTACGCCGTCCTCTTGACTGCGCAAGGCTCATCATTGAGCCTTGCGCGAGCACGGTGCTACCATGCGCACCCGCCGTGCAGGAATCTGGGTCATGAGCAGTATTCGCGAGCGCAACAAAGAACTGATCCTGCGCGCCGCCAGTGAAGAATTCGCCGACAAGGGTTTTGCCGCGACCAAGACCGGCGACATCGCCGCCAAGGCCGGGCTGCCCAAGCCCAACGTCTATTACTACTTCAAGTCCAAGGAAAACCTCTATCGCGAGGTGCTGGAAAGCATCATCGAGCCGATTCTGCGCGCCTCGACGCCGTTCAATCCCCAAGGCGTTCCCAAGGAAGTGCTCAGCCGTTACATCCGCTCGAAAATCCAGATTTCCCGTGACCTGCCCTTCGCCTCGAAAGTGTTCGCCAGCGAGATCATGCACGGCGCCCCCCATCTGACGCCCGAACAGATCGAACAGCTAAATGGCCAGGCCCGACACAATATCGAGTGCATCCAGGCATGGATCGACAGCGGCCAGATTGCGCCCCTGGACCCTCATCACCTGATGTTCACCATCTGGGCCGCGACCCAGACCTATGCCGACTTTGACTGGCAGATCTCGACGGTCACCGGCAAGGACAAGCTTGAGGATGCGGACTATGAAGCGGCGACCCAGACCATTCTGAGGCTGGTGCTCAAGGGGTGTGAGCCGGATTGATGTTTGCGGCTTTTTCGCGAATGAACTTGCTACCTGTTTGAATAAATACCGTTCTCCAGAAAGCAAGAAACCCGCCGAAGCGGGTCGTTTTGCACACAACACCATCCCGACATCCTGTCAGTAGCCTCCTGGCAATGGCCGATCTTCCCTTATCGCTGCATCGATCCTTCGCTGCAGTTGTTGAATTGGATCCTACCTTTGCCATGATGACTGGCATAGAGCCAATCGCGCCTGTTCGTGTAAGCCTTTGGCTATATGCAGCCGACGTCTAAAAAAGCGTGACTGTTGTCTCAGATTTAGTCATGTTAAGCCGACATCATGAAGATAGCGTTGAGAGTCAGTGCAAGGACCTGCCTGATGACTCATAAAAAAAGAAAAAACAACGAATTAGGGTGAACATCATGAATATGCGCAGCTTATCTATCAGCCGCCGTCTATGGCTGATTCTCATTGTTTCTGTGCTGATGCTCTTTGTGCTCGCGGCCGTCATGCTCAAGCAGATTCATGATGACCTTTATCTGGCCAAGGCCGAGAAAACCACCCATGTGGTCCAGACAGCCAGCGGTATTCTGAATTACTACCAGGGCCTGGAAGCCGCTGGCACCCTCACCCGCGAAGCCGCGCAACAGCAGGCTCTCAATACCATCAAAGCCCTGCGTTACGGCCAGAACGACTACTTCTGGATCAACGATCTGCGCCCGGTAATGGTCATGCACCCTGCCAACCCCAAGCTCGATGGCCAGGATCTCTCGGGCGTGAAGGACCCGGACGGTTTTGCACTGTTCAATGAAATGGTCGCCGTGGCCAAGAGCAAGGGTGCCGGGCTGATCCACTACCGCTGGCCAAAACCGGGCGCCAGCGAGCCGGTGAAGAAAACGTCTTATGTACAGCTGTTCCAGCCCTGGGGCTGGATCATCGGCTCTGGCGTATATGTCGATGATGTGGCTGCCGAGTTCAAGCAACAGATGTGGCAGGCCATCATGTTCAGTATCGGCATTGTGCTGATACTGGCCCTGCTGGTGACCCTGATTCTGCGCAGCATCGTCCTGCCCTTGCGCCTGACTGTCAGCGCCATGGCCAATATCGCCAGCGGGGAAAGCGACCTGACCCGCACTCTGGAAACCCAGGGCGACGATGAAATCACTCAACTGGGCAAGCACTTCAATGCGTTTACCGCCAAGCTGCGCAGCGTGGTCATGGAATTGCAGTCCTCGGCAGTAGACTTGGGTCAGGCCTCCACCGATCTGGGCAACAGCGCCGAGCAGGCTCAGGCGCGCAGCCAGCAGCAATCCCAGCAAATGGATCTGGTGGCCACCGCCGTCAATGAGGTGACTTATGGCGTACAGGACGTGGCCAAGAACGCCGAGCATGCAGCCAGTGAAATGCGCGATGCCGAGTCGCAGGCGCAACAGGGTCAGATCAACATCGATAACAGCCTGCGCCAGATCGATCACCTGTCCGGCACCATCGGTCAGGCCGTGGAAGTGATGCAGACCCTGGCCAGCGAAAGCACGCAGATTGGTGGCGTACTGGAGGTCATCAGCTCGATTGCCGAGCAGACCAACCTGCTGGCACTCAACGCTGCCATTGAAGCCGCACGGGCCGGGGAACAGGGCCGTGGCTTTGCCGTGGTCGCCGACGAAGTTCGACTGCTGGCACAAAGGACCCAGAAGTCCACGGCCGAGATTCAGGGCATGATCGAGCGCCTGCAACGTCACTCCGACGCAGCGGTCAAGGTGATCGGCGACAGCAGCCGCTCCTCGCAACTGACCATCGAGCAGGCCAATCAGGCAGGCCAGAGCCTGACGTCCATCAGCCAGGCCTTGCGCAACCTCAACAGCCTCAACGCTTCGATCGCCAGCGCCACCCTGCAGCAATCCCATGTGGTCGATGACATCAACCAGAACGTCACCCAGGCCGCGCAGCTCTCTCAGGGTACGGCCCTTGCCGCCGAGCAGTCCACCGCTGCCAGCCAGCATCTGCGAGGATTGAGCGAACAGTTGAATGGCTTGCTGAAACAATTCCGCGTTTAACATCGCGATGTTCGACAGGCTGCACGGAACCTCGTGCAGCCTTTGTTGCCTGAGGCCTGTCCATTTATTGCAGGGGGTCGTATGCGCACGCTGGAACTGGCAGGTCAAAGCGTCCCGGTGCTGGGTCAGGGCACTTGGCACATGGGTGAAGTCAGCCATCAGCGCTCGGCTGAAATCGCTGCGCTGTGCATGGGCATCGAGCAGGGCATGACCTTGATCGACACCGCCGAGATGTATGCCGACGGCGGCGCCGAAGAAGTGGTCAGGCAAGCCATTGCCGGGCAGCGAGACAAGGTGTTCGTGGTCAGCAAGGTCTACCCGTTCAATGCCAGCCGCCAAGGCATTCCCAAGGCTTGCGAAGCCAGCCTCAGGCGAATGAATACCGATTACATCGACCTCTACCTGCTGCATTGGCCAGGTGAATACCCGCTGGGGGAAACCGTCGAGGCTTTCGAGCGGCTGCGCGAGGCTGGCAAGATCGGCAGTTGGGGCGTCTCCAATTTCGATGTGTCGGACATGATGGAGCTGGACAACCCACGCTGCACCACCAATCAGGTGCTCTACAACCCCGAGCAACGTGGTATTGAGTTCGACCTTTTGCCCTGGGCCAATGACCGGCACTTGCCGATCATGGCGTACTGCCCGATCGGCCAGGCAGGCGACCTGCTCTACCACCCGGCCCTGAACGAAGTCGCCAATCGTCACAGCGCCACACCGGCACAGATCAGCCTGGCCTGGGTGCTGCGCCAGCCGAACATGATCGCTATTCCCAAGGCGACCAATCCGGAGCACATACGCCTCAATGCAGAGGCCGAAAAAATCGTCCTGACGGCCCAGGATCTGGCCGATCTGGACCGTGCCTGGCCAGTTCCGACCCGCAAGCGGCCACTGGCAATGGTCTAGGCGTCGGGCCTGGAAACAACCCGCAATATTCGTCACAAATATGTAATGACGGCTTGTCATGATGCGCGCTTGACCTCCCCGCTCCGGGCAGGCTTGCACGTGGAAAGCCATGAACCACAGCATTGCGCGGCATCAGGATTCAGACCTTTTCGGCCTGCTGTATGGATTTCGCTTCTGTCCGGGTGAGCGGGGTCGGGAAATCGACTCTGCCGCAGTCATGGATTACCTGCACAACACCCCGGACAACGACGATTTCATCTGGCTGCACCTGAACCTGTCCCACGCGGCCTGCGAGCGCTGGATGAAGACTCATCTGGAACTGCCGGAAGAGTTTTTTGAAGCGCTTAACGAAGGCTCGCGCTCGACACGGATCGAACACATCGACTCGGCCCTGCTAGCCGTGGTCAACGATGTGGTGTTCGACTTCAATATGCTGTCGACCGATATCTCGACCCTTTGGGTCTGCACCCGCAGTCACATGATGATCACGGCGCGCCTGCAACCCTTGCGCTCGGTCGACAAGCTGCGCTCGGCCGTCAAGCGTGGCGAGCAATTTCACTCACCACTGGAGTTGCTGGCCCATCTGCTGAGCGATCAGGGCGAGGTGCTGACCCAGTTCCTGCGCAAGACCAGTATCAGCGTCGACAGGATCGAAGACCAGTTGCTGTCCCAGCGCCTGAGCAACAACCGCTCGGAACTCGGAGCCATGCGCCGAGTGCTGGTGCGCCTGCAACGGCTGCTGGCGCTGGAGCCCGGTTCGCTGATGCGCCTGCTGCACCGCCCGCCGCACTGGCTGCGCGAAGAGGACATGCAGGCGTTGCGTCAATCCACGGAAGAGTCGGCACTGGTCATCAGCGACCTGATGGCGCTGGGCGAGCGCATCAAGCTGTTGCAAGAGGAAATCGCCGCCAACCTCAACGAGCAAAGCAGCCGCACCCTCTTCACCCTGACCGTGGTCACGGTGCTGGCCTTGCCCATCAACATCGTCGCCGGTTTCTTCGGCATGAACGTCGGCGGTATCCCGCTGGCCTCGGACCCCGAAGGCTTCTGGATACTGGTGGCACTGGTTGCGACCTTTACCCTGATTGCCGGTCGCTGGGCGTTTCGCAAGCGCGGGGATTACTGAGGATCAGGCGGCACCTCACCTTGCGATTGGGTATCGATTCTGACCACCACTGACATCCCCGGCCTCAGGCGTTCGGCCGCTGGCTGGTCGGGATCGACAATGATACGTACCGGTATCCGCTGGGAAATTTTCACGAAGTTGCCTGTGGCGTTATCGGCGGGCAGCAGGCTGAACTCCGAGCCGGCGGCAGGCGAAATACGCTGAACACGCCCCGTGAGCCGAGCGTTGTCCAGGGCATCGACGGTAAAGCTCACCGACTGGCCGAGGCGTACATTGGCCATCTGGGTTTCCTTCATGTTGGCGATGATCCACAACCGGTTCGGCACCAGCGCCATCAATTGGGCACCCGAGTTCACGTAAGCCCCCAGGCGCACGCCTATCTGCCCCAGTTGCCCGTCGCGGGGCGCCAGGATGCGGGTATTGTCCAGGTCGATGCGTGCCAGTTCGATGGCAGCCTGAGCGTTTTCCACCGAGGCCTGCAGCGAGTCGCGATTGATGATCACGGTCTGCAGGTCTTCACGGGCGATCTGCAACGCGGCCTTGGCCTCAGCCACTGCGGCAATGGCCTGGGCATCGGCGGCGCGGGTCACGTCCAGCTCGCTACGGGATACAGAGCCGTCAGTCACCAAAGCCTGATTGCGGCGCAGGTCCGCCGCGCTCTTGCTGCCTTGGGCGATGCTGCTCTGCAAGGCCGCCTGACGCTGGCCAATGGTCGCTTCGGCACTGCGCCGTTGTTGCAGGTTATTGGCCAGTGCGGCTTTCTGCACCGCCAGTTGCGCCATGGCCTGTTCCAGATTACGCCGATAGATGCGGTCATCCAGACGCACCAGCAGGTCGCCCGCCTTCACGAACTGAAAATCCTGCACCGGCACTTCATGCACATAGCCGCTCAACTGCGGGCCGATGATGGTTGTCTGGCCACGCACCTGGGCATTTTCGGTGCTCTGGATCGGGCTGGTGAACGGTGGCAGTTCCCACGCATACAGCACGATCAGCACACCCGCCAGGGCAATACCGGCAAAGATCGCCGACGAGATGATGCGTTTGCGCCTTGAGCGTGGCTCGCTGGTGGGCGGCGTGGTCACCGGTGGTGGCGGTAGCGTGTCGGGGGCCTGAATGGACTCATCGTTGTTTTCAGTTCGGGATGACGCTTTGTCAGGCGGGTTCGGTTCGTTCATGAAGAGGTAGCGCCACTGCTGGGGACGGAAGGTGGATTAACGGCTGAAAGCGGGCGTGTGGTCATCTTCAGCCAGATCATGCGGGCTGAAATCCAGATCATCGTCAGTACGGCGATCACGGCAATCAACATGAAGACATCGTTATAGGCCAGGACATTGGCTTCGCGTGTTGCCAGGGTCGACAGCGAGCGAATCCCCTGGGTCGTGCGCAACGCGGGGTCGGCAATGCTCGAGGCGTAACCGGCAGCAGCGCTTTGCAAACGCGATTGCACCATAGGATCGATCAGGGTCAGGTGTTCGACCAGATGGCTGGAATGGAATTTCTCGCGCACGATCTGGAAAGTGCCCAGCACAGCAGCCCCGATCAGCCCGCCAATGTTCTGGGTGATCCCGAACAGGACGGAAAAACTCACCATGTTGCGCGGGTTGGCGATGACGCCACTGATGCCCAGCACCAGGGTCGGCCCCAGGAAAAACGTCCCGCCGAACGCCAGCAGAAACTGGCTGAGGTACATGTTCGATTGCCGGGTCAGGCTGGTCGAGCCGCTGTCCATCCAGGCTCCCACCGCCATCATGGCCAGGGAAATCAGCAGCGGCTTGATCAGGTGTGCAGGGTTGATGGTCAGGGCGCTGACCGCCAGACCGGCAATACTGCCCAGCAGCATGACCAGATAAAGGGTATGCAACTGCTCGCTGCCCATGTTCAGGGTCTGCAGAAAACCTACGGCCCCCGTTGACTGTTCCGACAGCACAATGCGAAACAGGATCACCGCCAACCCCAGGCGCAGAATCGCGCCACTGCCCAGCCAGCGGGTAATCAGCAAAGGGTTGCTGCGGTTATGCTCGATGGCCAGTCCCGCACAGATCAAGGCGATGGAAGCAGCAGAGGCAATGCCTATCCAGGGCGCCTCCAGCCACCACTCGATACGTCCCAGCGACAGCACCGCGCACAACAGGGCAAAACCGCTGGCCAGCAGGCTGAAGGTCAGGAAGTCGAGCTTTTCAAATGCCTTGAAGCGATCACCGGGCGGCAGCTTGAGCATCAGCACGCAACCCAGCGACAACAGCGCCATGCCCAGCTCGAACAGGTACAGGCCTCTCCATTCGGCAATCTGTAACAGGTCTTCGGACACCAGTCGCGCCAGCGGCGTCGCCAGTTGCGCTGTACCGAGCCCGAGCACCAGTGCCTTGAGCCGCCACTTCTGGGGGAAGGCCTGAATCATGTAATACAGCCCGAGGGTGCTGAGCGCAGCGCCCACCATGCCGTGGGCTGCACGCACGGCAATCGCCGAATCGATGTCATTGACGAACAAGTGGGCCAGTGTCACCAAGGAATAGAGCACCAGAAACAATTCGGTGAAAGCACGCAAGCCATACTGCTGGCGAAACTTCACCAGCAGTAGGTTCATCGACACGTTGGTCATGACGTAGGCCGCCGGCAACCAGGCGATGTCCGCCGAAGTCGCGCCCAGTGCGCCTTGCAGGTAAGGCAGATTGGCCACCACCAGCGCATTGCCCAGGCCGCCGGTCAGGGCAACGATGACGCCCACCAACGCAAAGGCCCAGCGCCTGCGCGTGGAGTGCAGGGGCGTGGAAGGCGAGCCCGGCATGGTGGGCCGCTCGTGGGGTTGCCACTGGCGGGGAGCATATTTGTCGTTCATGGATTCCTTTCTGGGTTTTCGCGAATGAATTCGCGCCCGTTCAAGCACTGTAGGAGCGAATTTATTCGCGAAAGGTCCAAACAACAGCTGGCAAATTGCTGCTTCAGACTATGCTTAAGCGCAATTTTGTTTTGCTCATTGGCGCTGTTAGGATCTGTTCACGCTAAAAATAATAAGTAGAAGAAGAGCAAACGAACAAGGAGTTCAGAATGAGTTCACAGGTGTCACCCGCTCTCTCGGTTCGCAAACCCGGCCAGAAGCCGATTCTGGTTGAGGTCCGCAATCATATCGGCCATCTCACCCTGAATCGCCCCGCCAGCCTGAACGCCATCGATCTGGACATGATCCGTACCCTGCAGCGCCAGCTCGATGCCTGGGCCGAAGATCCCAAGGTGTATGCCGTGGTATTGCGCGGTGCAGGCGACAAGGCGTTCTGTGCCGGCGGTGATATCCGCTCCCTGTATGAAACCTACAAGAGCGGCCAGAGCCAGCACCAGACATTCTTCATCGAAGAGTATGCACTGGATCTGACGATCCACGGCTACCGCAAACCGGTGCTGGCCCTGATGGATGGCCTGGTGCTGGGCGGTGGCATGGGACTCGTGCAGGGTGCTGATCTGCGAGTGGTGACCGAGCGCAGCCGGTTGGGCATGCCGGAAGTGGCCATCGGTTATTTCCCGGATGTAGGCGGCAGTTATTTCCTGCCCCGTATACCCGGCGAACTGGGGACTTACCTGGGCATCACCGGCGTGCAGATCGAGGCAGCCGATGCCTTGTATTGCGGCCTTGCCGACTGGTCCATGAACAGCAATATGCTGCCTCGACTGGATCACATGCTCGATCACCTGAAATGGAAATCCACGCCCCTCAAGGATCTGCAGGGCGCCATGGCCAGACTGGGTACCCAGCGCCTGCCTTCTCCCCCGCTGGAAGCCCTGCGACCGGCCATCGACCACTTCTTCGGTTTGTCAGACTTGCCGGGCATCATCGAACAGTTGCAGCAAGTGACAATTGCCGACACCCATCAATGGGCCTTGAACACCGCCGACCTGATGCACAGACATTCGCCCCTGGCCATGGCGGTGACGCTGGAAATGATCCGGCGCGGTCGGCACATGTCCTTGCAGGCCTGCTTTGACATGGAGCTGCATCTGGATCGTCTGTGGTTCGAGCATGGCGACCTGATCGAAGGCGTACGCGCCCTGATCATCGACAAGGACCGCCTGCCGCAGTGGAACCCTCCCAGCGTAAAAGCGTTGAACGCCGGGCATGTGCAGCGTTTCTTCAGCAGCCTGGAGGTGTGAGTCATGCACGATATCGAACTCACTGAAGAGCAGGTGATGATCCGCGACATGGCGCGGGATTTCGCCCGCAATGAAATCGCCCCCCACGCACAGGCTTGGGAAAAGGCCGGCTGGATAGACGATGCACTGGTCTACAAGCTTGGAGAGCTGGGTTTGCTGGGTATGATCGTGCCTGAACAATGGGGCGGGACTTATATCGATTACGTGGCTTATGCCCTTGCGGTCGAAGAAATCTCCGCCGCCGATGCCGCCACCGGCACGCTGATGAGCGTCCACAGTTCGGTGGGCTGCGGCCCGATCCTCAATTACGGCAATGAAGAACAGAAGCAGACCTGGCTGGCGAAACTGGCCAGCGGCAAGGCCATCGGCTGTTTCTGCCTGACCGAACCCCATGCAGGCTCCGAAGCGCATAACCTGCGCACCCGTGCCGAGTTGCTGGGTGATCACTGGGTCATCAACGGTGCCAAGCAGTTCGTCAGCAACGGCAAGCGTGCGCAACTGGCCATCGTGTTTGCCGTGACCGATCCCGAACTGGGCAAGAAAGGCCTGTCAGCCTTTCTGGTGCCCACTGACAACCCCGGTTTCGTGGTGGATCGCAGCGAACACAAGATGGGGATTCGCGCTTCCGACACCTGCGCCGTGACCCTCAATGAATGCCGCATTCCAGCTGCCAACCTGCTGGGCGAACGCGGCAAGGGGCTGGCAATTGCCCTCTCGAATCTGGAAGGCGGTCGCATCGGGATTGCCGCCCAGGCACTGGGCATCGCCCGCGCAGCTTTCGAGGCTGCACTGGGCTATGCACGGGAACGTGTGCAGTTCGACAAGCCGATCATCGAGCACCAGAGTGTTTCCAACCTGCTCGCCGACATGCATATGCACATCAATGCCGCACGACTGCTGGTTCTGCATGCGGCACGTTTGCGTAGCGCAGGCCTGGCCTGTCTGTCAGAAGCCTCGCAGGCCAAGCTGTTCGCCTCGGAAATGGCCGAGTGGGTCTGCTCCAAGGCGATACAGGTTCATGGTGGCTATGGCTATCTGGAGGACTATCCCGTGGAGCGCTATTACCGGGATGCCCGCATTACCCAGATCTATGAAGGTTCAAGTGAGATTCAGCGCCTGTTGATTGCCAGGGAGCTGCGCCATTACCTGGTGTAGGCCTGGCGCTCAGGTGAACCGCTGTCGCCCAAGCAAAGAGATCAGCAAGGTCACCGAGTCGGCATTACTCAACATGACATCGGTGCGTTTCTGGATATCGGTATAGAACACTTCCCTGGCCTCCTCCAGGGTTCGCTTGCCGGTTATACGCAGGATCGTGCTCTTTGCATCCCCTCGCCTCAGATCCTTCCACTCATCATTTTCAACCTGCTTGAACAACTGGCTGCGATCCGTCTGGTAGGACAGGGATTTCTGTTGCTGGATGATCTGTTCGTTCTTGATGCGTAATCGATAGCCCGGAGCATCTTCCAGCAAGTCGATAAAAGGGGCATAGGAATCCACGTAGGCAATATCTTCGGTGCCTGCAACCAGATGGGACAATTCATGAATCAGAATCGTCGCACGGTAATGATCGCCATAGTTGAAACTGCCCGACCTGATGACCTTGACCTTGAAGCGATAGCGAGGCAAACGAAAAAACTGCTCGGTCAGAAAAATCCTTTTCAAAGGGTCTTTGGAAAAGACAAAGGCACTGGATGTCTCATTCCCTCTTTTATTGAATCCGACGATATAACGCTGCGAATTGATGGGCGACAACGACGGGGAAATCAGCTCTTCGTAGATGGATGTCACGACTTTCTTGACGGCATCGTACAGGCGCGTGTCCGGATGCCTTGCATCAAAGAAGCTGGCGACAATATGTTCGACACGAGGATCGAGTGTGTCCTGGTTAAGATTATCAAGGCAGTTTTCCAGGTAACGACGAGCCTGAGTATGCCCCTGCTCGATACATTGCGCCCTGTCACGGTAGATCTGACGAATCTCGTGTATGCCGCGGGCATCGACGACCAGACTCTCACTGACTTCCATTTCCACCAGGTTGTTTTTCATGCGGGTAACAACGCCACCGCCGCCCTTGAGGCCACCTTGCAATTGCAGTGCCCAGTGCTGGTTCGTATCAAGCTTGATGGCAGGCCCGACCTTGTCCTGCATGACGATAAACCAACCGTCCTTGCTGGACTGGACCTGATAGACCTTGCCATTGACGGCGGCGTACTGCCTGCCCGTATTCTCATCCCTGGAAACGTTGAGCACTTCATCCTTGCGGAGCGCGTTCAGAGCGACGTCATGTACCTCGAACGCACTCAGGCGGCTGCGTAATTCCTCGGTAAGCGCATTGGTGCTCCAGGAAAACTCAGGGAAGGACGTGGACTCTGCAGACCCGACTGTCACCTCCTCTTCGGATAAAAGACCTTTATGTGGTTCTTGCCGGGATGAAATCAGCACGCTCAAACCTGCTGCAAGTTCCGATACGGCCTTGCCCCACCTCTGCTCGCCAATGGAAACAGCCGAAGAGTGAAACAGATCGCGGCTCTGCCATACACCGACCAACGCACCGAGACGCCCCGGCACGAATGCCAGTACTTGTTCAACCGCAAGGCCGAACAAGTACTTTGACGAGGTGCGCCGGTTCTCGTCATTGGTAACGCTTTGCTGACGTATATCGAACTTGAAAGCCTCAAGAACCCCCGGTAACAGATACTCCAGCGCATTCCCCTCGCAGGGCTCCAGCATGAAAGTCACCGGCAGCGGGCGCTCAAAGGGAAGGCCCATCGAGTCTTCAATGCTGAAAGGCAGATGTGGCTCGTGAAAGCCACCATGGTCATAGATGTGGCGCATGGTCGGGTCAATGCGGTCAAGGACATACGTCTGGAGACTGCCGGAAGTACACAGGTCGGTCACCAGAGCTGCCTGGTCGGCATACTCTCTGAATGTCCACTGCTCGCACAGCGGCGCATAGATCACCCAGGGCCCCGGCTGCTGCGAAGCTTTAGGAGTAATCACGTAAACGCCAAGAACCGGAGTCGGCTCCCAGCCTTTGGGAGCGGGCAGGATCAGCAAGGGACTCAGCACCACGTCCCACCCACGGACCGGCAAGCGGGCAATACCGTCAGGCATATTGAATACAGACTCGATAAAGTCATATGCCTCAGCCGACAGCTTGTTCCTGAGTTTGAGTACAAATGCCTTCAAGACCTCTGTAACCGGAATCTGCTCGGCAAAGTTACTCTTGCGCACAAGATGGGAAGGGCTACGGTTATCGAGCGCCGAATCGACCAGTTGCCGATAGTCGGTAGCGACATCCAGCGACTGCAACAAGTCTCGAATGTATTCGGGGGTCAACGACGCGCTCAAAGGGCTGCCGTCCTTGTGCGCAATGGAAATGACGCCATCCTGTATGGATGAAAAGCGGTTGATGGAAAAATCGGTGAGCGTTTCGCTTATTTTCTGGGTTGCTGCGGGTATGCCTTGGGGTGTCTGGCCGGTCGCAACAATCGCGGGTACATAGTGCGTCAGGGTCACGATCAGTTGATCGGAGTCCAGATTCGCGCCCGGAAAATCGACCGAAAGCCTCTCGCTCAGCTTTTCCTTTGCATGGTCACGAATATCGGGAATATCAAACAGGAAATCTTCGTGCGTACTGCTGGAGATATAAAAACGCTGCACCAGATTGGTAAGCGTAATCAGGTCATCAAACGAAGATTCGGTCACCCAGGTCGGCGCAATGGCTTTATAGATCAACACCTGAAGAGCCGCGCCCAGATCATTCACTGCCTGACGGGTTCCATCGTCGCGCTCGGTAACCGCGAGCGCTTTGCCAAACAGATCGGGGGTCAGGCCCCAGGTCTGCGCCCGGTTGTAGATAAAATTCACGGTCATCCGCTGTCGCTGGTTTTCAGCCTCCTGTAGCGCGTGAACCAGATGCCCCTCAATCACCTGGAACATGACACGGATACCCAATTCGCCAGGTCGCTCAAGGTACTTGAGCAATGCATGCCTGTCCGCCCCGGACAAGAGTTCAAGCACATTATCGATCCTGTCCACACGTCTCAGGCAGGCCAGCAAATTGTCTGCCAGTGCCTGGCGAGAATCGAATTTCGTCAGACCGTTCAACATTGTCCACAGAACATTGGAGCCGGGTTGCCGGGGGTTGTAGAGCACGAAAGCATTCGCCAGTGGAATCGGTGGCAGATCCGGCTCGTAATGCAATGACAGCATGCAGACCTCGACCCGCTCATCGCCCAGTACCTCGCGCAGGTGCGGCAGCGGTCTGTCCAGCACTTGCTGGAGCATATCCAGGACCTTCGTATCGAATACTTCCAGATGCCGTTCCAGAGAGAGTTCCAGACGTAGAGCGTCTTCACGGGAATGAGTCGCCCATACGCCAGGGTGTATTTGCGTATCGAGTCGACGAGTCGGCAGAGAATAGAAGTCTCGCTGCTGGCGGTCATAACGCTCTGCAAAATCGGGCAGTATCCATTTGAGCATCGACTCGAATAACGTCAGCGGCAAACGGATCTCGGGTTGATTCTGAAGCGCAGCGGCCTGCCCTTTCACCACCGTCCCGTCCAGGAGCGGTACAAGGCCTGGTTGACTGAACCGTTGAAGAGCCAGCGAAACCAGTCGAATCGCGGGCTCGCCGGAGCTGGCCCTCACGACCCAGAGTTCACGCGCATCCAGAGGTTCACCGCCGATCAGTGCCAGATAGCGATCAAGTGCATGACGCATGCACGTCTCCACTCCCGAATGCAGCGTGGCCAGACGCTCCATTCGCGCATCGAGGCTGATCATTCTGTCAGCCCAGGCTTGCAGTACGGGGTAATCGTGATCCCCTTGATCGACCGTCGGGACCGAAGGCAAGTGATCCCAGAGCGGCTCGAATTCAATCTGCCCGGCCTGCCAGCGTCCAGAATCGCGCAGGCGCAACAGCCGGGCGTCCAGCAGGCCACGCACATCGAGCGCATCGTCGACCCGGACCGATGCCTTTTGATAAACGATTGCCGGCAGGCCCAGCACATAACGAACATTGCGCTTCTGCAAGCCGATGATCGACCTGATGAATTCGGGGAACCATGGAACAGTCAGTGCATCCACACGCAGCTTGAGCGGGCCTTGCATGTCGATCAGGGGGTGATCGTCCAGCGAGGAAAAACTCAGCAGTTCGGCTCGCCCCTGAACACTGGAGAAATGCTCGCTGATCTGCTTCCTGTCAACGTAATGCCTGAACCCGTACAACGATGAAAACAGATACAGCACCGGTAACTGCTCGACCCGAAACTCGATCAGGAATACACCGACCAGCTTGACCGGCTCCTGATCACCGATACTGACAGCCAGCCTGCTGACCGTGACCGATTTCAAATCCTCAGGCGCACCGGGATACGGCAGCAGTGAACTCAGATGACGGCATTCGTGTCCCGTCAGCGCCCCTTGTTCTGTACCGGTCAACAAGGTCTGGCGCAAGGACTCGGCCAGGGCATGGGCGACAACATCTCGTAGCGTGCGGCCATCATTCGTAACCTGACTCCAGTACTCATCCAGCAACTGCTCGTACGTATCGGTGACGATAGACCTCAACTCATCGAGCGCCTGGACGTATGGCTGCGCCTGGACCGGGGTCAGAATCCGGCCTTGAGCATCCAGAAATCTCAGGACAAGCCCTTTTCCAGGCTCTTCACCCGCATATTTATGGGTCGCGACCTCGACCAGTGTCTGGGTGCATGCCACCAGACTGGTCGTCATGACGCTTTCGGATGAGCGTTCCTCGACGATTTGCACGGGATGGTGGAAGACATCGATATCATTGCCGGGCAGAAGCTGTGCAAGCCTTTGCTGCAAGGCTTTACCGAGCGCAGTCTGCAGGGACGGCATGCCGTGCAGTCGTTCGGACAACCGGTCAAGATGCTGCACCTGTTGCTGGACAACAGACTGCATCTGAACCTCGAACAGCGGGCCATCGATCAAGCGCGCATCGACCTCCAGCGACATTTCCCGGATCTCGTCGAACCTTTTCTTGAGGCTGACGAGCAACGCAGCCCTGCTCTTGAAACGCTCGATACCGAACAACAAGGTACTCAGGAACACCGGAGCTTTGCTGTCCTGCGTATCGCTTATCAATAATGCGCCGGCCAGCTCAGCGTTGGGCGTGGAGCCATCATCCATGACCAGCCTGTCGACACGGGGAGGAGGCACGTCCGACTTGCCGGTTTCGCCCACCAGTCGCTGTAGCCATCTGCCCTCGTCGATCCTGATACGGGATGTGTCGATTGCCGCCTTGATACTCTGCTCGAATCGCACTTTGAGCGACTCGCTGAAAAAATACGGGGGTGATGACATGTGCCATTTCCTTTTCATGGAACCTCGCCACACGCCGGATGACCGGCGCAGGCAAGGAAAAGAAACAGCTTATGGAGGGCATCGAAATGGCTGCGTTACATAAAGCAATTGATTGCCGGATATTGAAATGAAGCCTCGGGCAATGTCAGTCGGCGGTGACTTTGCTGTTTTTCTCTACCCAGGTGGCGTAGGCATTGATGAAGGTTTGCAGGAACGGCCGGGTCTTCTCCGACAACGCACCGGCTTCGTCGAAAAAGGTACCTGCATTGCCCAGATAGGCTTCGGGCTGTTGCAGGCAAGGAACGTCCAGAAATACCAGTGACTGGCGCAAATGGTGATTGGCACCAAAACCACCGATCGCGCCGGGTGAAGCACTGATCACCGCGCCCGGCTTGCCACTGAAAGCACTTTTGCCATAGGGCCGCGAGCCCACGTCAATGGCATTCTTCAGGGCGCCTGGCACTGAACGGTTGTATTCCGGGGTAACGAACAACAGGCCGTCTGCGGCTGCAAGCTGTTCGCGAAATCTCGTGTAGGCCTGCGGGGCCGAAGTGCCATCAATGTCTTCGTTGTACAGCGGCAGGTCACCGATCTCGACGATGTTCAGCTTCAGTGTGTCAGGGGCCAGATCAGCCAATGCGAGCGCGATCTTACGGTTGATGGAGTCTTTTCTCAGACTGCCGACCAATACAGCGATGGAGTGAACCTGGCTCATGGAGATATCCGTCATCTGATTCAAGGAACCATCAGGTATAGCCCAAGTCACGATCAGGGCAAGTGCTGGCTACCGTAATGCCACATTACCTGGCTACTGAAGAGACATGCGCCGTAGCAGCACACAGATGACCGCATAGCGACCGGGCGTTCAAGATACATGCGAGAAACTCACCCGCCCGAGCAAGGACACCAACAAGGCCAGTGAATCGGCATTATTCAACATGACCTCACTGCGCACGTGAGCATCGGCATAAAAGACATCTCTCGCTTGCGACAGGTTGTTCTTGCCGGTGATACGTAAAACCGCAGCCTTTGCGCCCCCCTCGCGATGTTTCAGATCCTTGAATGCCCCGTCAGTCAGTTGTGCAAACAGTTTGCTGCGGTCAGTGTGATAGGACAACGTGCCATACTGCGCAGCCACCACCTCGTCCTTGAGACGTTTCCTGAACTCAGCCGTGTCCTCCATAAGATCAAAGAACGGTGCATTCGAGTCGACATAAGCAATATCTTCCGTATTCAGGCACAGATGGGAAAGTTCATGAAGCAGGATAGTGCCACGATGATGCGACCCCATATTGAACTCGCCTGTACGAACCGCTGAAACCTTGAGGCGATAGTAAGGCAGGCGAAAGAACTTGTCGGTAAGGAAAATCCGCCTCATCGGATCGTAAACGAATACAAATGCCGTGGAGTCATGGTGGGCAGGCCTGTTGATCCCGACGACATAACGCTCAGAGTCATGAGGCGAAAGCGAAGGGTCCATCAAGGCACCGTATAACGTGGTGAGAGAATCCCTGACAGAACCGATCAGGCGCGCATCGGGATCTGAATAACTGAAAAACTCCGAGAGGATATGTATGCATCGAGGATCGAGGTTTTCCGCAGAGGGCTCCTTGAGATTATCCAAGGCGTTCTCCAGATATTTCCGTGCCTGATTGTGCGCCTCGGCTATCAACTCCGTCCGGTCGCGGAATACCTGACGAATTTCAGTCGTCCCCCTGGCCTCGATCACCATATATCTGTCGACATCCAGATTGACCATTGTATTTTGAAAGCGGCTCACGACCGGGCCGCCGCCCTTGAGCCCTGCAAGGTCCAGCTCCCATTGCTGTCTTATATTGAGCTTGATCCTGGGTCCCGACTGGTCCTTGCCGACAATGCGCCAGTTTTTTTCACTCAACTCGACCTGATAGACCTTTCCTTGAATCGCGACATACTCTTTGTGGGTATGCTCATCGCGGTAGGTATTGAACAGGTTGTCCTTATGCAATTCGTTCAAGGCCACCCCCCGGACTTCAAGCTGGCGCAAACGCCCTTGCACCTGCGACGAGAGAACATTGTTGCCCCAGCGAAATCGGGAAGACGTATCGTCAGGTGCCAGCACTTCTTCAGGCTCTTCAAGCTGTTCGGCAAACTCCTCCCGGGACTTTTTCCGGGAAGATATCGCCATGCTCAGCGCCGCCGTGAATTCCGAAGCGGCCTCGCCCCAGTGCTTGTCTGCAACAGCGCGAGCAGAAGCCTGAAACAGAGTCCGGCTTTGCCAGACACCCACAAGCGCGCCCAGCCTGCCCGGCATGAACGACAATATCTGCTCACCCAGCAGACCCCATAGATAGTTGGAAGCGGCCTGATCATTTTCTGTATTGGTAACGCTGTCATCCTGAATAAGCTGCTTGAAGGTTTCCAGAGTCCCCTTGAACAGTAATTGCAGGGCATTCCCCTTGTAAGGTGTCGTTCTGATATCCACCGGCGCCGGACGTTTCCAGGGGACATCCATGGAAGACTCGACACTGAACGGAAGATGCGGCTCCTGAAAACCGCCATGGGCATAAACATGCCTAGCTGCCGGATCAAGGCGGCTCAGGATGAAATCCTGCAAATTGCTGGAAGTCCGGATATCGGCCAGCAGCGCATTCCTGTCGGCATACTCCTTGATCGAGAATTCACGGCCGAGTACCGAATACAGCACCCATGGACCTTTCTGGGGGGTACTGGGTGCAATCACATAGATACCCATGACGTCATCGGGTGCCCAACCGGCATCGGCACGTAACAGTTGCAAGGGACTGATGGTGATATCGCGCTCCTTGAAGGGCACCCGCGCAATACCGTCAGGCATGGTCATGACACTTTCGATGGCGTCATAGCCTTCCAGAGTCATAAGCCCCATGAGCTTGAGCTGAAAAGCCTTCAGCAATTCATAGGACGGCACCTGATCGATGTAGTTGTTTTCCCGAACGGCATAATCCGCGGACTTTTCATCGAGCTTCTGCGCCACCATCAATCGGTAGTTTGCTGCGATATCCAGCGAGCGAACCATCTGGCGAATGTACCCCACCGTCAGCGAGGAAACCGGCTGAACGCCCTCCTTCAACGAGATGGACATGACGCCATCCTGGGCTGAAAAGAACCGGTCAATGGCGAAGTTGGTCAGGCTTTCACTGACCCGTGTGGTGGCGACAGGTAATGACGGTGGAATCTCTCCCGGTGCTACCGGTGCAGGAATGTAATGCGTCAGGGTAACGCTCAGTTGTTCAGGAGTGAGGTCATGATCGGGAAAATCTGCCTCCAGCCTTTCGGACAACTTGCGCTGTGCATACTCGTGAATATCAGGAATCGCGAACAGAAAATCCTTTTTAAGATCGTGGGTTGCATAAAAGCGCTGCCATATCCCCAATAGCATTATCTGGTCATCGATGGAGGCCTCCTTGATCCACCTGGAAAGCAGTGCATCGCCTTGCATCATTTGCAACCTGATGCCAAGACGCCCGACTATACGACGCTTGCTGTCATCATGCTCAGCCAGATCCAGTGCATTGCAAAACAGCTCGGGCTTGAGTTTCCACGTGCGTGCCCGCTCATACTGATGCAGGATCCCCTGCCGCTTACGCCCGTTTTCGGCATCCTCCAGAAACCGAATGAAATGCTCCTCGATACGTGTCAGTTCCAGACTGACAGTCGGCAGTTCATTCGCCTCGCAATACTGCCGTACCACGGGCTTGTCCGACTCATTCAAGAGGTCCAGCACATAGCTGCGATGATCAAGACGAACGAGCCAGGAACTGACCAGGCTATCGATATCCTGACCGGGCTCAAGCACCTTGAACCCCATGTGCAAGGACCACATGAGGTATTGAGCATCGCGCGTCGAATCAAACAACACGAAGGTATTGGTCAGGGGAATGTGGTGCGCTATGCCATCAAGCTTGAGGGCCAGCGCAAAAGCCTCGACACGCTGGCTGCCAAAAACGGCTCTCAAACTACGCAAAGGCCTGTCCAGAACCTGCTGGAGCATGTCCAGCGCATCCGCGTCGATCGTGCCGCGACGTCGCTCGATCTCCAGTTCAAGGCGTAGCGTTTGCTCACGAACAAGCTCCGACAGCCTGTCTGGATAAATCCGGGTATCGAGCAGCCGCACCGGTTTGTGGTAAAGACTCTTGAGCTGTAACTCATACCTGCGGGCAAAATCGCGCTGCACCAGAGAAACGATTTTCCCTGTCAATCGGGGCGGTAACAGATTCATGGAACTGGCCAGAGCCGGGTCCGATGAATCGCTCAGTTTCCAGCTTTCAGACCAGATACCCGAGCCTTCTCTGACGACCTCTTCAAACGCCAGAGAAACAAGGCTTCTGGCACCTTTGCCTGGAATATGCCCCCAAAGCCTGCGCGCATCGAGAACCTGATGACCGATGACTGCCAGATACCGGTTCAAAGCGTGGCGCATGCAACTGGCAACCCCGGCGTACAACTGCCCCAAAAGCCGGACAAGATCATCCATCTCATGCAATTGCTCGCCCCAGGAAGCCAGAAAGTCACTTTCAAGTTTCTTTTCCGTGAACAGGCTTTTCGGAATCTGCTCCAGATTCAACGAATGCTCAGGGAGAAAAACACCGGAGCGCCATCGTCCGGAGTCATGAAGACCGTACAGACGACTATCCAGCAGCCCCCGAATATCCAGCGCATCGTCGATCTGAACAGTCGCCAGACGATGGGAAACAGAAGGCAACCCCAGTACATAGTCCAGATTTCGCTTCTGCAGGGCGATGACAGATCTGGCGTGCTCGCTGAACAATGAGTGCTCGATCAGGCTCAGTTGTATCTGTACACGACCAGAAGCACTCAGCAACCCATGGTCGTTCAAAGAGGAGTAACGTAACAGTTCGAGACGCCCTGCCTCGGTTCCGAAATGCGTGGCTACCGCCTGTTCATCAGCAAAACGGCGAAAGCCCTCCATCATCGAAAACATGTAAAAACCCGTTAACGAGCCGGTCGTGAACTGGATCAGCAGCACGCCCAGAATCTTGACCGGCCCCTGCCCTTCAACACTGGCCGCAATCCTGTACACATGAACCCAATCACTGCCGGGAGTAGCGCTGGGCGATGGCAGGAGAGCCCGTAAACGACGGAACTCGAACGAGGTCAGAACCCCCGCCTCCCTGGACGACAAAAGTTTCTGACGAAATGACTCGGCCAATGCATACCCCGCAAAGGCCGTCATCGTCAGCCCGCCCTCAAGCTCCTGCCCCCAATAATCGACAAGGGACCTTTCATAGCTGGCGGGGAGCTCTTGCACGCTTCGGGTAATGGACTGAACGTAGGGAAGTGCCTGATCGGCAGAAAGCACCTGACCATCGGCTCCGAGAAAACGCTGCACCGGCTTTGAAGAACCGGACTGGGCGTCGTACTCATCCAGTACGGTGCTGGATAGATACTGCGCATAAAGGACAGTGGGAGCCGCAGAACCCTGAGTAGCTGGAACAGAGTCACTGAGGGTCTGTGACATGTCGCGAAACACGTTGATGGACGATTCGGGCAGTTGCTCGCTCAGGTTCTCCTGGAGTGCCTGCGCCAGTACCGTCTGCAAGGAAGGCAACTGATGCAGACAATCGGACAAGGTATTCAGATGCTCCATCTGCTGCTGAAGAATCAGTTCCATCTGGCACTCGAACACGGGGCCTTCGATCAGTTCGGCATCCAGACGAAGCGGTTGGCTCGCACTGTGGGCATAACGTTCGTTCAGCAGGTTGAGCAGTGCCCGTCGGCTCTCGAAACGCTCGACCCCAAAAAGCAGGGTGCTCAGAAATACTGGTGCATCGGTGCGGGTCGGATCACTGATCAATAACGCAGATGCCAGCTCCGCATGAATCGGCGCACCGTCTTCCATGATCAACCTGTCGACCCGAGGGTAAGGTGAAGTCTCCAGAATGTTGTTGGATATCTCGACCAGACGCTTGAGCCACTGGCATTCGCCACTAGTGATCCGACTGTCACTGACGGCCTCAGTCAGGCTCTGGGTAAATCGGCTTTTGAGTGAATCGCTATAGAAATACGGAGCTGTTGATGGAGGCATAAGCCATTCTCCTTGTTCGCGTTTCCCCGCTTCAAAGGGTTTGCAACGGGAATAAAGGAAAACGAGCTTATAGAGAGGCTGATCAGCGACTGCTGTACATATGGCAATTCAAAAAAACGCCTGTGCCATCCCGGTGATATTGAAAAAATGGCCCATGACTATTTTTTCGTGAACGGCAAACTCACTCTCCAAACGAAGGTCTACAACGCTACATGACGGATGCAGAACACCTGCACCGGCCATGTGAATGGCATGCAAAATCAGTGGTTTTTCAGAGGTTACAAAGCAGATGGCTTCAGTTCTCGTCGGACAGTTTCATGCAAGAGATGCGGCAGGCCGTATCTACCCGGTGCATGAATTCCAGGAATCACAGCCAGATGAGGCTGACGGCAAGGAGCCTGTCAAAACGTATCGCCTGGCTATCGGCGACAGGGTCAACCATTTGGGTGGAGATGATTTTGAGGTGATCCAGTCAGGCGTGAAGATGACCCGGATTCCCTGAAAATCCATCGTATTCAATGACGCCTAGCGAATGAATCCGCTCTCATCAAACAAGACGCAAGACCATGAATTAGAACGTATTTTATGTAGGGTAAAAACGTTATCCGGCGTACATATCCATTATCGGCATGTGCTGGTCCTACTGGTTCCGCCTTTACGGCGGCCCCCTTTTGTTTTGGCAAAAGGGGAAAACCCTCCGCTCCGGTTCGACCCCAAGGCGGGGCCGAACCATGAATCTGGAAACACCTGCTCCTGTTTGCTGCGCGACAGCGCGGTGCCGAGGCGGCGGGTGATCTCCTGCCGCACACATATCCGTGGGAGCGAATTTATTCGCGAAAAGCCCGAACAGGACAAGACGGCATCTACGTTTCAGGAAAGATCAGGTACCAGAAAATCGCTGTTTCACGGGTCGTCGGGTCTATGGCGCGATAGCGCATATGGTCAAAACCGCTCACGACATACCCGCAACGCTCGTAGAGTCGGCAGGCCGCAAGGTTGTTGTTCTGGGTTTCGAGCATGATGCCCGGCAGATTGCGCTGACGGCTCCAGAACTGCGCCACATCCAGCAATGACCGGGCAACCCCGCAACGCCGGGCCGACTCGTCCACCGCCAGCTCATCGATATGGGCAAAACCATTCCAGTGAGTGCTAAGCACGATATGCCCGACCGCCTGCTCTCCCAGCCAGGCAACCAGCACCGTACTGTCGGCGGCGTCACGGTAATCACAGAACTCCTGTGAATCGATACCGTAGTTCTTGAGGTAAGGCTCTACGGTATCGACGACCCAGGACTCGACACTCTGCCCCACGACAACACGGGCATAGCCCTGGACCGTAAAGGTGAACTCGCTGTTGAGGATATAGTCCTCGAAGCATTCGTCTGCGACACGAATGCTCAGAGAGGGGTTTGCTACCGTCATTTCACCGCTGCCATGCTGGTGCAAACCATGGCCCGGTCAGGACGAAGCCTGAGCCTTGGCCTCTTGCAACTGAACCCACAACGGCGGCGCGCCTGCCGCCTTGGCAATAATGGCCAGGCGTGCTTCATGCTCTGCCACTTCACTTTCGGTCGCACGAATGATGCGCGACGGCTGACGGCCGGACAGGCGGCGAATCTCGCTGCCGCGGTTGGCACTCCCACCGCTGGAGCCGTTGTCATCGCTCGCGTTACCGGCCAGAGACAGGCTGGTCTGCCCACCGGTCATGGCCAGATAGACATCGGCCAGGATCTCGGAGTCGAGCAATGCGCCGTGCAGCTCACGGCCCGAGTTGTCTACGCCATAGCGTTTGCACAAGGCATCGAGGCTGTTGCGCTGGCCCGGGTGACGCTCACGAGCCATCAACAGCGTATCGAGCACCGAGCAATGCTGGGTGATATCGGCCTTGTCGTGCGCGCCCATCAACGCGAATTCGTTGTTGATGAAACCAACGTCGAACGCCGCGTTATGGATGATCAGCCGGGCGCCCTTGATGAACTCGAAGAACTCTTCGGCGACTTCATTGAAGCGCGGTTTGCCAACCAGAAATTCGTTGGTGATACCGTGAACGCCAATCGCACCTTCATCGCTCTCGCGATCAGGTTGCAGATAGACGTGAAAATGCCGCCCGGTCAGGCGGCGGCCAATCAACTCGACGCAACCGATCTCGATGATGCGGTGGCCGTCGGTGACGGGCATACCGGTGGTTTCGGTATCGAGTACTACGGACCTGTTATCTGTGTTTTGCACTGCCATTGACTGTTGCCTCGTCTACAGGCCGCGATCTTAGCATGCTGCAAGGCCGGATGAGCCGTTCAGCTCATCCGGCCAACATCAGCCCTGCTTGATGCCGCGCACCTCATCCACGCCACGGTTGGCCAACTGGTCGGCACGCTCGTTGCCGGGATGGCCGATATGGCCACGCACCCACTGCCACTTCACGGTATGACGGCTGACCTGTTCGTCCAGTTGTTGCCAGAGGTCGGCATTCTTGACCGGCTCCTTGGCAGCGGTCTTCCAGCCGCGCTTCTTCCAGTTGACCATCCACTCGGTAATGCCTTTCATGACGTATTGCGAGTCCGTCACCAGGGTCACTTCGCAAGGACGCTTGAGTTCTTCCAGGCCGCGAATGGCACCGGTCAGTTCCATGCGGTTATTGGTGGTATTGGCCTCGCCGCCCCACAATTCCTTTTCGACGCCCTTGTAGATGAGCAATGCACCCCAGCCACCAGGACCAGGGTTGCCCTTGCAGGCGCCATCAGTGAAGAGTTCAACGCTTTCGCTCATTACAACCGTTCCAGAATCAAAGGGATTATTCGGCAGGACGGCAGGCTCGACGCTCTAAGGTTGCGGCGTATTGCGATTGACCTTGGCCATCGGCAACGGGATCAGCTTGCCCATTGGCTCGCGACGGACCTGACGCAAGGGACGCAAGCCAACAACCAGCTTGCGCGCCACCAATAGATAGAAGCCGCCGCCCGGACTTTGCCGCCCCTCACCGAGGCTTTCCAGACCGCCAAGGCGTGCCTGCCATGCCGCCGAAGAAAGAGGCGGACGATAGCATCCGAAGCGACGCTTCTCCAGCGCGAACCCCAGCAGGTTCAACCAGTCGGCAACCCGGGACGGTGAAATGCAGCGCGCCTTGCGCAAGCCATCACGGGCAAAGAAATGCCGCAAACCCCAGGTACTCCAGGGGTTGATACCGATAATCAGCAGGTGACCGCCCGGCCTGACGCTGCTGGCGGCTTCGCGCAGCAGGCCATGGGGCGAAAGGCAGAAATCCAGGCCGTGCTGCAGGACCACCACATCGGCGGCATGCTCGCTCAAGGGCCAGGCCTCTTCTTCGCAAACGATCTCGACGCCGGGCAACGGCGCCCCGAGCCGGACATTGCGTTGCACCTGCTTCGCTACGGGCGGGTTTTCAGCAGATGGCCCGTAATGCACCAGGTAACCACCGAAATAACGCCCCAGCTCATCTTCGAGCACCCGGCGCTCCTCTTCGAGCAGCAGTTGCCCCAACGGCCCGGACAGCCAGGTGCGTGCGGCCTGCATCAGGGCCAACCATTCAGGATCAGCCTGGGCGAACGCTTCATCGGTCATGTGGGGTCTCCTTGGGTTCGCTTGCAACCGCATCAAAGACTAAGATGCACCATTGTTTCCTGATGTGCGAACTGCGCCATGATACAGATTCACGCTCTGCACGCTTTCAACGATAACTACATCTGGTTGTTACAAGACCTTTCCACTCAGCGCTGCGCAGTGGTCGATCCGGGTGATGCACAGCCGGTCCTCGACTGGCTGGAGCACAATCCTGGCTGGCAACTGAGCGACATCCTGATCACTCACCATCACAACGACCATGTCGGCGGTGTCGTGCGTCTCAAGCAGGCCACAGGTGCCCGCGTGCTCGGCCCGGCCACGGAAAACATTCCGGCCCGTGATGTCGCGCTGACCGACAATGACCGGGTATCGGTTCTGGGCCAGGACTTCGTGGTCCATGCCGTACCGGGCCATACCCTGGGCCATATCGCCTTCTATCACCATGACACCACCTCTCCCGTGCTGTTCAGTGGCGACACCCTGTTCGCCGCAGGCTGCGGTCGTCTGTTTGAAGGGAGGCCTCAGCAGATGCATGAATCCCTGAGCCGACTGGCGGCATTGCCCGACAGCACGCTGATCTACTGCGCCCACGAGTACACCCTGAGCAATCTGCTTTTCGCCCAGGCCGTGGAACCGGACAATCGGGACATTGCCGAACGTCTGGCGCAAGTCAGCCAGTGGCGCAGCGAAAATCGCATCAGTCTGCCTTCCAATCTAGCTCTGGAACGACGCACCAACCCCTTCCTGAGGGTCGGGGAAACATCTGTTAAAGAAAAAGCGGACGAACGGAGCGGCCACGAAAACCCCTCGCCGAGCGAGGTTTTTGCTAGCTTGAGGGCATGGAAAGATACGTTCTAAAACCCGAGTGATCGGCACAAAAGTTCTGAAAGGTTGACCGTTGGGGGGACGCTTTCTAGAATCGCCCGACATTTTCGCCTGGAAGTCCCCCCCAGCCAATGTCGTCACTCACACACAAACACCTAAATCCGGACGCATTGACTCGGCTCGCGCAGGCTGTGGCTGTAGCCGCGAGCGCCCTGCTGGCAGGCTGTCAGACCACCAGTCACGTCGAGCCCAGCAGCACTTACCGCACGTCCAACCTCGCTACCCATATCAAGCAAAAACCCATCTTCATCACCCAGACGCCAAGCCCTTCGGCACCACCCCAGGATATCTGGGACCGGATGCGCCAGGGCTTCCAGCTGCAACAGAACAACGACCAGAACCCGCGTATCGACCAGCAGCGTCTGTGGTTCGCCAACAACCCCTCGTTTCTGGAAGGCGCAGGCGAGCGTGGCAGCCTCTACATGCATTACATCGTCGAGCGCCTTGAAGAACGCAACATGCCCCTCGAACTGGCCCTGCTGCCAGTGATCGAAAGCGCCTACAACCCGATGGCCATTTCCCGCAGCCAGGCTGTCGGCCTGTGGCAGTTCATCCCGTCCACAGGGCGTTACTTCAATCTGCGCCAGACCAACTTCTATGACGGGCGCCGCGATATCCAGGCATCCACCGTGGCAGCCATGGATTACCTGACCAAGCTGCATGACATGTTCAACGGCGACTGGCTGCTGGCACTGGCCGCCTACAATGCCGGCGAAGGCACGGTCAGCCGCGCCATCGAACGCAACGAGAAGCTCGGCCTGCCTACAGACTACTGGAACCTGCCGCTGCCACAGGAAACACGTGACTACGTGCCCAAGTTGCTGGCCTTGTCCCAGGTGGTTCTGTCGCCGGATGCCTATGGCGTCAACCTGAACCCGATTGCCAACGAGCCCTATTTCGAAGTCGTCGAGCTCAACAAGCGTGTCGACCTGTCCAAGGTCGCGAGCCTGGCCAATATCGACGAAGACGAGCTCATCCAGCTCAACCCGGCCTTCAAGAAGCGCCTGACCATCGACGGCCCTCAGCATTTGCTGGTGCCGACATCCAAGGCCCAACTGTTGACGGCAAGCCTGTCGGCCATGAAGCCCGAAGAACTGACCGCATGGCAGCCCTACCGTGTGCGCCGTGGCGATACGCTGGAAAGCCTTGCCGGTCGTTATCAGGTGACGGTCAGCTCGATCAAGAGCAACAACAGACTGGAAGGCAACAGGCTGAAGGCAGGTCAATCCCTGAACATTCCGGTCCAGCCCGGCACGAAGTCTTCGCAGCCAGTGTTCGAGGAACTGGCCAGCAACGACAAGCCGGCCACCGGCCGCAGCTACAAGGTCAGGAGTGGCGACAACCTGTCGAGCATCGCTCAGGCACACAAGGTTGATGTCGTAGAGCTGCAACGCTGGAACAAGCTTTCCGGCAACAAGCTCCAGATCGGCCAGACGCTGGTCGTACAGGGCGGCAAGGCCAATAGCACGGCAACCGCCAGCGCCGAGCCCGGCGACAAGAAATCCATGCAGTACAAGATCCAGAAAGGCGACTCGATGTATCTGGTCGCCAAGCGCTTCAATGTCGACATGAAGCATCTCAAGCGCTGGAACCCGCGTACCGGTCAGGCCCTTAAACCCGGCCAGACCCTGACTGTCTACCTGCCTCATTGATGACGCCGGCCACCTGCCCTGGAGCAACCTCGGGGCAAGTGGTCGTTCAGACCATCCCACCGGCATTGCCTGCGGTCTTTTTCCAGCCGGGACAAGCTGTTACTGTTAGCGACCCGAAAGCCCAAGCCGTCTGGATCGTGATACGTCCCTTCCTGCTGTTTATCTGTCTGGTCTTGAGCTTCTGTGCCAGCGCAGCCATCAGCGAAAGCAATGGCTATGCGCAGTTTGGCGTTCTCAAGTACCCGGCCAGCTTCACTCATTTCGACTGGGTCAATCCCGAGGCGCCGAAGGGTGGCACCTTGCGAATGATGGCCTTCGGTACGTTCGACACCCTCAACCCCTACACCTTCAAAGGCACCAGCCCGGTTTCGACCGGTAACTTCCTGCAATATGGCGTCAACGAGCTGAACGAGCCCTTGATGGTCGGCACCGGCCAATACGACCCGTCCGGCGATGAGCCGACTTCGAGCTATGGGCTGATCGCCCAGTCGGTGGAGTTCAGCGAGGACCGTAGCTGGGTGGTGTTCAACCTTCGTCCTCAGGCGCGCTTCCATGATGGCAAGCCGATTACCGCCTATGACGTGGCCTTCTCCTACCGCACGTTGCTCAAGGACGGTCACCCGCAATACCGCACGGCCTTGCAGGAAGTGCAGCGGGTCGACATCCTCAACCGCCATCGCATCCGCTTTGTTTTCAAGCGCTCCGGCAATCCGCTGCTGATTCTGCGCCTGGGCGAACTGGCGGTGCTGCCGCAGCACTACTGGAAAGACCGCGACTTCAAGGCCACGACTTTTGAGCCGCCCCTGGGCAGCGGCCCCTACCGCATCACCCGCGTGCAACCCGGACGCCAACTGGTATTCGAGCGGGTGAAGGACTACTGGGGCAAGGACTTGCCGGTCAATCGCGGCAAATACAATTTCGACCGGGTAGAAGTGGAGTTCTACCGCGACAGCGATGTGGCGTTTGAAGCCTTCAAAGCCGGTGAATTCGACATTTATATCGAACATCAGGCCAAAAACTGGGCCAATGGCTACAACTTCCCGGCGGTCGCCAATGGGCAGGTGATCAAGGCGCAGATCCCTCACCGGATTCCGACCCAGACTCAGGGCCTGTTCATGAACACCCGGCGCGGCACCTTTGCCGACATCAGGGTTCGCGAGGCGCTGGGGCTGATGTTCAATTTCGAGTGGACCAACCGGGCACTGTTCAGTGATGCCTACTCACGTTCCACCAGCTACTACCCCAACAGCGAGTTTTCTGCGACAGGCCAGCCCACCGGTCGCGAACTGGAACTGCTGGAGCCTTACCGGGACCAGTTACCCGCCAGCCTGTTCACCGGGCCTTTCAGCCCCTCGAAGACCGATGCCCGGGGCATCCCGCGGGAAACCCTGCGCCAGGCGCTGGGCCTGCTGACCCAGGCAGGCTGGAAGCTCTCCGAGCAAGGCCTGCTCAATGCGGACAAACAGCCGCTGCGCTTTGAAATCCTGCTGGTGAACCCCAACCTCGAACGCATTCTGCAGCCTTATATAGAAGACCTGCGCCGCATCGGTATCGAAGCCAGCCTGCGGACCGTGGACCGTGCCCAATACAAGCAGCGGCTGGATCACTTCGACTTCGACATGATCCTCATGACCCTGCAACAGACACTCAGCCCTGGCCTTGAGCAGTGGCAGTATTTCCACTCCAGCCAGGCCTCGGTCAATGGCAGCAAGAACTACGCAGGTGTCGCCAACCCAGTGGTCGACGGCCTGCTCAACAAGTTGCTGGCCGCACAGACGCATGACGAACAAGTCGCAACGGCACGCGCACTTGATCGTGTGTTGCTCTCCCAGCATTACAGCATCCCGAACTGGTACCTGAACAATCATCGCCTGGCCTATCGCAATCGATTCGCCATGGTCACCACCCCGCCCTATACCCTGGGGCTGCGTGCGTGGTGGCTCAAGACTCCGGAGAAGACCCGATGACCCTACTGCGCTCCCTGTTCATGCAGGCATTCCTGGCCGGTATCGTCTGCACCGCCCAGGCTGCTCCCCAGCACGCCGTGACGCTGTATGACGAAGCCCCGAAATACCCGGCCAACTTCAAGCATTTCGATTACGTGAACCCCGACGCGCCCAAGGGCGGGACCTTTCGCCAGGCAGGCTTCGGCAGTTTTGACAGCCTGAACCCCTTCATCAACAAGGGTGTTGCCGCCGACGACGTCAGCCTCATCTATGACACCCTCACCAGCCGCAGCCTGGATGAACCCTTCACCGAGTACGGATTGATCGCTGGCAAGATCGAGAAATCCCCGGACAACGACTGGGTGCGCTTCTACCTGCGCCCTGAAGCACGCTTCCATGACGGACATCCCGTTCGCGCCGAGGATGTGGTGTTCAGCTTTGAAGCCCTGATGAAGCATGGCTCCCCTATGTATCGCGGCTATTACGCCGATGTCGATCAGGTGATTGCCGAAGATCCCCTGCGCGTGCTGTTCAAGTTCAAGCACAAGAACAACCGCGAAATGCCGTTGATCATCGGCCAGTTGCCGGTACTGCCCAAGCATTTCTGGGCGACCCGGGATTTCAGCAAAAGCAATCTGGACGTCCCGCTGGGCAGCGGCCCCTACAAGGTGGCAGAGGTCAAGGCCGGACGCTCGGTGCGCTACGAGCGGGTCAAGGACTACTGGGCCAAGGATCTGCCGATCAACAAGGGCCTCTATAACTTCGATGTCCTGACCACCGATTACTACCGTGACAACACCGTCGCTCTGGAAGCCGGCAAGGCCGGGCAGTTCGATTACTGGATGGAAACAAGCGCCAAGAACTGGGCCACCGCCTACAACACCCCCGCCGTGCGCGATGGGCGCCTGATCAAGGAAGAGTTGCCCAACGGCAACCCGACCGGCATGCAGGGCTTCGTCTTCAACCTGCGCAAACCGGTGTTCCAGGACATACGGGTTCGCGAGGCCCTGACGCTGCTGCTGGATTTCGAGTGGACCAACAAGCAACTGTTCAACGGCTCCTACAGCCGGACCAAAAGCTATTTCGACAATTCAGAGATGGCCGCCCGAGGCCTCCCATCGCCCCAGGAACTGGCCATTCTGGAGCCCTTGCGCGGCAAGATCCCCGACCGGGTCTTCAACGAGGAATACAAACTGCCGGTCAACGATGGCAGCGGCATGATTCGCCCGCAACTGCGCCGCGCCTTCCAGCTCTTGCAGGAAGCGGGCTGGAAAATCGTCAATGACAAGATGGTGGATACCCAGGGCAACCCGGTCAAACTGGAGTTCCTGCTGGCCCAGACCGAGTTCGAGCGGGTTTTGCTGCCCTACAAGCGTAACCTGAATGACCTGGGTATCGAACTGAGCATTCGCCGGGTGGACGTCTCGGAGTACATCAATCGCCTGCGCTCGCGGGATTACGAGATGATTGTCAGCAGCTACCCGCAATCCAGCTCTCCGGGCAACGAACAGCGGATCTACTTCCATTCCTCCAGCGCCGACAACCCTGGCAGCCGCAACTTCATGGGCCTCAAGGACCCGGCCATCGATACCCTGGTGGACGGCCTGATCAATGCCGACTCGCGCCAGAACCTGGTCGCTCATACCCAGGCCATGGATCGCGTGCTGCTCTGGGGCTTCTATGTGGTGCCCAACTGGCACATCAAGACCTGGCGCGTGGCCTACTGGGACCATATCGCCCACCCCAAGGCAAAGGCACTGTCGGATATCGGCGTGATGACCTGGTGGGTGAAACCGGACGCAAAACCGGCAGTCCCCGAGCAACCTGCCAACGGGCAGGCTGAACCTGCGAGTACGGAGCAATAACATGCTGGCTTATATTCTCCGGCGCCTGCTGCTGATTATCCCGACTCTATTCGGCATTCTGATCATCAACTTCATCATCATCCAGGCTGCTCCCGGTGGACCTGTGGAGCAGATGATCGCCAAGATCGAAGGCTTCGACGGTGCCACCAGCCGCATCGCCGGTGGCGGTTCGGAAGTCTCGGTGGCCGGCTCCAACTATCGCGGCGCACAGGGCCTGGACCCGGCGCTGGTCAAGGAAATCGAGCGCATGTACGGCTTCGACAAGTCGGCACCGGAGCGCTTGTGGATCATGATCAAGAACTACGCGACGCTGGATTTCGGTGACAGCTTCTTTCGCGATGCGAAGGTGATCGACCTGATTGTCGAGAAGATGCCGGTGTCCATATCCCTCGGGCTGTGGAGCACCCTGATCATGTATCTGGTGTCGATCCCGCTGGGCATCGCCAAGGCCACGCGCCATGGCAGCCATTTCGATGTCTGGACCAGCTCGGCCATCATCGTCGGCTATGCCATTCCCGCCTTCCTGTTCGCGATCCTGCTGATCGTGCTGTTTGCCGGCGGCAGTTACTTCAACTGGTTCCCGTTGCGCGGCCTGACATCAAACGGCTTCGACGAAATGAGCACCCTGGGCAAGATAGGCGATTACTTCTGGCACCTGGTGCTGCCGGTGACAGCGCTGGTGATCGGCAACTTCGCCACCATGACCCTGCTGACCAAGAACAGCTTCCTGGACGAAATCAGCAAACAGTACGTCGTGACCGCAAAGGCCAAGGGCCTGAGCAATAACCGCGTGCTGTACGGCCATGTGTTCCGCAACGCCATGTTGCTGGTGATCGCCGGTTTCCCGTCCGCCTTCATGGGCATCTTCTTCACCGGCTCGCTGCTGGTGGAAGTGATCTTCTCCCTGGACGGCCTGGGCCTGATGAGCTTTGAGGCAGCCATCAACCGCGACTACCCGGTGGTCTTCGGCACCCTGTTCATCTTTACCCTGCTGGGGCTTCTGGTGAAACTGATCGGCGACCTCACTTACACCCTCGTGGATCCGCGCATCGACTTTGAAAGCAGGAAGCATTGATATGAAGCTGTCTCCTCTCAATCGCCGCCGCTTCGAGCGTTTCAAGGCCAACAAGCGCGGCTGGTGGTCGCTGTGGCTGTTCCTGATCCTGTTCGGCCTGAGCATGGGCGCCGAACTGATCGCCAACGACAAGCCACTGGCCGTGCGCTATGACGGCGAGTGGTTCTTCCCGGTAGTCAAGCGCTACCCGGAAACCACCTTTGGTGGTGAATTCCCGCTGGAAGCCAACTACAAGAGCCCGTACATCAAGGAATTGCTGGCGCAGAAGAACGGCTGGACCCTGTGGGCGCCCATTCCGTTCAGCTACCAGAGCATCAACTATGACCTGAAAGTCCCCGCTCCCGCGCCGCCCTCACGGGAAAACCTGCTGGGCACCGACGATCAGGGACGCGATGTTCTGGCCCGTGTCATCTACGGTTTCCGCATCTCGGTGCTGTTCGCACTGATCCTGACGGTGCTCAGCTCCGTCATCGGGGTGATTGCCGGGGCATTGCAGGGTTTCTATGGCGGCTGGGTGGACCTCCTGGGCCAGCGTTTCCTGGAAGTCTGGTCAGGGCTGCCGGTGCTGTACCTGCTGATTATCCTCGCCAGCTTCGTGCAGCCCAATTTCTGGTGGCTGCTGGGCATCATGCTGCTGTTTTCCTGGATGAGCCTGGTGGATGTGGTACGTGCCGAATTCCTGCGCGGCCGCAATCTGGAATACGTGCGCGCCGCCCGGGCGCTGGGCATGGAGAACGGCGCAATCATGTTCCGCCACATCCTGCCCAATGCCATGGTGTCGACCATGACCTTCATGCCGTTCATTCTGACCGGTGCCATCGGCACCCTGACGGCGCTGGACTTCCTGGGCTTCGGTCTGCCCGCAGGCTCGCCTTCCCTGGGCGAACTGGTTGCGCAGGGCAAATCCAACCTGCAGGCCCCGTGGCTCGGGATCAGCGCCTTTGCCGTACTGGCATTGATGCTGAGCCTGCTGGTGTTCATCGGCGAATCCGCCCGCGATGCTTTCGACCCAAGGAAATGAAATGAACAATGACAATCTGATCGAAATCCGCGATCTGGCGGTCGAGTTCGTGACAGGCGAGTCGCGCCAGCGCGTGGTCGAAAACATCAGCTTCGATATCCGTCGCGGCGAAACCCTGGCTCTGGTCGGCGAAAGCGGCTCCGGCAAGTCGGTCACCGCGCACTCGATCCTGCGCCTGCTGCCCTACCCCATCGCTACCCATCCTGCCGGCACCATCCGCTATGCGGGCGATGACCTGTTGACGATGGATGAGAAAAAACTGCGCTCCATTCGTGGCAATCGCATTGCCATGATTTTCCAGGAGCCCATGACCTCGCTCAATCCGCTGCATTCGGTGGAAAAGCAGATCAACGAAGTGCTCGGCCTGCACAAGGGGCTCACCGGCAAGGCCGCCACGGCGCGCACGCTGGAGCTGCTGGAAATGGTCGGCATCCCCGAACCGCACAAGCGCCTCAAGGCTTTGCCCCACGAGTTGTCGGGCGGCCAGCGCCAGCGCGTCATGATTGCCATGGCCCTGGCCAACGAACCCGAGCTGCTGATTGCCGACGAACCCACCACTGCGCTGGACGTTACGGTACAGCTGAAAATCCTTGAATTGCTCAAGCAATTACAGGCTCGACTGGGCATGGCATTGCTGTTGATCAGCCATGATTTGAACGTTGTGAGGCAAATAGCCAATCGCGTATGTGTCATGCAGCGCGGTTGCATCGTCGAACAAGCATTGTGCGAAGAGCTGTTCCGTTCACCACAGCATCCGTACACCCAGGTTTTGCTCAGTGCAGAGCCCAGCGGCGGTCCTTCGACCAACCCGGCTGGCGCTCCACTGCTTGAAGTCGAGGACCTGAAAGTCTGGTTCCCGATCAAGAAAGGCCTGCTCAAGCGAACCGTCGATCACATCAAGGCGGTGGATGGTATTCGCTTCAGCCTGCCTCAAGGGCAGACTCTGGGGATTGTCGGTGAAAGTGGATCGGGCAAATCGACGCTGGGCCTGGCAATACTCAGGCTCATCGGCAGCGAGGGTGCCATACGGTTCCAGGGCAAACCGCTCAATGGCCTGTCGCAGCAGCAGATTCGTCCGCTGCGCAGACAGATCCAGGTGGTGTTCCAGGACCCGTTCGGCAGTCTGAGCCCGCGCATGTCAGTGAGCGATATCGTGGGCGAAGGCCTGCGCATTCATGGCATGGGGACGGAGGCCGAGCAGGAAACGGCTATTATCGAGGCACTCAGGGAAGTAGGTCTGGACCCGGAAACCCGGCACCGCTACCCCCACGAGTTCTCGGGTGGGCAACGGCAGCGAATCGCCATAGCCCGTGCATTGGTGTTAAAACCGGCGCTGATTCTGCTGGACGAGCCGACATCGGCTCTCGACCGGACAGTACAACGCCAGGTAGTCGAGTTACTGCGCTCGCTGCAAACCAAGTACAACCTGACGTATTTGTTCATCAGCCATGACCTGGCTGTCGTCAAAGCGCTGAGCCACCAGTTGATGGTGGTCAAGCAAGGCAAAGTGGTCGAACAGGGTGTGGCGCAGGATATCTTCGCCGCACCGCAACATCCTTATACACAGCAGCTACTGGAAGCCGCCTTTCTGGCGCCGGTAGCTGTCGATTAACCTGAAGAGGAACAACACATGGGTTTTCTCGCCGGTAAGCGCGTCCTGATCGTCGGTGTCGCCAGCAAACTGTCCATCGCATCCGGCATCGCTGCCGCCATGCATCGTGAAGGTGCCGAGCTTGCGTTCACCTACCAGAACGACAAACTCAAGGGCCGCGTCGAAGAGTTCGCAGCAGGCTGGGGCTCAGGCCCTGAGCTGTGCTTCCCTTGCGACGTGGCAAGCGACGAAGAGATCAACAAGGTCTTTGAAGAACTGAGCAAGAAGTGGGACGGCCTGGACGTCATCGTTCACTCCGTTGGCTTCGCTCCAGGTGACCAGCTTGATGGCGACTTCACCGAAGCCACCACCCGTGACGGCTTCCGCATCGCTCACGACATCAGCGCCTACAGCTTCGTCGCCCTGGCCAAGGCCGGTCGCGAAATGATGAAAGGCCGCAATGGCAGCCTGCTGACCCTGTCGTACCTGGGTGCAGAGCGCACCATGCCTAACTACAACGTGATGGGCATGGCCAAGGCCAGCCTGGAAGCCGGCGTTCGCTACCTCGCTGGCAGCCTCGGCCCGGAAGGCACTCGCGTCAACGCCGTATCGGCTGGCCCGATCCGTACCCTGGCAGCTTCGGGTATCAAGAACTTCCGCAAGATGCTGGCAGCCAACGAAGCGCAGACCCCTCTGCGTCGCAACGTCACCATCGAAGAAGTCGGCAACGCCGGCGCCTTCCTGTGCTCGGACCTGGCGTCCGGCATCAGCGGTGAAATCATGTACGTCGACGGCGGTTTCAACACCACCGCGATGGGCAACATCGAAGAGTGATGCCTTCGGTCGGGGCGGGTGCCTGACACCCGCCCTGAAAACAAAAAATCCGGACACCCGCAAGGGGGTCCGGATTTTTTGTTTCTTGCCTGTTCGCTTATTTAGGCTTGGGGATGTCGAACTGTTCCAGAACCGGGTCGACGGTACGGCTGAAGGCCTTGCGTTCCTTACGCTCCTTCACCGAATTGATGATCTCCGAAATCCCCATGCCAATGCTGATGGCACCGCTGACCACCCAACCCACCGGTCCTGCGGCCGCACCGATTGCCGAAGCCGCCGCTGCACCTGCGGCCTGACCGGCAACCGCACCGACAATACGCCCGCCAACAGCCGCGGCTACACGCCCACCAATACCTACCGCTGCGTTTGCACCGCCTCTGCGCACACCCACCTTGTCACCAAAGTCGATCACGTCGTGAATAGTGCTGGCAGCCTGCTTCAGATCATCCTTGGCCTGATTCGTATCCTTGCCAGTGCCACCGGGGGTAAATGCGGTGCTCATTCCGGTGGTACCCGCCGCTGCTTTTTTGGTCGTGGTTTCATTCACCACCTGAGCCAGTGCCGGGTCGCTATTGATGATCAGCTCTGCCTGGCGGTCGGTATTCTTGACCAGAAACGCCTGCACGGAAGGATCGTTCTGCAACTGGGTGATCTTTTCATCCAGAGCGGTTTCGGTGGCCGAGGTGTTGCGAATCGAGCGTCCTGCCACGACCTGCTCGGAAATCTGCTGCAACTCCACCAGCACGGCCGCCTTCTGTTCGCCGCTGTAGGCCTGCGGGTTGCTAAAGACATCGCCATTCAACTGGCTGATATCCACCTTGGAAACCGCACCGACAGTCGCCGCATCCGTGAGGACCCTTGAGAAGTCCTCTTCATTGGCAGGCGCCTTGTGCTTGATCCAGGTGCTGATATCCCTTTTGATCATCACGCCGTCCGGAGCGCGCATCGCCAGCTTTTTGCCGCGCATGTTGCCCTGGTCCATCATCTCGAACATGCCCGGCTGCGCCCAGGTCGCGGCAGAGTCCTGCAGGACACTGGAAAGCCCAGGGTTATTGGCGCTCACCGACTCAAGCCCCGCAATGGTGGTACGCCCGTTGACCTTGGTCTGCCCTTCTACACCCTGAGCATTGGACGGATCACCGGCTTCGGTTATGGGCTCATGAGCCAGCAGCACGGCAGCAGAACGCACCAGCTGTACCGACTGCGCATCGGCATCCGGATTGTCCTTGCGAAAGTCATTGAGGCTGTCTGTGCCCTTGTCGACCTGCTTCTCCATGTTCTTGGCGAAGGTCTTGGCGTCCTTCTTGGTAATCTTGCCGTCCGCCTTGCCGCCCTGGGCCGTGTCCATGGCGGTTTTCAGGGTCGGGTTCTCATCCAGGAATGCCCAGGCCTTGTCCGCATCCGGATCATTGGCAGCAATCATTCTGGCAGCGGCAATCGGGCGATTCAGTTCCTTGGCTGCCTGTTCACGCCTGGAGGCTGGCATATCACCCAGCAAACCGTCCCATTTGGACAGTTCTTCTGGCGAGCTGTATTTCGACTCATCGAGGTACTGATGATTTTCCCGCACAGGAGGCTGGGCCTTGCCTGATAGCTGGCTGCTCAAGGCGCGCAGCAGACGCTGAAGAATCGAGTCTTCGGCAGCCTGAGGGGATTGCGATGCAGTCCTTGTCGTCGTGCCAGCCTGACCATATTCGACACTGCCAAGGCCACCGGCAGCTTTGTGGAATTCGCCCGAGGTCAGGGTAAAGGGGACTTCGGTAAGGTTTTCCGGAACCGGAAAGCTCCCAAAACCACCAGGGCCACGACCGGTACTTGAAATGGGATCGCTCATGCGGGTTATCTCCCTCGGACACGAAACAAGGATCTACATGCTCGACTGAGTGGACAGCGCGCAGAAACGGTTCCATGGCGGCGAAAAAGAATATGACCGTTCGTCCACTCCCGTCGTGAGCTGGCCTGCGTTTGGTCGGTGATACAGAGCGGCAGCTACTACTTGCGCAGTTATGAGTGTAAATTGCGACGCGATTTCTCCGATCACGCCACGTGCGGCGCTGAGCGAGAGCGACTGTTCATAGCTGTGCCCTCACCCTTATCAATCGCTCACGCTGGATGCTTCATATGCCCGAATTGTCACCAGACGAAGTTGTTCGTGCCGCCCTGCAAATTTCGCATACCAGGTTACGCAGACAGCATGAACTGGTCGTCGGGTTTGGTGTGAAGTCGCTACAAATGACAGATCTCGATGACTTCCTGACACAGGCCTGCATGACCGCCGCGTCGGGAATGAATACGCAGTTCGCAAAGGTGCTCCTGCCGGTTCCTGACGAACCGCTGTTTCTCCTTTCACATGGCGTCGGCTGGAAGTCCTCGGATATCGGAACGGCGACAGTCGGGGCTGATGAAGCCAGTCCGGCGGGTTATGCCTTTACAGCCAACCGGCCAGTGATCTCGAATCATCTGGGCCAGGAGATGAGATTTCGCACCCCTGCCCTGCTCAGGGACTACGGGATCGAACGGGCCATCAACGTACCCGTGCGAGGTACAGCGGCGACTTACGGAATACTTGAAGTCGACAGCCGTGACGGCGATGACTTCATCGAAAGCGATATCGTGTTTCTGGAAGGGCTGGCCAACATCATCTCTCTGGCGGTTGAACGGCTCACGGTCAAGCTGGAAGCTGACAGCCCTCACGCTTATTCGGAAAGCGTCCTCAATGCCAGTCCCGATTGCGTGAAAATCATTTCCCGCCTGGGCCATGTCGAGTTTTTCAACGAGGCCGGGTTATGCCGAATGCAGCTCGACAGCCTGGACATGATCACGGGTCAGCCCTGGGCAGAGCTATGGCCTGAAAGCTCCAGACACTTGATCCACGATGCCGTCTTTCGAGTCGTCGCGGGAGAATCTGTCCGATTCGAGTCGTTCTGCCCAACGGCCAAGGGCGAGCCAAAGTGGTGGGATGTAACCGCAGCCCCCATTTTCGACAGGCAAGGCCAGGTCGACAAGATCATTGCCGTGTCTCGGGATATCACCGAGCGTCATGATCAGGAGGTCAAACTCGCAGCCCTGGTTGATGCGCAGAATACAAAGCTCACTGAAAGCGGCCTGCACATGGAGGAGATCCATCATCGGGTCAAGAACAGCCTGCATCTGGTCAATACCCTGTTGCTGCTACAGGCCAACCTCGCTGTCGAAGATGCGGTCAAGATTCAACTGCAAACGGCAGCCAATCGGGTTCTGACCATTGCGAGCGTACACGAGCGGCTTTATCAGGATATCGACACCAGCAATGTCAGCGCTCCTCAGTATCTGGGCGCATTGCTTGCTGATATCGGTAACGTCTTCGGTGAGCGCGAAATCGAACTTGAGGCAGACTCTTTCTTGCTGCCTTCGGAAAGGATGGCCCCATTGGGGTTGGTGGTTTCGGAGCTCGTCACCAACGCGCTGAAGTACGGCAGAGGCACGATCACTGTCAAAGTGACGAGCGACGGAAAAGACGCGGCGATTGTAGTGACCGACGAGGGAGAAGGCTTCCCGAAATCCTACCCGAAACCCAGCGGGACCGGGTTGGGCATGCGGCTGGTAAAAAGCTATTCGGGTTACGGTGACCAGGCCATTACCGTGGACCCTTCCACCGAGTTCAGCAGCATACGAGTGCGCTTCAAGCTCTAGCCACTGATACTGAGCCTCTGAACAGAAAATCACGAACCCCGCAAAGCAGAACGCCCGGTCTATGGACCGGGCGTTCTGGGTGTATCACATCAGACAGAGCTTAGAAGCGCTCGATCTTCGCCTTGCTTTCCAGCTCCGAGCGGTAGGCAGCGAAATCTTGCTGACCGGCACGTGAAGCCAGGAAACGGCGGTATTGCGTTTTTTCCGCATCGCTCGGCGCTGCTGCCTGATTCACGCCATTGAGGCGCACAATCACGAAGCTGCCGTCTGCTGCGGTCAGGCTGGCAAACTCCGGCTTGTCCTTGCCAGTTGGCTTGGGCATGCGGAACACCGTTTGCAGCACTTGTGGATCTACGCTGTCCTGGCTGCGGCTGGCCGCTTCCAGTACTGCCCAGGCACGACCGTCCTGCTTGGCTGCCAAAGGAATCTTGCCATCGCGCAAACCTGCCAGCAGGGCTTCGCCCTTGGCCTTGGCTGCAGCACTGGCGTGCTCCTTGAGCAACTGGGCACGAATGGAGTCCGCGACGCTTTCAAGCGGCAACTGCTTGGGTTGCAGATGCTCCCTGGAGCGCACGACCACGACAGTCTCGGGATCCAGTTCCAGCGTGTTGCTGTTGGAACCTTCTTCGAGCACTTCCGGGCTGAATGCGGCCTGGATCACTGCACGATTGGCTGTCAGGCCTTCGCCGCCTTCACGACCGAACGGCGCGGTGGTCTGAACCTTGAGGCCAAGATCCTGAGCCGGCTGGGTCAGATCGGACGACTCGAAAGCAGAGTCTTCGAGCTGCTTGGTGACTTCCACAAACTTCTGCTCGACCTGCTGAGCCTTCAGATCATGGGTCAGCTTCTCTTTCAGGCTGGCAAAGCTCGGCACCGAAGGTGCTTCAATGCCCAGCAGCTTGATCAGGTGCCAGCCGAAGTCAGTGCGCACTGGCTGCGAAACCTGATCCTTGTTCAAGGCATACAGCGCCTCTTCAAAGGCCGGATCGTAGACACCCTTGCCGGCATAGCCCAGATCGCCACCCTTGCTCGACGAGCCCGGATCCTGCGAGAACTCCTTGGCCAGCGCGGCAAAACTCTCGCCCTTGGCCAGACGCTGCTGGATTTCTTCCAGCTTGGCCTTGGCCTGGGTTTCATTGAGCTTGTCGTTGACTTCAATCAGGATGTGCGCAGCACGACGCTGCTCGGCCAGATTGGCGATTTCACTCTGGTAAGCCGCCTGCAAGTCTTCGTCCTTGACCTGCACCTTGTCGAAGAAGGTCGACTTCTTCAATTCGATGTAATCAAGCACGACCTGCTCAGGGCTCATGAACTCCTTGGCATGCTGGTCGTAGTGAGCCTTGACTTCGTCATCGGTCACTTTCGCGGCAGCCAGATCGACTGGCAGGGTCAGGCTGGCAAAATCGCGGGTCTGTTTTTCCAGGCTGGCAAAAGCCTCGACCTCTTTATCAGTCACGAAAGCACTGCCAGCGATACCGGCGCGAACCTGACCGATGAGCATTTCCTGACCCAGCAACTGGCGGAACTGCATGCGGCTGTAGCCCAGTTGGCGGATGACCTGATCAAAGCGGTCAGCGTTGAACTTGCCGTCGACCTGGAATTCAGGCGTCATCAGCAGTTGCTGATCCAGCGCGGCCTCGGAAAAGGCGAACTTGGCATCGGCTGCGCCCTGAAGCAGCAGCTTGCGATCGATCAGGCCCTTGAGAGCCGATTCACGCAACAGCTTTTCATCCAGCATCGCAGGATCGAAATCCTTGCCCAACTGTTGAGTCAGTTGCTGATCCAGTTGACGACGTTGCATGTCGACGGCCTGACTCAGTTCGTTCTGAGACACCTTCTCGCCGTTGACCTCGGCAGCGTTCTGCCCGTTGCCACTGGCGGTGAACAGCGCCTCGATGCCCGTCAGGGCCATCAACGCGATGATGATCCCGATAATTGTCTTGGCAATCCAGCCTTGTGAATTGTCCCTGATATTCTGCAGCATTGCGTCCCCCAAAACGGTTGAACCGACTAACCAACCGCAGAGCGTGGGTAGAAAGCGGATAGAAGAAAGGCGCATCCGAGGATGCGCCTTCTCGTAACTGACGAAGCGGAAGGGCTCGAACCCTCCGGCGTTGCAACCGGCTGCACCACCGCTCCGCTACCGGCCCGGATTGACTCCGACCCGGCGGGCAAAGGCTTGAAGAGGCTTAGTTGACCGCTTCTTTCAGGGCTTTACCGGCTTTGAAACCTGGTTTTTTAGCAGCAGCGATTTCCAGCGTCTTACCAGTCTGAGGGTTGCGACCGATACGAGCAGGACGATCTGTAACGGAGAAAGTACCAAAGCCAACCAGAACAACAGAGTCGCCAGCCTTCAGAGCGCCAGTGACGGATTCGATCACTGCATCCAGCGCACGGCCAGCAGCAGCTTTCGGGATATCAGCAGATGCAGCGATAGCATCAATCAGTTCCGACTTGTTCACTCTAAGTCCCCTTATCTCTATATTGAGTATGTTTCTAAGTTTTTGGTGGTAAGCAAAACGAGCACTGGTGGGCTTGCTGGTACTTGCTTTAAAGAGCCGCTTTATAACAAGGGCCTTAAAAAGCTGTCAAGGAAGCCCACACAGACTTAATGCGTGCTAATTCTTTCCTTAGAGTCAGACTCGCGTTTTTCATCCTTTGCAACAATATCGGGAGCCACATCCGGCAAGGGCTCCGGCGCGTATTGCAGCGCAATTTGCAGGACTTCGTCAATCCATTTAACGGGCTTGATCTGCAAATCCTGCTTGATATTGTCAGGAATTTCCTTCAAATCACGCACATTCTCTTCCGGGATGATCACGGTCTTGATCCCACCGCGATGCGCCGCCAGCAGTTTTTCCTTCAGGCCACCAATCGCCAGCACCTGCCCGCGAAGGGTAATTTCACCGGTCATGGCCACATCGGCCCGTACCGGAATCTGCGTCAGGGCCGATACCAGCGCCGTGCACATGCCTACGCCAGCGCTAGGACCATCCTTCGGAGTGGCCCCTTCCGGCATGTGAATGTGGGTGTCGTGCTTCTCGTGAAAGTCCGGCGCAATGCCCAGGCTCTTGGCCCGGCTGCGCACGACGGTCTGCGCCGCAGTGATCGATTCGACCATGACATCGCCCAGCGAACCGGTCTTGATCAACTGCCCCTTGCCCGGTATGACAGCGGCTTCGATGGTCAGCAACTCGCCACCGACCTGAGTCCAGGCAAGACCGGTAACCTGACCGATCTGGTCCTGCTGCTCGGCCAGACCGTAGCGGAATTTGCGCACGCCCAGGAAGTGTTCGAGCATCTCGGTCGTGACACGAATTGCAAAACGTTTTTCCAGCGCATGCTCTTTGACCGCCTTGCGGCAGACCTTGGCAATCTGACGTTCGAGACCGCGCACGCCCGCTTCACGGGTGTAATAGCGAATGATGTCGCGGATCGCATCGTCGTCGAACTCGATTTCGCCTTTTTTCAGGCCATTGGCCTGAATCTGTTTTGGCGAGAGGTATTTGACGGCAATGTTGACCTTCTCGTCCTCGGTGTAGCCCGGCAGACGGATGACCTCCATCCGGTCCAGCAGCGCTGGCGGGATGTTCATCGAGTTCGAGGTACACAGGAACATCACATCCGAGAGGTCGTAATCGACTTCCAGGTAGTGGTCGTTGAAATTGTGGTTCTGCTCGGGATCCAGCACCTCAAGCAGTGCCGACGCCGGGTCGCCCCGCATGTCACTGCCCATCTTGTCGATTTCATCGAGAAGAAACAGCGGGTTGCGCACGCCAACCTTGGTCATTTTCTGGATAAGACGACCTGGCATCGACCCGATGTAAGTCCGGCGATGACCACGAATCTCGGCTTCATCACGCACGCCACCCAGGGCCATGCGCACGAACTTGCGGTTGGTCGCGCTGGCGATGGACTCGGCCAGGGAGGTTTTACCCACACCCGGTGGCCCTACGAGGCACAGTACAGGCCCGCGAATCTTCTTCACCCGCTTTTGCACGGCGAGGTATTCAAGGATGCGTTCCTTGACCTCTTCCAGACCGTAGTGGTCGGAGTCGAGAATGGCCTCAGCGCGCCCCAGATCGAGGCGAACCTTGCTCTGTGCCTTCCACGGCACCTGAACCAGCCAGTCGATGTAGGAACGCACCACAGTGGCTTCAGCCGACATCGGAGACATTTGCTTGAGCTTGTTCAGCTCGGCGGTCGCCTTGGCCAGGGCATCTTTCGGCAAGCCGGCGGCTTCGATGCGCTTTTTCAGCTCTTCGATTTCGTTGTGGCCTTCATCGCCATCGCCCAGTTCTTTCTGAATGGCCTTCATCTGCTCATTCAGGTAATACTCGCGCTGGCTGCGCTCCATCTGCTTCTTGACGCGACCGCGAATGCGCTTTTCAACCTGCAGCAGGTCGATTTCGGCATCCAGCAAGGCCAGTACGTGCTCGACACGGGCTGGCAGGTCGATGATTTCGAGGATTTCCTGCTTCTGCTCGATTTTCAGCGCCATATGCGCTGCCATGGTATCTACCAGACGACCCGGCTCATCGATGCTGTTGAGCGACGACAGGACTTCGGCAGGGACTTTCTTGCCAAGCTGGACATACTGCTCGAACTGCGACAGCAGGCTGCGTACGAAAACTTCGGACTCACGGTCCGGCGCTTCGGTCTCATCGATCAGCGCGACTTCTGCGCGGCAATGACCTTCGACCTCGATAAAACGCTCGACAGAGCCACGCTGCTCGCCTTCGACCAGCACCTTTACGGTACCGTCAGGCAACTTGAGCAGCTGCAATACGGTTGCAATGGTGCCTACGCTATAAAGGGCTTTCTCATCGGGATCGTCGTCAGCCGGATTTCTTTGCGCCAGCAACAGGATTTGCTTGTCGCCGGTCATCGCTGCTTCTAGAGCTTCGATAGACTTCTCGCGCCCCACGAACAGCGGGATAACCATGTGCGGATAAACCACAACATCACGCAATGGCAAGAGAGGCAATTCGATTGTGGTCTTCATGATTTCGCCTCTACGGCGGCCAATTGGCCGTGGACAGGTGGAAGTAGCTTGAAGTCAAGATGGGGGTAGCGTTCAAAAAAAACAAGCTTTAGTGGCCTGTTTTGAAAATACGCTCTCTTTTTGACGAACGAGCGCAGCTGACGGACAGGCCGCCGCATCCGGTCATGACGAGGAATGGCAACACAATCAGGCGGTTACAGGCGCTGTCAAAAGAGCAAAATGACTCACTGGACAGGATACTAGTGGCCCGCGGAGGGAAAACGTTCCCTGGGAATGCAAAAAGCGGCGATGCAGAAATGCAGAAGGAGGCCCGCAGGCCCCCTTCTGTACGTCTCTTGCTGCGCTTTACGCGTCAGGAGCAACCTTGGCAGGCGGCTCGCTGTTTTCGTAGATCAGCAACGGCTTGGACGAGCCATCGATAACGCTCTCGTCGATCACCACTTTGCTCACGTCGGTCTGCGACGGGATTTCATACATGGTGTCGAGCAATACGCCTTCCAGGATTGAACGCAGACCGCGGGCACCTGTCTTGCGCTCCAGCGCACGACGAGCAACCGATTTCAGTGCGTCGGTACGGAACTCGAGGTCCACACCTTCCATCTCGAACAGCTTGGCATACTGCTTGGTAAGGGCGTTTTTCGGCTCGGTGAGGATCTGCATCAGCGCAGCCTCATCCAGCTCGTCCAACGTCGCCAGCACTGGCAGACGGCCCACGAACTCGGGGATCAAACCGAACTTGACCAGATCGTCAGGCTCGACTTCACGCAGGGATTCGCCAACCTTCTTGCCTTCTTCCTTGCTGCGTACTTCGGCGTTGAAGCCGATGCCGCCACGGGTCGAACGGTTCTGGATGACTTTTTCCAGGCCCGAGAAAGCGCCGCCACAGATAAACAGGATATTGCGCGTGTCCACCTGCAGGAATTCCTGCTGTGGATGCTTGCGTCCGCCTTGAGGAGGAACGGAAGCCACGGTGCCCTCGATCAGTTTCAGCAGGGCTTGCTGCACGCCCTCACCGGAAACGTCACGAGTAATCGAAGGGTTGTCGGATTTGCGGGAAATCTTGTCGATTTCATCGATGTAGACAATACCCATCTGGGCCTTTTCCACATCGTAATCGCATTTCTGCAACAGCTTCTGAATGATGTTTTCCACGTCCTCGCCGACATAACCGGCTTCGGTCAGGGTCGTGGCATCGGCGATGGTGAACGGCACATTGAGCAGGCGCGCCAAGGTTTCGGCGAGCAGGGTCTTGCCGGAGCCTGTAGGGCCGATCAGCAGGATGTTGCTTTTGCCGAGTTCAACATCATCGTTTTTCTTGTCGCGCTGGTTCAGGCGCTTGTAGTGGTTGTACACCGCTACTGCGAGAACCTTTTTGGCACGCTCCTGACCAATTACATACTGATCAAGGATGCCGCTGATTTCTTTAGGCGAAGGCAATTTATGCGCGCTGCTTTCTGCCTGTGCTTCCTGCACCTCCTCGCGGATGATGTCATTGCACAGGTCGACGCACTCGTCGCAGATAAAGACCGAGGGGCCGGCAATCAATTTGCGCACTTCATGCTGGCTTTTGCCACAGAAGGAGCAATAGAGCAGTTTGCCGTTGTCCTCGCCGTTGCGGGTGTCAGTCATTCGATCGATCCAATCCGGTAGGCTTGCAACACAAGATGAAGGCTATTGCGGGCTTTTTCAAGTCCGCAGGTGGTCGGTTGGTCCAACCACCTACATTTTGAGTTACTTAGGCAGGCATTTGACGTTTGTTGATCACAGAGTCGATCAGGCCGTATTCCGCCGCGCGATCAGCGCTCATGAAATTGTCGCGCTCGGTATCGCGCTCAATGGTTTCAAGGCTTTGACCGGTGTGATGGGCCAGCAGCGAGTTCAGGCGATGACGAATGTGCAGGATTTCCTTGGCATGGATGTCGATATCCGACGCCTGCCCCTGGAAACCGCCCAACGGCTGGTGAATCATCATCCGCGAGTTAGGCAGGCAATGACGCTTGCCCTCGGCACCGCCAGCCAGCAGGAAAGCACCCATGCTGCAGGCCTGACCGATACAGATGGTCGATACGTCCGGCTTGATGAACTGCATGGTGTCGTAGATCGACATGCCTGCAGTCACCGAACCGCCCGGTGAGTTGATGTAGAGATGGATATCCTTGTCCGGGTTTTCCGCTTCAAGGAACAGCAGTTGCGCCGCAATAAGGTTGGCCATGTAGTCCTCTACCGGACCAACCATAAAGATCACACGCTCCTTGAGAAGGCGCGAGTAGATGTCATAGGCGCGTTCGCCACGGGCGGACTGCTCGATAACCATCGGGACCAGGCCGCCAGCGGCCTGGATGTCAGAGTTCTGCTGAATATAAGAATTGCGGGACATGTCCTGCATTCACTCCCAAATAGTCGAGTCTTGAATACGCACAAGCCAGCGCGAAGGCTGGCTTGTGGGTGTTTTCGAACGAAAGGAGAAATCAGTCGGCTTTTGGAGCTTCTACCGGCTTGACCGCTTCTTCGTAGGAGACCGATTTGTCGGTCACGCTAGCTTTCTGCAAAACAGTATCTACAACTTGCTCTTCAAGCACAACAGAACGTACTTCGTTCATTTGCTGCTCGTTCTTGTAGTACCAGGCAACAACCTGCTCAGGCTCTTGATAGGCAGAGGCCATTTCCTGGATCAGATCACGAACGCGAGCGTCGTCTGGCTTGAGCTCGAACTGCTTGACCACTTCAGCAACGATCAGGCCCAGCTCGACACGACGCTTGGCTTGCTCTTCAAACAGCTCGGCCGGCAGTTGGTCAGGCTTGATGTTGCCGCCGAACTGCTGAACAGCCTGGACGCGCAGACGGTTGACTTCGTTTTCCAGCAGCGCTTTTGGCACTTCGATCGGGTTGGCAGCCAGCAGACCGTCCATGACCTGGTTCTTGACCTTGGACTTGATGGCCTGACGCAGCTCACGCTCCATGTTCTTGCGAACTTCGGTGCGGAAACCTTCGATACCGGTTTCCTTGATACCGAACTGCTTGAAGAACTCTTCGTTCAGCTCAGGCAGCGTTGGTGCGGAAACACTGTTGACGGTCACGGTGAACTCGGCGGCTTTGCCAGCCAGTTCCAGGTTCTGGTAGTCCTCAGGGAAGGTGACGTTCAGAACGCGCTCTTCACCGGCCTTGGCGCCAACCAGACCATCTTCGAAACCTGGGATCATGCGGCCGGAACCCAGAACCAGCTGGGTGCCAGTGGCAGAGCCGCCAGCGAAGACTTCGCCGTCAACCTTGCCAACGAAATCGATGTTCAGCTGGTCTTCGTTCTGGGCAGCACGATCGGCCACTTCAAAACGAACGTTCTGCTTGCGCAGGATTTCCAGCATGTTGTCCAGGTCGCTGTCAGCCACGTCAGCGGACAGGCGCTCGACGGAGATGGACTCGAAACCTGCGACGGTGAACTCAGGGAACACTTCAAAAGTGGCGATGTATTCCAGGTCCTTGCCTTTCTCGAAGGACTTAGGCTCTACAGCAGGTGCGCCAGCCGGGTTCAGCTTCTGCTCGACCACTGCTTCGTAGAAGGTAGCCTGAATCAGATCGCCCAGCGCTTCCTGACGTGCGCCATCTTCATAACGCTGACGGATCACGCTCATAGGCACTTTGCCAGGGCGGAAGCCCGGGATCTTGGCTTTACGTGCGGTCTGCTGCAGACGCTTGTTGACTTCAGTCTCGATGCGTTCGGCAGGCACGCCAATGGTCATGCGGCGCTCAAGAGCGGAAGTATTTTCAACAGAAACTTGCATGGATATTCCTCGTTGCACAGACGTTAGCCGGCCGTTTCCGACCCCAGAATCAAGGGCATGCATTCTAGTGGGTCAAACTCAAGAAGTCACCCTACTGAAAAAGGGCAGATTTAAGAGGATGGAATCGGACTGCTGGCGAGCAAAGACAACAAGGCCCTTACAGCACCGGCAACGCGTCTGGCACGGGCTATATAAAGGAAGCACGTGCACCGGACCGCTACCGATTCCATCCGCGTAGCGCGCCCCGCTCGACCGACGGCAACCTGCCAACCGACCTGCGAGACGATGAAACCAACACGCTGAAACAAAAAAAGCCGCACTAGGCGGCTTCTTTCAGAGTGAACGTTTCAGGAACTTCACTCTTTATATCTTGGTGCGGACGGAGAGACTCGAACTCTCACACCTTGCGGCGCTGGAACCTAAATCCAGTGTGTCTACCAATTCCACCACATCCGCGTTACAAGCTTTTAAAGCAAAGGCGCCAGTTTATGTGTAATAAATCTGGCGCCTCTCTGAATATGGGGTGGACGATGGGGATCGAACCCACGACAACAGGAGTCACAATCCTGTGCTCTACCAACTGAGCTACGCCCACCATATTGCATGCAACTCTTACAACTTACCTACCGTACCAAAGCCGCCATTAAATGGCGCACCCGGCAGGACTCGAACCTGCGACCATCCGCTTAGAAGGCGGATGCTCTATCCAGCTGAGCTACGGGCACTTATATAATCTGCATTCTTATCGAGTACAAATTAGAAGGCTTTCAATCACGTCGAGTTGAACTTCAACCCCACCTGACTCACATCAACCAGCGCCAGCTTCTTCAGCAGTGCTGGGTGCTGCCCGGCAAGTGCGACGAATCTTATAGACGCCCCCCAGGGTCGTCAACTCTTTTTTGAAAAAAATTCAGTTAGATAAAGGAGTTAGCTGAATATACAGACCAAGCGCCTTTGCCCTTGCGCCATGTCATGCGAGAATGCGCGCTCATTTTTTCCCTCTCGATGGTTAATCACGCGTCATGACTGCACAACTTATCGACGGCAAAGCGATCGCCGCCAGCCTGCGCCAGCAGATCGCCAAACGTGTCGCCGAACGTCGCGAGCAAGGCCTGCGCACGCCAGGCCTCGCGGTGATTCTGGTGGGCAGCGACCCCGCTTCCCAGGTTTATGTCTCTCACAAGCGCAAGGACTGCGAGGAAGTCGGCTTCATTTCCCAGGCCTACGACCTGCCCGCCGAGACTACACAGGTTGCGCTGACCGAACTGATCGATCGCCTCAATGGCGACGCCGAAGTCGACGGCATTCTGCTGCAACTGCCATTGCCCGCGCATCTGGATGCCTCGCTGCTGCTTGAGCGCATTCGTCCCGACAAGGACGTTGATGGCTTCCACCCTTATAACGTCGGCCGTCTGGCCCAGCGCATCCCGCTGCTGCGTCCATGCACCCCGAAAGGGATCATGACCCTGCTGGAAAGCACGGGTGTCGATCTGTACGGGCTGGACGCAGTCGTTGTCGGCGCTTCCAATATCGTCGGCCGTCCGATGGCGATGGAACTGCTGCTGGCCGGTTGCACCGTGACCGTGACCCACCGTTTCACCAAGGATCTGGCAGGCCATGTCGGCCGCGCCGATCTGGTGGTGGTAGCCGCCGGCAAACCCGGCCTGGTCAAGGGCGAGTGGATCAAGCCCGGTGCCATCGTCATCGACGTGGGTATCAACCGCCAGGAAGACGGCAAGCTGGTAGGTGACGTCGTGTACGAAACCGCCCTGCCCCGCGCTGGCTGGATCACTCCGGTCCCGGGCGGCGTTGGCCCGATGACTCGCGCCTGCTTGCTGGAAAACACCCTGTACGCTGCAGAAACCCTGCACGACTGAGTGTTTCCACCATGAAAAACGGCACCTCATGAGGTGCCGTTTTTATTTCTGTCACCGATTACTTGCGTGCCGCCTCCCAGCTCTTGAGCAGCTCGGAGTAAGACACTGTTTCGCCTTTCGGCTTCTCGTTGGCCAGTTTGCGCTGCGGAGCAGCCCAGCCATCCGGGGACGCCTCGCCCTTCTTGTACCATTCTTCAGCCGTGGTTTCCGGATTCAGCTTCGGCGCACAACCACTCTTCTCCTGAGCCTTGGAGCGTTCAAGACGCATCAGGATCGAATCCTGATCCTTGGCCAGACCATCCAGCGCCTGCTGCGCGGTTTTCTCGCCGGTGACCGCTTCCGCTACGTGACTCCACCACAGTTGCGCCAGCTTCGGATAATCAGGGACGTTGGTGCCGGTTGGCGACCATTGCACACGGGCCGGGCTGCGATAGAACTCCACCAGACCACCCAGCTTGGGCGCCAGCTCGGTCATTTCCCTGGAGTTGATGTCCGACTCGCGAATCGGCGTCAGGCCCACGATGGTTTTCTTCAGGGAAACGGTTTTCGAGGTCACGAACTGCGCGTACAGCCAGGCTGCCAGCCGCTGTTTTTCAGGCGTCGAATACAGGAAAGTCCACGATCCCACATCCTGGTAACCCAGCTTCATACCGTCTTTCCAGTATGGACCTTTAGGTGAAGGAGCCATGCGCCACTTGGGCGTGCCATCGGCATTCATCACCGGCAAGCCGGGTTTGGTCATGTCTGCTGTAAAGGCGGTATACCAGAAGATCTGTTGCGCGACGTTACCCTGAGAAGGCACCGGGCCAGACTCGGAGAACGTCATGCCTGCCGCTTCCGGTGGTGCATAGGCCTTGAGCCAGTCGATGTATTTCTGAGTCGCGAACACCGCAGCCGGACCGTTGGTGTCGCCACCGCGAGTGATACTGGAGCCCACCGGACGGCAGTTTTCTACGCGAATCCCCCACTCGTCCACCGGCAAACCGTTGGGCAAGCCCTTGTCGCCGCCACCGGCCATGGAGAACCAGGCATCGGTGAAACGCCAGCCCAGGGACGGGTCTTTCTTGCCGTAGTCCATATGGCCATAAATGCGTTTGCCGTCGATTTCCTTGACGTCTTCGCTGAAGAACTTGGCAATGTCCTCGTAGGCCGACCAGTTGACCGGCACGCCCAGCTCATAGCCGTACTTGGCCTTGAACTTCGCTTTCAGGTCCGCACGCTCGAACCAGTCGGCACGGAACCAGTAAAGGTTCGCGAACTGCTGGTCAGGCAATTGATAGACCTTGCCGTCCGGCGCAGTCGTGAAAGACAGGCCGATAAAGTCTTTCAGGTCCAGGGTCGGAGAAGTCACCTTTTTGCCGGCATCGCTGGCCATCAGTTCGGTCAGCGATTGCGCCTTCCCGTAGCGGAAGTGGGTGCCGATCAGGTCCGAATCGTTGACCCAGCCGTCATAGATGTTCTTGTCCGACTGCATCTGGGTCTGGATCTTCTCGATCACATCCCCTTCCTGCACCAGATCATGGGTGAGTTTGATCCCGGTGATTTCGGTAAACGCCTTGGCCAGGGTCTTGGATTCGTATTCGTGGGTAGTCAGGGTTTCCGACACCACCTTGATTTCCATACCGCGAAACGGTTCAGCGGCCTTGATGAACCATTCCAGCTCGGCCAACTGCTGCTCGGGGGTCAGGGTCGAAGGCTTGAATTCGGAGCCGATCCATTTTTTCGCGGCATCCTCATAGGCATCCGCCCACGCCGTAATGCTTAATCCACTGCATGCCAGCATCGAAGCCAGCGCCACGCTATGTCTCAGCTTGTTGTTTTTGTAGAACATAGACACCTCCAGATGATTATTACCCAGGGCACGTTGCCGCCTCCCGGACAGTCCCGGCACGAACAGTTGCTCGGCTACCCCCAACGCATTACGACAAACAACCACACCAGCGATAACAGCGAGGCGACCCAGATACTCCAGTCCGTCACGCCGATGACCAACAAATGCAGGTAGGCACTTGCCAGCAGTCCGATAAACAAACGATCACCACGGCTGGTCTCGATCGGCAGAAAACCGCGCCGCTCGACACAGGGCGAACTCAGCTCCCACACCGTCATGCCCACCAGCAGCATAGCGATAGAGCCGAAGAAACCCGCCGTCAGTGAAGTCCAGGCCATCCACTCCATATCTCGACTCCTCAGACCCGGCCCAGGGCAAAGCCCTTGACCACGTGATTGCGAACAAACCAGATCACCAGCATGCCCGGCAGAATGGTCAATACACCTGCCGCCGCCAGCACACCCCAATCGATACCCGAAGCCGATACGGTTCGCGTCATGACTGCCGCGATGGGCTTGGCGTTGACCGACGTCAGGGTGCGCGCCAGCAGCAGCTCTACCCAGGAAAACATGAAGCAGAAGAACGCCGTCACGCCGATGCCGGAGCCAATCAGCGGCACGAAGATCTTCACGAAGAAGCGAGGAAAACTATAGCCGTCGATATAAGCCGTCTCGTCGATTTCCTTGGGGACGCCCGACATGAAGCCTTCCAGAATCCACACCGCCAGCGGTACGTTGAAGAGGCAATGCGCCAGCGCCACGGCAATGTGGGTGTCGAACAGGCCGATCGAGGAATAGAGCTGGAAGAACGGCAGCAAGAACACCGCCGGTGGTGCCATGCGATTGGTCAGCAGCCAGAAGAAAAGATGCTTGTCGCCCAGGAACCGGTAGCGCGAGAACGCATAAGCCGCTGGCAATGCCACAGCGAGGGAAATGACCGTGTTCAGGCACACGTAATACAGCGAGTTGAGATAACCGTTGTACCAACTGGGGTCGGTGAAGATCACCCGGTAATTGGCCAGGGTGAAATCCTGCGGCCAGAGCGTCAGGCCACCGAGAATCTCGGTGTTGCTCTTGAACGACATGTTCAGCAGCCAGTAGATCGGCACCAGCAGGAACAGTATGTAAATCAATAACGGCACAGCCTTGCGTGCATTCATGGCCGATCCTCAGTTCTTGTCGCTATGGGTCATGGCGGTATAGAACAGCCACGAAACCAGCAGGATGATCAGGAAGTACACCAGCGAGAACGCTGCAGCCGGGCCAAGGTCGAACTGGCCGATAGCCATTTGCGTCAGGGTCTGGCTCAGGAAGGTCGTGGCATTGCCCGGCCCGCCGCCGGTGAGGACAAACGGCTCGGTATAGATCATGAAGCTGTCCATGAAGCGCAGCATCACCGCGATCAGCAGCACACTCTTCATTTTCGGCAACTGGATATGCCGGAACACGGCCCAGCTCGATGCCCGATCGATTCGCGCCGCCTGGTAGTACACATCAGGGATCGCTCGCAGCCCCGAGTAACACAGCAGCGCGACCAGTGACGTCCAGTGCCAGACGTCCATGACCAGCACCGTCACCCAGGCATCCATGGTGTTGGCGGCATAGTTGTAGCTGATGCCCATCTGATTGAGGCTCCAGCCCAGCAGACCGATATCGGCACGGCCGAAGATCTGCCAGATGGTGCCCACCACGTTCCAGGGAATCAGCAACGGTATGGTCATCACGATCAGGCACAGCGTCGACCAGCGCCCCTTGGTGGGCATGGTCAGGGCGATGGCAATACCCAAGGGGATTTCGATCAGCAGCACACAGCCCGAATAAATGAACTGACGCAGCAGCGAATCATGCAGGCGCGGGTCCTGCAGAACCTGGCGATACCAGTCAGCCCCCACGAAATAGCGGTTGGTCTGATCGAAAATGTCCTGCACCGAGTAATTGACCACGGTCATCATCGGCACGATGGCACTGAAGGCCACCAGCAGGAAAACCGGCAACACCAGCCACCAGGCCTTGTTGTTATGGACCTTGTTCATGGCGCACCCCGCTCAGGACCGGACTCAAGCAAGAAATCATCGGCATACAGCATCAGCCATTGCGCCGGGAAACTGATCCAGGCCTGGCCTTGTGGCACAGGCTTGTCTTCAGGCAGGCGCACCTTCAGGGTTTGCCCGGCCAGGGAAAGGGTCACGATCTTGTAGGTGCCAAGGTCCGCCACATGTACAACCTCAGCACACATCGCCTCTTCGTAAGGCCCATCCCAGACATGAATGAACTCCGGGCGAATGCCGATCTTCAGGCTGGTAAAAGGCGTGCGGGCAATCAACTGCTGCAAGGGGCCGGAGAGCGGCACCTGCACATCGCCAAACACCACACCGTCGCCCTGCGGCCGGACCTCGATCAGGTTCATGCCCGGACTGCCGATGAAGTAGCCGACAAAGGTGTGTCGTGGCTTCTCGAACAGCTCACGCGGCGTACCGAACTGCACGATCTGCCCGCCGTACATCACCGCGATCTTGTCGGCGAAGGTCGAGGCCTCCAGTTGATCGTGGGTGACGTAGACCATGGTGATATTGAACTGCTCGTGAATCTGCTTGAGCTTGCGGCGCAGCTTCCACTTCAGGTGCGGGTCGATCACCGTCAGCGGCTCATCGAACAGGATGGCCGAGACGTCATCGCGAACCAGCCCGCGCCCCATTGAAACCTTCTGCTTTTCGTCAGCCGTCAGGTTGCGCGCCTTCTTTTTCAGCAAAAGCTGCAAATCCAGGACTTCTGCGATTTCCTGCACCTTGGCCTGCACCCGCTTCTCGTCCAGCCCCTGATTGCGCAGCGGAAAGGCCAGGTTATCGAACACGGTCATGGTGTCGTAGACCACGGGGAACTGGAAAACCTGAGCGATGTTGCGGCGCTCGGGGCTCAGGTCATTGACCTCTTTGGAGTCGAACAGCACCTGCCCCTGGGAGGGGCTCAGCAGGCCGGAAATGATATTAAGCAAGGTCGACTTGCCGCACCCGGAAGGCCCGAGCAGCGCATAAGCGCCGCCCTGCTCCCAGATATGGGTCATTTCCCGGATGGCGTAATCGTCCGGCCCCGGATTGGCGCTGTAACTGTGGGCCAGGTTCTGCAAACGGATCTCGGCCATCAGGCAACCCTCGCCATGCGCAGACCGGGCGCCTGAATCAGGAGCCCCATCTGATCGAATACAAAGAGTTTATGGGTCGGGATATAGACCCGGATTGCGGCATCGACGTCATAGCCATGCACGCCGGGCAAATGCAGCACCAGGGCAAACAGCTCGTTGCGCACATGCAGAAAGGTTTCGGAACCGCTGATTTCCGCCAGCTCGACCGTCACCGCCAGCTCCAGGTCGTCATCGTTGGACGGCACCAGGCTCAAGTGGCTGGGCCGCACCCCAAAACGGTATTCACCGTCACCGATCCTGCGCAGGTCGGCATTGAGGGGGAAATGCACGAAATTGGCGAAACTGACTTCATTACCTTCGATGCGGCCGGGCATCAGGTTGATGGGCGGCTCGGAGAACAGTTCGGCCGCCAGCACGGTACTCGGCCTCTGATAGACCTCGGCCGCCTTGCCGGTCTGCACCACCCGCCCTTCGTGAAGAATGGTGGTCGTGCCACCCAGCGCCAGGGCCTCGTTGGGCTCGGTCGTGGCATAGATGGCGATGGTATGGCGGGCCGCGAACAGCTCGCGCATTTCCTGACGCAGCTCTTCTCGCAGCTTGTAGTCGAGGTTGACCAGCGGCTCATCGAACAGGATCAGCTCGGCATCCTTGACCAGCGCCCTGGCCATGGCCGTGCGCTGCTGTTGTCCGCCGGACAACTCCAGAGGATGACGCTGAAGGAATTTTTCGATGCGCAGCATCTTCGCGGTTTCCAGCACCCGGCTCTGGATAACCTCTTTGGACATGCCCGCCTGACGCAATGGCGAAGCGATATTCTCGAACACGGTCATGCTCGGGTAATTGATGAACTGCTGATAGACCATCGACACATTACGCTGGCGTACTGGCCTTTGGGTGACATCGACCCCGTTCATCAGCACCCGGCCAGTGTCGGGCTTGTCCAGACCCGCCATCAGGCGCATCAGGCTGGTCTTGCCGGACAGCGTGCGGCCCAGCAACACATTGAAGGACCCGGGCTCAAAACTCAGGGATGCGTCGTCGATCCATATCTGGCCATCGACTGCGCGACTGACGTGTTCCAACGTAAGTGACATGGCGTGCCCTTTGTTATTTTTTCTTGTCGGGGGTGCAGCTCAATACAGGTTACATAGAGCGACATTCGTGCCAGATCGCTGCATTTTCCTCAAAGGCCCGAGTTAGAGCGTCCGGCATTCATCACACCGGAAACGCACCTTCAGAGCTGAACAAAAGTGAACAAAAAAAGCTGAACACCTGAACACATTGAACATTGACTTTGAACAGCAGTGAACGACACTGGATGAACGCTTCGGGCACGGACGCTCCATGCAAGACCTAAAACAAAAACAACAAGGCACTCGCAGGATCCATGTTCATGGCCAATTCCAGTGCGTCACTTGCTCACGACATCATCATTCAGGACTCATGGACGCGCTGTCGGGACTTCGGTCTCAGTCATCAGTCGCGCCCCTCGTTCGGCGGGCTGCCGGGCGCGCAGGTTTCACAACTGCTGGAACGCCATAACGCTCTGGTGCAGACCACCCATCAGGAAGTGCTGCCGGTCTATGAAAACATCCTCAGCAACTCCAACTGTCTGATCCTGCTGGCCGACAATCACGGCCAGTTGCTCAAGTCATGGGGCACCCAGCGCTTCATCGATGCTTCGCAGACCCAGGGTTTCATGGCCGGGGCAAGCTGGAGCGAGCGCGGCGCGGGGACCAACGCCATTGGTACGGCGCTGGCCTGCGAACAGGCAGTGCATATCGAGCCGGACGAGCACTTTCTCAAAGCCAATCGCTTTATGACGGGCTCCGCATCACCGATATTCGATGCCGAGCGGCGCATGATTGCGATACTGGACGTCTCCAGCGACAGCTTCCTGCCGCCCTCTCACACGCTGGGCATGGTGAAGATGATGAGCCAGTCGGTGGAAAACCGGCTGATTCTCGACCAGTTTCGCGACAGCCATTTCCAGCTGACCTTCAATACCGGCCTGAACAATCTGGACAGCCAATGGGCGGGCCTGCTGATTTTCGACGAAAGCGGCACAATCCTCTGCGCCAATCGGCGGGCCGACAACCTGCTGGGCGTGCGGCTGACCGGCGTCAGTATCGAGGACCTGTTCAAATGCCCGATCCTGCAACTGCTCGGCGAAACCGAAGCACGCCCTTTCGCGCTGCATGCCTTTGGCAATAACCGCTTCCAGTGCCTGCTCAAGCGTCCACGGCGCAAACCGATCCAGTTATTGCAGCCGGTGCGGCCTGAGCAACCGGTCGCCCCACAACAAACCCTCGACCTGAACGCCATTGATCTGGGCGATGCAAAAGTCGAAAAAGCGGTTCGCCAGGCTCAACGGCTGCTGGAAAAAGACATCCCGCTGCTGATCCACGGCGAAACCGGGGTCGGCAAGGAAGTGTTCGTCAAAGCCCTGCATCTGGCCAGCTCTCGCGCCAGCCAGCCCATGATTGCCGTCAACTGCGCGGCGATTCCGGCCGAACTGGTGGAGTCGGAACTGTTTGGTTACACCAAAGGGGCTTTCACCGGCGCCCATCAGAAAGGCAGCATCGGTCTGATCCGCAAGGCCGATAAAGGCACACTGTTTCTCGACGAAATCGGCGACATGCCGATGGCAGTGCAAGCGCGTCTGTTGCGAGTGTTGCAGGAACGATGTGTCCAGCCACTGGGCAGCAGCGAGCTGTATCCGGTAGATATCCGCCTGATCTCGGCCACCAACCACAGCCTGCGCGAACGGGTACAAACAGGGCATTTCCGTCAGGACCTGTATTACCGGATCAGCGGGCTGAATATCGAGTTGCCGCCACTGCGCGAACGCACCGACAAACAGGCACTGGTGCAGCGCATCTGGGAGCGGCATCGCGAACCTCAGCAGCAGGCAGGGTTTTCCAGCGAGGTGCTTGACCTGTTCGAGCATCATCCGTGGCCAGGCAATCTTCGCCAGCTCAATAGCGTGATTCAGGTGGCCTTGGCGTTGGCAGACGAGCAGAAAATCACCTTCGAACATTTGCCGGAAGATTTCTTTCTGGATGCACAGCTGGATGAGGACAGAGACGAGCCTGTGGCGGTCTTGCAGCTAAAGGGGAGTTTTCCGTGTGCCGAAGACCTGAACCACCTGTTGCAGGCAGCCGGAGGCAATATTTCACAGCTGGCCAAGCGGTTGGGGGTTAGTCGCAATACGCTTTACAAGCGGTTGCGGGAGGTTCGTCAGTGAATTTGCATCGCAGTTCATCATGTGGGAGGCAGCAAGCTGCCTCCCACAGAGACCGAACTGAATTCGGCAACACGCGAAAGAACAAACAGGTCAGTCAGCCAGACGCCAGGTCGTTGCGCCTTTACCGTCTTCCAGCACAACGCCCATGGCGGTGAGCTGGTCGCGAATTCGGTCGGACTCGGCCCAGTTCTTGGCAGTGCGCGCATCCAGGCGCGCCTGGATCAGCGCTTCGACTTCAGCCGCATCGACACGCCCTTCGGCACCGGCGCGCAGGAAATCGTCCGCTTCGAGCTGCAACACACCCAGCACACTGGCCAGTTGCTTGAGACGTGCCGCCAGACCAGCCGCCGCGGCCTGATCGCTGTCACGAAGACGGTTGATCTCGCGCACCATCTCGAACAGCACGGCGCAGGCTTCAGGCGTACCGAAGTCGTCGTTCATGGCCGCAGTGAAACGCTCGACGAACGCCTCGCCACCCGCAGGCTCAGCCACCGGCAAGCCCTTGAGCGCGTGATAGAAACGCTCCAGCGCACTCTTGGACTCTTTCAGGCTGTCTTCGGAGTAGTTGATCGCGCTGCGATAGTGGCTCGATACCAGCAGGTAACGCACCACTTCCGGATGGTATTTATCCAGCACGTCGCGAATGGTGAAGAAGTTGTTCAAGGACTTCGACATCTTCTCGCCATTGATGCGAATCATGCCGCAGTGCATCCAGGCATTGGCGTAAGTCTTGCCAGTCGCTGCCTCGCTCTGGGCGATTTCGTTTTCATGGTGCGGAAATTCCAGGTCGCTGCCGCCACCATGAATATCAAACGTCTCACCCAGGCAGCAGGTGGACATTACCGAGCATTCGATATGCCAGCCCGGACGCCCAGGTCCCCATGGCGATTCCCAGCTAGGCTCGCCCGGCTTGACGCCTTTCCAGAGCACGAAGTCCAGCGGATCGTCCTTGGACTCGTCAACTTCGATACGCGCACCGATGCGCAGGTCTTCGATCTTCTTGCGCGACAGCTTGCCGTAGCCCAGAAACTTGCCGACGCGGTAATAAACGTCGCCATTGCCTGGAGCGTAGGCATACCCCTTGTCGATCAAGGTCTGGATCATGGCGTGCATGCCGTCGATATGATCGGTGGCACGCGGCTCCATGTCCGGCTTGAGGATGTTCAGACGCGCTTCATCCTCGTGCATGGCGTCGATCATGCGCGCCGTCAGCGCGTCGAACGATTCTCCGTTGTCACGGGCACGATTGATGATCTTGTCATCGATATCGGTGATGTTGCGCACATAGGTCAGATCGTAGCCGCTGAATCGCAACCAGCGGGTGACCAGATCGAAAGCCACCATGCTGCGCCCGTGGCCAAGATGGCAGAAGTCGTACACGGTCATCCCGCAGACGTACATCCGCACCTTGTTGCCATCCAGCGGCTTGAAGACTTCTTTGCTCTTGGTGAGCGTGTTGTAGATTGAAAGCACTGTCCTAACCTCAGCTCCAGGAATCCCGCAATGTCACTGTGCGGTTGAATACCGGACGACCTGGTTTCGAGTCCTTGATGTCCGCGCAGAAATAACCTTCGCGTTCAAACTGGAAACGGTCTTCCGGTTGCGCTTGCCCCAATGAAGGTTCAGCACGACAACCGGTCAGCACTTGCAGGGAGTCTGGATTGATGTTTTCCAGGAAGGTTGCGCCATCTTCAGCCTTGTCCGGCGTCGGGGAGCGGAACAGGCGGTCGTACAGGCGAACTTCACACTCGACGCTCGCGTCCGCCGGTACCCAGTGAATCACGCCCTTGACCTTGCGGCCTTCAGGGTTCTTGCCCAGGGTGTCAGGGTCGTAGGAGCAACGCAGCTCGACGATATTACCGTCGGCATCCTTGATGGCTTCGTCGGCACGGATCACATAGCTGCCGCGCAGGCGCACTTCACCGGCTGGCTCCAGGCGCTTGTAGCCTTTTGGCGGCTCTTCCATGTAATCGTCGCGATCGATGTAGATCTCGCGAGCGAATGGCAGCTCACGCACGCCCAGGTCTTCCTTGGGGTGACGTGGCAGTTCAAGCTTCTCGACCTGACCTTCCGGATAGTTGGTGATCACGACTTTCAACGGGCGCAGCACGCACATGGCGCGTGGCGCGTTGCGGTCCAGATCGTCACGGATGCTGAATTCGAGCATCGCGAAGTCCACTACGCCGTCGGAACGGTTGGTGCCGACCATTTCGCAGAAATTGCGGATCGACGCCGGCGTGTAGCCACGACGACGGAAGCCCGACAGGGTGGACATGCGCGGGTCGTCCCAGCCACTGACGTGCTTTTCATCGACCAGTTGCTTGAGCTTGCGCTTGCTGGTGACGGTGTAGCTCAGGTTCAGACGCGAAAATTCGTACTGACGTGGCTTGCACGGCACCGGCAGGTTGTCCAGGAACCAGTCATACAGCGGACGGTGGCCTTCGAATTCCAGCGTGCAGATCGAATGGGTAATGCCTTCGATGGCATCGGACTGACCGTGGGTGAAGTCATAGTTGGGGTAGATGCACCACTTGTCGCCAGTCTGGTGGTGATGAGCATGACGGATGCGGTACAGGATCGGGTCGCGCAGGTTCATGTTCGGCGAAGCCATGTCGATCTTGGCGCGCAGTACGCGGGCGCCGTCCTCGAACTCACCGGCTTTCATGCGGGCGAACAGGTCCAGGTTTTCCTCGACGCTGCGCTCACGGAACGGGCTGTTCTTGCCCGGCTCGGTCAGGCTGCCACGGTACTCGCGGGCCTGCTCGGGGGTCAGGTCGTCGACGTAGGCCTTGCCCGACTTGATCAGCTCTACAGCCCAGTCGTGCAACTGGTCAAAATACTGCGAGGCATAGCGCACTTCGCCCGCCCACTCGAAGCCCAGCCACTTGACGTCACTCATGATGGCGTCGATGTATTCCTGGTCTTCCTTGGCCGGGTTGGTGTCGTCGAAACGCAGATGCGTCGCGCCACCGAATTCATTGGCCAGACCAAAGTTCACACAGATCGACTTGGCATGACCAATATGCAGATAGCCGTTGGGCTCCGGCGGAAAGCGGGTCACGATTTGGGTGTGCTTGCCTGAATCCAGGTCTGCCTGCACGATCGGACGCAGGAAATTGGTAGGGACGACAGGGCCTGCCTTTGAATTCGCAGCGGGTTCTGGAGTGGGCTTGCTCATAGGATCCTTGGACATACAAGTGCGCGGCCAGGGTAGGCCGACTAAATCAAAGCGCTTATCATAGCCGAAGCTGTCAAGCCCCTGACAACAGAGTGCGCATTTGAGGGTGATAAAAGCAGCAAAATACCTGAAATATGTAACCACCCCTGTAAACTGCACGTCAGGGTAATACCGCGCCCATTCACGAATGCCAAGAGAGCGAGTAAGCATGTCCAAAGTAAAATTGACCACCAACCACGGCGATATCGTTCTGCAACTGAACGCAGAGAAGGCTCCGCTCACCGTTGCCAACTTTATCGAATACGTTAACGCTGGCCATTACAGCAACACCATCTTTCACCGTGTCATCCCTAACTTCATGATCCAGGGCGGCGGTTTCGAGCCGGGCATGAAAGAGAAGAAAGACAAGCGCCCAAGCATTCAGAACGAAGCCAACAACGGCCTGCTGAACAAGAAGTACAGCGTTGCCATGGCCCGTACCATGGAGCCGCATTCGGCATCCGCCCAGTTCTTCATCAACGTGGCTGACAACAGCTTCCTGAACCACAGCGCACCGACCGTTCAAGGCTGGGGCTATGCCGTGTTCGGTGAAGTGATCGAAGGCAGCGAAGTGGTCGACAAGATCAAAGGCGTTTCAACCACCAGCAAATCCGGCCACCAGGACGTACCGTCCGAAGACGTCATCATCGAGAAAGCAGAGATCGTTGAGTGATACTGCTGATCTCCGACCTGCATCTTGAGGAAAAGCGCCCGGATATTACCCGGGCGTTTCTGGATCTACTCTCTGGCCGGGCTCGCCAGGCCAAGGCGCTGTATATCCTCGGGGACTTCTTCGAGGTCTGGGTCGGCGACGACGCCATGTCGCCGTTCCAGAGTTCGATCTGCCAGGCCCTGCGCGAACTGAGCGACAGTGGCACTCAGATTTTCCTGATGCACGGCAACCGGGATTTCATGATCGGCAAGGCGTTCTGCAAGGCGGCTGGCTGCACCTTCCTGAACGACCCGAGCGTGGTTGCGCTAAACGGTGAGCCGGTACTGTTGATGCACGGCGACAGCCTGTGTACACGCGACGAAGGCTACATACGGATGCGCCGTTACCTGCGCAACCCGCTGACCTTGTGGATATTGCGGCATCTCCCTTTGAATACCCGGCACAAGCTGGCGCGTAAGCTGCGCAATGAAAGCCGTGTGAAAACCCGCATGAAAGCCAATGACATCGTCGATGTCACACCCGAGTTCATTCCCCAGGTGATGGAGCAATATGGCGTCCGCACACTGATTCACGGACACACCCATCGCCCGGCCATTCATAAGTTGCAGATCGGCGACCAGACCGCACAACGCATCGTGTTGGGCGACTGGGACCGTCAAGGCTGGGCCTTGCAGGTGGACGAACAGGGCTTCTCCCTGAACGCCTTCGACTTCCCGCCTGAGCAGATGACACTGCTGAACTGAATCTGCTCAGTGGGAGGGAGCTTGCTCGCGACGGGGCCGGGAAATGAGAAAGAAACTCATCACCCTCCAGACCCTCTTCGCGACCAAGGTCGCTCCCATAGACTGAACTGCCCCCAGACTTATCCAACCCTTGGGGGGCAGTCCGACCAAGCTATTTAATGACCGCCCGGCGCGGCCTTGGCGGCAAACGGCGGTTTGGCCAGCCAGACCAGCAGAATCAACCCCGCAAACACCCAGCCCAGCATGTAGAAGTAATCCACCGTGGACATCATGTAAGCCTGGCTGTTGAGGGTCTGCTCCAGTTGCGCATAAGCCTGTGGGCTTGCGCCGCCCAGGCTGTTGAGTGCGTCGCGGGTAGCAGGGTCGAAGGTGCTGATGTTTTCACTCAGGTAGGCATGATGCTGATCGGCGCGACGAATCCATATCCAGGTCGTGAGGGATGCCGCAAAGCTGCCACCCAGCGTCCTGAGGAATGTCGCAAGACCCGAACCGTCGGCGATCTGCTGAGGTGGCAAGTCCGAGAGCAGGATGCTCAAGGTCGGCATGAAAAACAGCGCCACGCCGATCCCCATGAACAACTGCACCAGCGCCACATGCTCGAAATCCACCTCGTTGGTGAACCCAGCCCGCATGAAGCAACTCAGGCCCATAGCCAGAAATGCCAGTCCGGCCAGCAGACGCAGGTCGAACTTGTGGGCATATTTACCAACGAAGGGCGACATCAGCACCGGCAGGATACCGATAGGCGCCACCGCCAGTCCGGCCCAGGTTGCGGTGTAGCCCATCTGGGTCTGCAACCATTGAGGCAGCAGCAGGTTGATCCCGAAGAAGCCGGAGTAACCACCGACCAGCACCAGAGTACCGATCCGGAAGTTGCGGTAGGCAAACAGCCGCAGATTGACGATGGGATGCTTGTCGGTCATTTCCCAGATCACGAACACCGACAACGCCACAATGGAAATCACCGAGCCGATCACAATGAAGTTCGACTCGAACCAGTCCATGTCATTGCCCTTGTCCAGGACGATCTGCAATGCCCCAACCCCAATGATCAGGGTCAGCAGCCCGACGTAATCCATGGGCTGACGGCTGGTGCTCACCGGACGCTTGGCCATTTGCGTACGCACCACCCACACCGCAAACAGGCCGATGGGAACGTTGATGAAGAAAATCCACGGCCAGCTGTAACTGTCGGTGATCCAGCCGCCCAGAATCGGCCCGGCAATCGGTGCAACCACCGTAACCATGGCCAGCAGCGCCAGCGCCATCCCCCTTTTAGCGGGCGGATACACCGCGATCAACAGGGTCTGGGTCATGGGATAAAGGGGCCCGGCGACCACGCCTTGAAGAACCCGGAAGCCCACCAGCTCCGGCATCGACTGGGAAATCCCGCACAGAAACGAAGCCAGCACGAACAGCAGGGTCGCCCACAGGAACAGCTTGACCTCACCGAAACGGCGGCTCAGCCAGCCAGTCAGTGGCAAGGCAATCGCGTTGCTGACGGCAAACGACGTGATGACCCAGGTGCCCTGCTCCGAACTCACGCCCAGATTCCCGGAAATGGTCGGCAAGGCAACGTTGGCAATGGTGGTATCGAGGACCTGCATGAAGGTCGCCAGGGACAGGCCGATGGTGCACATCAACAGGCTGGGCGGCGTAAATGAGGCCGGGGCGTTGTTACTCATCGCAAATCCCTTGAAACTGAAATGCTGCCCCGACCTGAAGGACGGGGCGTGCGGATTGGCGGATCAGCGCTGCGCAGTGGCTTTGCTGTTGGCGGCGCTGTTGTCATGGATCAGGCGCGCGATCATGGCGTCGGCATCGGCCAGTTGCTCGGCATAGATGTTGGTGCTGAAGCTCGCCTTTTTCGGCGGTTGCTGAGCCAGTACCGGACCACTCTGGTCATGCAGATTGACATCAACCGTAGTGGACAGGCCGATCCGCAGCGGGTTGTTCGCCAGCTCATCGGGGTTGATGTGAATCCGCACCGGCACGCGCTGGACGATCTTGATCCAGTTGCCGGTGGCGTTCTGGGCTGGCAGCAGAGCGAAGGCACTCCCGGTCCCTGCACCCAGGCTGTCGATGGTGCCGCTGTATTTCACATGGCTGCCGTACAGGTCCGAGGTGATCTCCACCGGCTGGCCAATGCGCATATTGCCCAGTTGCGTCTCTTTGAAATTCGCGTCGATCCACAGCTGATCCAGCGGAATCACCGCCATGGTTGCAGTGCCCGGCTGAATCCGCTGGCCCAGTTGCACGGTACGCTTGGCCACATAACCGGTCACCGGCGACACAACCGTCGTGCGGGCATCGGCCAGATACGCCTGACGCAGTTGCGCAGCGGCAGCTTTCACGTCGGGGTGAGAAGAAACGACGGTGTCATCCACCAGCGCAACGCTGCTGGCCAGTTGCTGCTGAACATTGCTCAACGAACTTTGCGCGCTGGTCAGGTCATCCTTGGCGTGGGACAGCTCTTCCTGGGAAATCGCCCCGCTCGCCGCCAGGCTCCGGCGACGGTTGTAGTTGTCCTGGGCCTTCTGCACTTCGGCACGTTGCGCAGCCAGTTGCGCCTTCATGCCATCGACATTGCTGTAAAGCCCGCGCACCTGGCGCACGACCTTGGCCAGATTGGCCTCGGCGCTTTGCAGGCTGACTTCAGCGTCGCTGGGGTCGAACTTGATCAGGACCTGGCCTTCACGCACCAGATCACCGTCATCAGCACCGATACTGATGACCGTGCCGGTAGTCAGCGGGGTGATTTCGACGACGTTGCCATTCACATAGGCGTCATCGGTACTTTCGCTCCAGCGGCCATAAAACTCATGCCAGGCCCAGACCGCCGCACCGCCAAGGATGACGATCAGGGCGAGCACCAACAGCATGAATGTGCGCTTGCCCGGATTTGCATCTTCGGGCGAGCTGGCAGATGGTTTTTCAGTAGCGGCAGTAGCCATGACGAGTACCTGTAGTCGGTGAAGCAGTAATTGCGGGATATCGAGGTTTACCGGGGATGTCGGCGGTGGCCGTTCACTTCGCCCCGGTGGACTTGAAGCTCAGGCGCGTGAGGGTGATGTGGTCGTCGGCGGCCACCAGCACCTTGGTCAGGATTCGCTCAAGGGTTGCGACTTCTTCCTTGTCCAGAACGGCAAAGGTGTCGTTCATCGCGTCGGCACCGATCTGCGGCAGCAGGTCCGAGAGTTTCTGTCCCTGCCCGGTCAACGCCACATGCACCTGGCGTCGGTCGGCTGCCGAACGGGTGCGCACGATCAGCCCCTTTTGTTCCAGACGATCGAGCATGCGCGTCATGGAGCCGCTGTCCAGAGACAGGTGCCGACACAATTCGACGGGGGTATCGAGGGCGAACTGGGAAATGATGATCAGCACCTTGAACTGCGAGAAGGTGACGTCATAAGGCAGCAAATACTTGTCCAGCATGCGGTCCTTGAGAGCATTGGTACGACCGACCAACAGGCCCATCAGGCTGGAATCGAAATTCTCGGACGTGAAATGTTTCAAAGGATCACCATAAAAGCTGCTTAGGCAGTGATGTGGCGATATTACTGCCTAAGCAGCTAATGTCAAAACATTTGTTAGCTGGCTAACAATATCTTCATAAAAAAAACGACCGCTGGTAAGAGTCGGTCGTTTTTGGGGAGCAGGTGAAAAATCAGGCCGCGGCAGGCACACCGCTGTGGAAGCGGAACTCCTCGTCCGGACTTTCGATCAATTCACACTCGGCATGGCGAATCTCTTCAATCTTGGCGTCAACATCGGCTTTATCGCCATAGGTATAGGCCAGCTTCAAGTAGTCCTGAAAATGCCGGGCCTCGGACTTCAACAGCCCACCGTAAAACTTGGCAAGCTCTTCGTCCAGATGCGGCACCAGCGCTGCGAAGCGCTCGCAGGAGCGTGCTTCAACAATGGCACCCACAATCAGGGCGTCAGTCAGCCGGTAGGGATTGTGGTTGCGCACCAGCTTGCGCAATGCCCCCGCATAACGCGCCGAACTGACGTTGGCCATCGGGATTTCGCGCTTGCGGATGATGCTCAGCACCTGCTCGAAATGCCGAAGCTCTTCACGGGCCAGGCGCGACATCTTGCTCAGCAGGTCGAATTTGTCGTTGTACTGGAACATGAACTGAAACGCCGCCCCGGCCGCCTTTTTCTCGTTGTTCGCATGATCGATCAACAGAATGTCCAGATTGCGCAAAGCGGCCTGAACCCAACTGTCAGGCGTGCGGCACAGCAGAAAGGCTTCGATTTCGGGGATCGGGTACATAAGCTCACAGATAGCGGGTTTGCAAGGTCGCGCATTATACGAGGGGTGCGCGCCCGGGGCGACAGAAATGCTGTGATCCAGATCAAGCGACGACCCGATGCACTGCAACTATAGTTGTGGAGCACAACTTGCCTTGTGGAGATTAGCCCCATGCAGTCTATTCGCAGCATCCTGGTGGTCATCGATCCCAACCACGCCGACAGCCTGGCCCTCAAGCGCGCGAAACTGATTGCCGGGGTTACTCAGGCTCATCTGCACCTGCTGATCTGTGACAAGGATCATCCCCATACGCAACAACTCAACGAACTGAAAAGAAACCTTCAGGAAGAAGGCTTCACCGCCAGCGCGGAACAGCACTGGGAAGAGTCCACCCACAAGACCATCTGCAAGGTGCAACAAACCGAAGGCTGCGGCCTGGTCATCAAGCAACACCTGCCGGACAACCCGCTGAAAAAGGCCCTGCTCACTCCCGACGACTGGAAACTGCTGCGTTATTGCCCAAGCCCGGTGCTGATGGTCAAGACGTCAAGGCCCTGGACAGGCGGCGTGATTCTCGCGGCTGTGGATGTCGGCAATGCGGATGAAGAACACAAGACGCTGCATTACAGCATCGTCGATCACGGCTATGACATTGCAGCACTGGCCAAGGGGCACTTGCACGTCATAAGCGCCCATCCGTCGCCCATGCTGTCGGCTGCCGACCCGATCTACCAGCTCAAGGAAAGCATCGAAACCCGATACCGGGAGCAATGCCAGGCGTTCCAGACGGAATTCGATATCGACGACAGCCACCTGCACATCGCAGAGGGTCCGGCTGATGTGCTGATTCCCTTTACGGCCCACCAGCTCGACGCAGTGGTCACCATCATCGGCACCGTGGCGCGTACCGGTCTTTCAGGCGCACTGATCGGCAACACCGCCGAAGTGGTACTCGACTCGCTGGAAAGTGATGTGCTGGTGCTCAAGACCGAGGAGATCATCCGGCATCTGGAGGAGAGGTTTGATGAATGATCACCGGCTCCCACGGCAGGAAAATCTCAATCCCCGAGCGCATCCTTCAGGAACCCCGGCGCGATATATCGCTGGTAATGGGCTTCGGACAGCAGGAAAAACTCACGGTCGATAGCATCGCGCAATTCAGGCAGTGCCCAGTCGCGAAACTCCGGCAGCAGCACGAAGCCATAAGCCTCGACCTGATTGATGACCCGCGCACCGCGAGCGATCAATTGATAGGCCCAGCAATATTCGGACTGATGGGCCACAAAGCGGATCTTGCGCTGGACGAGTTGCATGCGCAGCTTCTCGACATCGAAGACTTCGAGCTTGGCCGCCATCACCTGGACCAGCAGTTGCTCCAGGCGCAGCCAGACCGCTCTTTTCTCGTCTTCGTTGTAGCCATTCCAGTTGACCACCTCATGGTGGAAACGCTTGCAGCCACGGCACACCAGGTCCCCATAAACAGTGGAGCAAAGGCCGACACAAGGCGTTTTGATGATTTGATCAGGCATGGCTGGCAGGACAAGGGCAGGCGAAACGAGAAGGCATGTTAGCCCTTTGTCTAACAAGGGTCACCCCCGAAGATGTAGGGTCTAACTTACCTTTAGCGAAGTTTTGCCGTAGAATCGTCGAGCCTTAGAAGGCGCCAATGTCCGTTAGAAGCTGTTTTCAAAGCGTCACGAGCACAGTCAAGTTAATCCCGCAGTACGGTGTCGACAGGCCATTCCCTCATCACGAATGGCCGTGTCGACCTGACATCCCCCCCGTCCTGCAGGCGTAAAACTTTGAAAACAGCTTCGTTAGGAATTGCCGATACCCTGCCAACAAGGCTCGAAAGCCTTGCGTGGGTGCAGACAATTTCTGGATGAGCGTCCCGGACACCCATTTGGGACCACTGATGAGGGTAATACTGTGCTTGAAGCCTACCGCAAACACATCGAAGAGCGTGCCGCCCAGGGTATCGTGCCCCAGCCGCTTAACGCCGAACAAACTGCAGACCTTATTGAGCTGCTGAAGAATCCTCCCGCTGGCGAAGAAGATTTCCTTGTCGACCTGATCACCAACCGCATTCCACCAGGCGTGGACGAAGCGGCGTACGTCAAGGCCGGCTTCCTGTCTGCTCTGGCCAAGGGCGAAGCCACTTCCCCGCTGATCGACAAAAAACGCGCTACCGAACTGTTGGGCACCATGCAAGGTGGCTACAACATCGTGACTCTGGTTGCGTTGCTCGACGACGCCGAACTGGCACCGGTCGCAGCCGAACAGCTCAAGCACACCCTGCTGATGTTCGATGCTTTCCACGACGTCGCTGAAAAAGCCAAGAGCGGCAATGAGCACGCCAAGGCCGTCCTGCAATCCTGGGCTGACGGCGAGTGGTTCAAGAAGCGCCCTGTACTGGCTGACAAGATCAGCCTGCGCGTCTTCAAGGTCACCGGCGAAACCAACACCGACGACCTGTCCCCGGCACCGGATGCCTGGTCCCGTCCGGATATCCCGCTGCACGCCCTGGCCATGCTGAAAATGGCCCGTGAAGGCATCGTGCCTGACGTGCAAGGCTCCATCGGCCCGATGAAGCAGATCGAAGAAATGCGCGGCCAGGGTTTCCCTATCGCCTACGTCGGTGACGTGGTCGGTACCGGTTCCTCGCGTAAATCGGCAACCAACTCGGTTCTGTGGTTCTTCGGCGACGACGTTCCTTATGTTCCGAACAAGCGTGCCGGCGGTTTCTGCTTCGGCAGCAAGATCGCCCCGATCTTCTACAACACCATGGAAGATGCTGGCGCACTGCCAATCGAATTCGACGTTTCCAACATGCACATGGGCGACGTGATCGACCTGTACCCGCATGAAGGCAAAGTCACCAAGCACAACAGCGACGAAGTCCTGACCACCTTCGAGATGAAGACTCCGGTCCTGCTCGACGAAGTACGTGCCGGTGGCCGTATCCCTCTGATCATCGGTCGCGGTCTGACCGGCAAGGCACGCGCCGAGCTGGGCCTGCCACCATCGGATCTGTTCAAGACTCCGGATCAGCCGGCTGCCAGCACCAAGGGTTTCACCCTGGCGCAGAAAATGGTCGGCAAGGCATGCGGCGTAGAAGGTATCCGTCCGGGCACCTACTGCGAACCGAAGATGACCACCGTCGGTTCCCAGGACACCACTGGCCCGATGACCCGCGACGAGCTGAAAGATCTGGCTTGCCTGGGCTTCTCCACCGATCTGGTCATGCAGTCCTTCTGCCACACTGCTGCTTATCCAAAGCCGATCGACGTCAAGACTCACCACACGCTGCCTGATTTCATCATGACCCGTGGCGGTGTTTCCCTGCGTCCAGGCGACGGCATCATCCACAGCTGGCTGAACCGCATGCTGCTGCCTGACACCGTCGGCACCGGTGGCGACTCCCACACCCGCTTCCCGATCGGTATCTCCTTCCCGGCCGGTTCCGGTCTGGTCGCGTTCGCTGCTGCCACCGGCGTTATGCCGCTGGACATGCCTGAGTCGATCCTGGTCCGCTTCAAGGGCAAGCTGCAACCTGGCATCACCCTGCGCGACCTGGTTCACGCCATTCCTTACTACGCCATCCAGGCTGGCCTGCTGACCGTAGAGAAGAAAGGCAAGAAGAACGCCTTCTCCGGCCGCATTCTGGAGATCGAAGGTCTGGAAAACCTCAGCATCGAACAGGCTTTCGAGCTGTCCGACGCTTCGGCCGAACGTTCGGCTGCCGGTTGCACCATCAAGCTGGCAAAAGAGCCGATCATCGAGTACCTGAACTCCAACATCACCCTGCTGCGCTGGATGATCGAGCAAGGCTACGGAGATCCACGCACTCTGGAGCGCCGCGCCAAGGCGATGGAAGCCTGGATTGCCAACCCTGAGCTGCTGGAAGCCGACAAGGACGCCGAGTACGCCGAAATCATCGAAATCGACCTGGCCGACGTCAAGGAGCCTGTGCTCTGCGCGCCGAACGACCCGGACGACGCACGCCTGCTGTCTTCGGTACAGGGCGAGAAGATCGACGAAGTGTTCATCGGTTCCTGCATGACCAACATCGGCCACTTCCGCGCTGCGGGCAAGTTGCTGGATCAGGTCAAAGGCCAGTTGCCAACTCGTCTGTGGCTGTCGCCTCCGACCAAGATGGACGCTCACCAACTGACCGAAGAAGGCTACTACGGCATCTACGGCAAGGCTGGCGCACGCATGGAAATGCCGGGCTGCTCGCTGTGCATGGGTAACCAGGCTCGCGTAGAACCGAACTCCACCGTGGTTTCGACTTCGACCCGTAACTTCCCGAACCGTCTGGGTGACGGCGCGAACGTCTACCTGGCTTCGGCCGAGCTGGCGTCCGTCGCTTCGATCCTGGGTCGCCTGCCGACCGTCGAGGAGTACATGAGCTACGCGAACCAGATCGACACCATGGCAGCGGACGTATACCGCTACCTGAGCTTCGATCAGATCGCCGAGTTCCGCGAAGCCGCTGCGAACGCCAATATCCCGGTCGTTCAAGCGTAAGCACGAAACACAGCGTTAAAAGAACCCCATCCTTGTGATGGGGTTTTTTATTGACCGCTCATTCATCCCGGCTTCCCGGCCGCCTCAATAAAATGCTTGCGGCGATATATTTCGCATGTTAAATAATTTACTTCACATACGAAATAAATCCCATGAAGACGACAAACCACTCGATCACCTGCCGTGACGGCTATAACGTCGAAGTAACTCTCCATAACGGCGCCAGCCCTGCAAAGGCAGTGGTTCAGATCAACCCGGCGACGGGTGTCACCGAGCGCATGTACTTCCCGTTCGCTCACTATCTGGTCGCCAACGGTTTCACGGTCATCACCTACAACTACCGGGGAGTCAGCAGGAACGGGCCTCATCCGAAAACCGTCAAGGCGGGGTTTATTTCGTGGGCTGACAACGATGTCGAAACCGTCACCCACTGGGTGTCCGGGCAGTACAGCGGTATTCCTCACCTGGCGGTGGGCCATAGCTTCGGCGGGCATGCCATCGGGTTATGCGAAAGCAGCAGCAAACTCAAGGCGGCGGTGACTGTATGCGCCCACGCGGGCTGCCTGAGATTTATAAGGCCCTGGCAGGAGCGCTTGAAAGTGGCGATCCTGCTCAAAGCCCTGGGCCCGATCAGCGCAAATTTTCTGGGCTACTTTCCGGGGCGCAGGCTGGGGATTGGCGAAGATCTGCCAGCAGATGTCATGCGCGAGTGGTCACGCTGGACCAGCCTTCGCCAGTACTTCTTTGACGACCCCTCGGTCAACGCCTCTGCCCGCTTCGCTCGACCGACGTTGCCGATTCTGGCCGTGGGTGTCGACGATGATCCATGGGCCCCCGCCGAAGCCATCGACTTGATGGCGGGACACCTGACTGGCTGTACTGTAGAACGACGCCAGTTTGGCCCGGCAGACAGCGGCGGCTCAGCGATAGGGCATCTGGGCTTTTTCCGTCAACAACATGCCGACACGCTATGGCCAGTAGTGGCAAGATGGCTGGAAACTCAGTTACCGGGTAATCCGAATGGCGCATGACCGTCGCTACGTCTATTTGTTGAATGCCGCTCAAAAGAGCCTGTCCAGATACATAGAACGGCATATCTCGAATCGAGCGGGCATCAGCGCAACCCAGGCTGGCGCTCTCTTTGTACTCAACGGGCAGGATGGGGCTCTCAGCGGCGAAGTCGCGCTGGCGCTGGATATCGCCCCCTCGGCCATGACCGGGCTGGCGGACCGCATGGTCAAGTCGGGGCTGATCGAGCGCCGCGTCGATGAACATGACAAACGCAGCTTTCGTTTGTGGCTGACGGATGCAGGCCGGACAGCGACCTTGCAGGCCACATCGGAACTGGCACCGCTGAATGAAAAACTGACCCAAGCGTTCAGCGATGAGGAAATGGAGGTTGTTTCCAGATGGCTCGCAGCAGTCAGGGATCGCAGCCAGTGACAGCCTGATTCAGACTCCGCGCCGGTCAATGACAGGCGCATGTTGCGTCATCAGCTCAGCTACCCAATCGATAAATACCCGAAGCTTGAGACTGATATGCCGGTTGGGCGGAAATGCCACGTACATCGGCATAGAATCCATGCGCCAATCCTTGAACAGCGGCACCAGATCACCCCGCTCCAGATGAGCTTTGGCCATGTAGTCTGGCACCCACAGAACACCCATGCCGGCCAGACCTGCAGCCAGGTAGGCATTGCCATCGTCCACCGCCAGCACGTAACGCCCATGGACATGAAGACTCTCACCCTCGCGGTGCATGGCATAAGGCAGGGCCTTGCCGGTACGCGCCCACAGGAAACCGACGATGCGGTGATGGGAATCCTCCAGCTCTCGCGGATGCGCAGGTTTGCCGACCCGCTCCAGATAGCTCGGTGCCGCATACACGCCAAGCCTGAGATCACCGACACGCCGAGCCATCAGGGATTGGTCGGTCAACTCGCCACCGCGAACCACACAATCCACATTCTCACCGATCACATCCACGATACGGTCGCTGACGCCCATATCGATCTGGATATCCGGGTATCGCGCATGAAACTCAGGCAGGGCCGGCATCAGAATCGTGCTGGCAAACGGGCTGGGCACATCCACCCGCAGCCGCCCTCTGGGCAAGGCCGAAGCGCTGGACAGGCTGGTTTCGGCATCGTCCAGGTCAGCCAGCAGCCTGACAACGCGCTCGTAATAAACCGCGCCATCAGCCGTGACATTGACCTTGCGCGTCGTTCGGTTGAGCAACTTGACCCGCAAGCGGGCTTCCAGTTGCTGCACCAGTTGCGTCACAGTGGTCTTGCTCATGTGCAGGGTTTCGGCTGCTTTGGTAAAACTCCCCGCCTCTACCACCCGCGCAAAAGCCTGCATCGCATCGAAACGGTCCATCTCCACCCCGAATAGCTGTTGGATTGTTTGGTTTTTACAAACAGTGATAGCTACAGTTGCTCGTTTATCGCCCGGATACAAGCCCTTAGAGTTCTCCCATCGTTAATGACCGGTCACCCCGACCTGTCGATGGAGATCAACCATGACAAAGCGTGATGCAGTTTTCCCCGCCGGACGCCTGGAGCTTTATGAGCGCAATCGCTATTCGCCTGCGATCCGCTCCAATGGCTTTCTGTTCGTTTCCGGCCAGGTCGGCAGCAAGGAAGACGGCTCGCCGGAGCAGGATCTGGTGGTACAGGTCAGGACAGCCTTCAACAATCTGAATGCCATCCTGAAAGAGGCGGGTTGCACCTTCGATGACGTAGTCGATGTCACCGTCTTCATGGTCGACCCCGAATCGAAGTTCGAGAAAATCTGGACGGTGTTCCCTGAGTTCTGGGGCCAGGCACCGCACCCGACACTGACGGCAGTGGGCGTCACCTGGCTTTATGGCTTTGATTTCGAGATCAAGGTGATTGCAAGGATTCCAGAAGTACTTGAGGGTTAAGCAATCCGCCTGGGAAAAGGTGTCACTACGGACAGGGTCATTGCACCGCCGTGACATCGAACCCCGAATGCTTCAACACCTGTAGAGCGGGAGAAGTGCTCAAGTAGTTAATCCAGGCCTGGGCTGCGTGGGGTTGCACAGCATTTTCTGCAACCGCCGCAGCAATCACATTGACGTTCTGGGCAGCATCGGGCAATGGCCCTACGACGTGAATGCCCGGCACTGCAAGCAACTCGCTCATTTGTTGCAGACCCACTTCTGCATCGCCACGCATCAGTGCATGCCCAACCAGCTCCGGCGCTTCGACAATCACACTTTTCGGCTTTAACCGGTCGGCAATACCTAATTGAGGAAACAGGGTTCTCGCCACATAAACCCCGCTCACGCCACTGGAAAATGCGACAGACCTGGCGGCAAGCAGCACGCTACGCAAGTTATCAGCAGTAGAGATATCAGGCTGAAGCGCTCCTGCCTTGATCGCCAACCCGACACGCGATGTGGCGAGATCGACTTTAGTATCGGCAAATAAATATCCCGACCGGACTAGCTCATCCAGCGCCGGGCTGAGCATTATCGCCACATCGACCACCTCGCCACTCTTGATACGCACAGGCAATGCATCGGGAGCTGCGCCATAAGAGGCCCCCCAGGAAAAAATCAGACGATGACGGGTTGATGACTCGAAATCGGCGGCCATCTTCTCGAAGGCCGGCTTCAGTGCCGTGGTAGCCAGCACATGAATATCGGCCGCATTGGCGAAAGGGCCTGATAACAGCAACCCAAAAACACTCAGTAACTGTGTGGCCCTCACTACACGGGCAAAGCATTGCATTTCATATTCCTCGACACCCGGGCTCGCAAACCAGTGCAGTCATGGAGATGACCGCACTGGCTGTCCTGTCTTATTGCGCTCTGGCTTGAAGAAGTTTGACGACAGCCTCTCCCAGGGTCGTTGCAGAGGCAGGGTTCTGGCCCGTCACCAGACGACCATCGACCACCACACGGTTCTCAAAGACCGGTGCTTCTTCAAACGTTGCGCCTGCGGCCTTCAAAGCGCTTTCCAGCTCAAAGGGAACGATCTTGTCGTAATTGCGCGAAGCCTCTTCCTCGGCTGTAAACCCCGTAAGACGACGCCCCTTGATCAGGCGCTCGCCATTGCTGAGCTTCACATCGATCAGACCTGCCGGGCCATGGCAGACGGCACTGACAATCCCCTTGTTCTCATAAATCGTACGCACGATGCCATCGAGTTCAGGATTACGAACAAAGTCCCACATCGGGCCATGGCCGCCTACCAGCAGGACCGCCGCGTATTCAGACGGGTCCACATCCGACAGTTTGAGGGTGTTGCCAAGCTTGTTGCGGTGTTCCGGGCGGGTCCAGAATGCAAGGGTCGCCTTGTCATTGAGGTCGAAACCATCGAACGGAGCCAGTCCCCCTTTGGGGCTGGCAATATCGTAGTCCAGCCCTGCCTTGTCGAAGACCTCGACCGGATGGGTAAGCTCTGGAAACCAGAAGCCCCCAACCTGGTCAGGAGTCTTTTTATCCAGACTGGAAACGACGAGCAGTATTCTTTCGCGCTTCTGATTTTCCTGGGCAAAAACGGGAGTCGCGAAAACTGCAAATGCGGCAATCGCACAGACAAGCCCCGCAAAGTACCTTGCAATCGACATGTTTACTTCCATCAAGTTATTGGCTGTTGCAATCACTGTATTCGTAACCAAAGCGATGAAATAGCCGGTCAGGGCCGAACAGACTGTTTAATAAAACAATGTAATAAGCATGAATTGGCACTGAAAAATGACGTACAGTGCACCGGTCCATGGCGCACCGAATCGGCATGAAGAAACCAGATGAACCACCCCGACAGCTTTGATGGATTGTCAGAATTTCTGGCGATATCCAGGCGACTGAGTATTCGTAAAGCCGCTCTCGATCTTGGCAAAACGCCAGGAGCGGTTAGCCAGGCCTTGCAGAAAATGGAACATCGCCTGGGTGTGCAACTCTTTCATCGCACCACCCGCAAGATGGCGCTGACAGAAGCAGGTATAAACCTGCTGTCGAGAGTCGAGCCGGCAGCACAAGCCATTGCAACAGGGCTGGAAGATGCAGCTCAGTCGGCAAAGGCTCCATCGGGAACGCTCAGGCTCATCGTGGAGCGCCTGGCCCTGCCACATGTGATAGAGCCTGTCTTACCCGCCTTTCGTGAAGCCTGGCCCAGGTTGAATGTGGACATCACCGTCAGCAATCGCCATGAGAACTTTGTCTCGGAAGGTTATGACGCGGGCATTCTGATCGGCTCATACATTGAGCAGGACATGATCGCGGTGCGGCTTTCAAAACCCTTCCAGTGGGCTGTCTTCGGGTCGCCGGAATACTTCAGGACCCACGGAAAACCGAAGGTATCCCAGGATCTCCTACATCACGAATGCATTCGGTTTCGTCGCCCGGAAAAGGGCGATATCTATCGCTGGGAGTTCGTCGAAAACAAGGAAACCGTCAGGATAGAGCCAAACAGCGCCATTACCGTCAATGACGGAGAGCTGATGCGCAGCCTGGCCGTCAAAGGCGTCGGGCTCATCTACTCCTCAACCTTTCACACCTCGCGTGAACTGGCCAACGGCACGCTCGAGCCTGCACTGCTTGATAGCTCCCCGAGTAGTGACGGGCTGTTTCTCTACTTTCCACGATCGGCCCGCAACCAGCCAAAGCTGCGCGCATTCATTGATATGTGCTCAGAAGTATTGAAGACACGGTAACCCGCAGCAATCACAACGCCCACCCCAGCGTCATCGCCGTCAGCACCAGGTAGCGCACCCCTTTCGCCAGCGTGACGATCAGCAGAAAACGCCAGAACGGCTCGCGCATGACGCCCGCGATCATGGTGATGGGGTCGCCGATGATCGGCACCCAACTGAACAGTAGCGCCCAGCGTCCGTAGCGCTTGTAAGTGTGCTGGGCCTTGTCCAGATGACGCTCGCTGACCGGAAACCAGCGCCGATGCCGAAAGCGTTCGATGGAACGCCCCAGATACCAGTTCACGGCTGATCCCAGGACATTGCCTGACGTGGCAACCAGCAGGAGCAGAACCGTTGCATAGCGCTCCGAAAGCAGCATGCCGACCAGCACGGCTTCGGACTGCAGCGGTAACAGCGTGGCAGCGCCGAATGCCACCGCAAAGAGTCCCAGATAACTTGTCAGCTCGAACATCGAGTCATACCTTAATGCTGCCGCGAAACCGGAGGAAATTTATTCGCGAATTACCGTTTTCGCGAATAAATTCGCTCCTACACAGCATCCAGAGGCGGAACCACACCTTCCGACAGCATCTTGAGCAGTCGTACCCGACGACGCTCCAGATCGTTGATCTGCTGCTCTATGGAGGCCAGCCGTTCACGTTGCGCAGCGGTGGTATCCGGGCACACCGCAGCACCTTCTATCATGCGCATGCAGTCGGGAAAGCTGCGGATCTCTGCCAGGCTGAACCCCGTTGCGATCATGCGCTGGATCTGTCTGACTTGCGTGACAGCTATCGCAGGAAACGTGCGATAGCCGTTGTTGGCGCGCATGGACTTGAGCAAACCATGCTCATCGTAATGGCGGATCGAACGCACACTGGCGCCGGTTTCTCGTGCGAGTTCGCCAATGCTCATGGTGCTTTTTGGGGTGGGCTTTGTCATGGATGCTGACCTGAGGCCGGGCAGGAAAGGTAACACGTTTTTTTGCTTGACCCTCACACTTGAGTGAGGGTTGAGACTGCGGGCAACCCTTGAACCCGGAGTCATATCGTGTCCCTTCAACCAGCTTTGCATCGCTTCTACACACTGCTTGTCTCAGCAATCCTGTTGGCCACTTCGGCGCTCGCCCAGGCGCAAACGAAAAGCTATACGGTTACAGCACCCGACGGCGTCACTCTGGCAGTTCAGGAGGCCGGCAACCCGGACGGCCCGGCCATCGTTTTCATTCATGGCCTGCTCGGCAGCCACTTGAACTGGGACGCTCAGGTAAACAGCCCGCTGCTGCAACGCTATCGAATGATCACCTATGACCTGCGCGGCCACGGCCTCTCCGGCAAGCCTTCGGATGCTCAGGCGTATGCCGACGGAAACCGCTGGGCCGATGACCTCGCCGCAGTCATAAAAGCCTCGCACGCTGAAAAGCCTGTGCTGGCGGGCTGGTCGCTGGGCGGTGTGGTCATCTCCAACTATCTGGCCAGGTATGGTGACAGCCGGATTGCAGGCGCACTGTATGTCAACGGCGTCATCGAACTGAAGCCCGAGCAGATCGTGGCGCATCCCGAGGTTTACCGGGACCTGAACTCCACCGACCTGAAGACCCACCTCGATACCGTGCGCACATTCCTTGCCCTGTGCTTCCACACACCGCCCGACACCCAGACCTTCGAGCGGTTGTTTGCCAATGCCGCGATGGCGTCCTGGAACATGCAAAAGGCTGTTCAGTCCATGACCGTGGAAGCCGCCAGGGGCCTGGGCAATGCAAAGGTGCCGGTGTTATTGCTGTATGGCTCGCGCGACGCACTGGTACAGGCCCGGCCTTCGATTGCACGCGCTACGCAACTGAATCCGAATGTGCAGAGCAAACTCTATGAACACTCAGGCCATGCTCCCTTCGTAGAGGAAGCAGAACGCTTCAATCGTGACCTGGCGGCTTTCATTGATTCAACGTCGGTGCGTTGATGGATAGGCATAGCAAGGTTTGTGGCATCGTCGTCACAAACACTCCTGCGCCGCCCGCTCGAATCGGGAAGTGATGAGCGTCGATGCCAATAGCTGGCGCTCATACAAAAACACTTTTCCGCCTGCCGGAGCCTTGTAGGCCTCAATAACGTTGTCAGCCGCTACCGGGCTGGAGACGACAATCCTGTAGTGCCGCTGGGATTGCGACAACACCGGGTTCAATGAATGTTCCTGCAGTTTGGGCATTACACACTGCACGTATTCATCGGGAGCCTTACTGGTTTGCAAAATAAGCGTCGGTTGATTCGGTGCAGAAGCGCAGCCACTCAACAACGCAAAAACGACGGCAAAGGCCGGGAGAGTTAAAAGGCGCATGTGAAGATCCTGAAATAAAAAACGGCTCATCGAGCCGTATGTCCAATGCGCGCATTTTCCATATTTATTACAGGGAATAGAATCTCTGATTTCTGATAGTCACTATCAGCACCGCCAATGAATTCAAACGTACTTCATCACTGCAACCCCATTGCCGTCAATCCTGGCGGCCCATTTCCTGGGCCTGCCAGAGCGTTTGAAACAGCCCGCCCGCGCTGCGTAATTGCTCGGGTGGGCCGTCTTCGACGATACGGCCTTGCTGAATCACCAGCACCCGATCGAACCTGGTAAGTGTGGTCAATCGATGGGCGATGGCAAGGACTGTGCGGCCGCGCATCAGGCTGCTGAGCGCTGACTGGATGATGGCTTCGGAGCTTGAATCCAGGGCGGCGGTGGCTTCGTCGAGTAACAGGATCGGGGCGTTCTTGAGAAAGGCCCGGGCGATGCCGAGGCGCTGGCGCTGACCGCCAGAGAGCATCACGCCCCGCTCGCCCACCAGCGCGTCATAGCCTTGGGGCAACTGGTCGATGAACTCGTGGCAATAAGCATTGCGGGCGGCTGCGATCACTTCCTCGCGAGTGGCCTCGGGTCTACCGTAAGCAATGTTTTCGTAGATGCTGCGGTTGAACAAGGTTGGCTCCTGAGGCACTACGGCTATCTGTCGGCGCAGGCTGTCCTGGCTGATCTGCCGAAGGTCGCGGCCATCGATGCGAATGCTCCCCGTACTGACGTCGTCCAGACGTTGCAGCAAGCCCAGCAACGTGGTCTTGCCTGCGCCGGACGGGCCGACGATGCCCACTCTTTGTCCCGGCTCGATGCGCAAGGTCAGCCCGCACAACACCTGCCTGCCGCCAGGATAGGCATAGCCAACCTCTTGCAGTTCGATGGCACCGGATGGTACGGCCCATTCCTGCTCGGTATCGCTGAGTTCGTAGGGCTTGGCGATAACGGCCAGCGTATCGCCAATGGCCCCCATATGCTGGCTGGTCTCGACCAACGCCAGCGCCAGATCCCGTGAGCCATGCAGGATGCGAAACGTCAGCGCGCTGACCATCACCACGTCACCGACGCTCACGGCCCCGCGCGTCCAGAGCAGAATGGACCAGGCCAGCATGGTCCCGGCCATGCTCGCCAGACACAGGTCATGCAGCACTCGCGCCTTTTCAACGTACATCCAGCTACGACTCTGCGCCCGTGCCTCGGTGCGGATCTTGGCATCCAGCCTCAGCCGTTCCCGATCCCGTGCCGCGAAGGCCTTGATCGTCCAGACGTTGTTGACCAGATCCACAAGCTCACCGCCCACACTGGCCGCTTGCGCCGCATATAGCTGATGACGACTGCGCCCGCGAATGCCGAAGAAGGTGATGATCGCCGCCACCAGCACCACGAAAGCCACCAGCGCCAGTGCCATCTGGATGCGTACCGTGGCCAGTATCACCACCGCGCCGAGAAAATCGACGCAGGGCGGAATGATCTTCCACAACAGCGCACTGTAGATCTGCCCTGCCGCCGCGCCGGTGGCCGAAATGCGGCTGCCCAGGGCTCCGGCGTAGTGCTCGGCAAAGTAGCGCATCGGGTGTCCGGTCAGGTGGCTGAACAGGTCCACCCGCATGTCCGCGCAACTGGCGACCACCGTGCGGCAGCCCAGCCAGCCACCCAGACGCCAGAACAGGTTTTCGATGGCGATCAGAAAGATAAACAACCCGAAGGCGAACCAGACCCCGGAACGATTCCCCTCGCCGCCCATGCTGTCGACCAGCAGCTTCATGCCGTACTGCACGGCCACTGCGCAACTGGCGGCGGCGATCACCAGCGTTGCCATACCGCCATAGGCCCATGGCCGACGCCTGGCGTAGCCCCACAGAAAACGTCCGGCATTCGGGTTGGGCGGCACACTTTGCGCAATGTTCATGCGGGCGGCCTCTTGGGAATACGTACTCGGGCTTCAGCCAGACGTAAAGCGAAGCGGGCCAGGGCTTCGCGGGTCGGCGGGTCTTCGGGGCGCAAGCCACTGGCATCGGCATAACCAAGCAGGCCGCTGTTGCAGTATCGGTCGTCATCCCAGCCGGGATAGTCGAGCACCGGGTACAGGCACAGGCCACGCAGATCGACGCCCTTGATCAATGCCAGGATTGCCTGTTCCCCGACATAATCCAGCCATGGCCCGCGCCCGATACCCTCGGTACCGGTTTCGCTGATCACCAGAGGGCGGCCATAACGGGCGTGAACTTCCATCAGCATGCCAACCAATGGCCGAAAATGTGGCTCGCCGAGACGGATCGTCGGCCCGTCCAGGTACCATTGATTATGTGGATAGAAGTTCACGCCGAGGATATCCAGAAAAGCCTCATGCCCTCCCAGGCCAGGCCAGCTTCGGCCACTGATCAGGTCCCAGCTTTCGTACTGAGCCATGCGATAGGCCTCGGCCGCTTCGACATCACCGGCCCGCTGTCGCACAGCACGAACATGAATCAATGGATCGGCATGGATGAAACGCGCCCGTGAATCGACCTCGCGAATGGCGCTCATGGCTGCAATGCTCGCACGCACCAACTGGTGCTTGAGTTCGGTGCCGCGCTTATGGCCCAGCGGATAGAAATAGCCGACCTCGCCACCGCCCCATGCCCAGAAAGAGGGCTCGTTGATCGGGCAGTAAAACGGCACGGCATCACTGGACTCGCGCACCCGCCTGGCCACCGCCTGGGCCATGCGGGCGAAACGCTCGACGAAGACCGGTCGCCAGATATCCAGATCGTCCGGATATCCGTAGTGACCGAGATCCCAGATCACCTGAGTGCCGGTCCTCGTGGCAGCCAGCAACAGCGGCTCCAGACTGCTGAAGTCATAATGGCCGGGACGTGGCTCGATCAGGTGCCAGCGCACGCCGTCGCGTACCGTGCGCATTCCATACCCGGCAAGGCTGCGATAATCCTGCTCGGCCCAGCGGTCATGCCCGGTTGAGGCAATCAGGTCCAGACGCTTCCCGTCGCCGCGACGGCTGCTGGTGCATTCAAAGCCTCCCATGAGAAAACTGGCGAACGCTTCAGGCTCGCTCATGAGAAGCGCCCTCGGCCGTTGCGCCGCGGGTCTGAGCAATACGTTGGTAAAGCGCCAACGCCTGTCCCACCACCTGATCCATGTTGTAGTACTTGTAGGTGCCCAGCCGACCGAGGAAGGTCACGCCTTCGGTGGCATCCCCCAGATCCTTGTAGCGTTGATACAGCGCGGCATTTTCCGCAGCCGGCACCGGGTAATAAGGATCACCTTCGGCGCAGGGGTATTCATAGGTCACGCTGGTTTGCGCATGCTCCTGGCCGGTCAGGTGCTTGTACTCGGTGACGCGGGTATGGGGCACCGTCTCGTCGGGATAGTTGACCACCGCCACGTCTTGAAAGCGCTCCTGCGCCAGGGTCCGGTGCTCGAAACGCAGGGAACGGTAAGGCAGACGCCCAAGGGAATGGCCGAAGTATTCGTCCACCGGCCCGCAATACACCAGATGGCCACGGGGCAATAACCGGTCGATCTCGGCGAAATCCACACCCAACAGAATGTCGATGCCCGGATGATTGAGCATTCGCTCGAACATGGCGGTGTAGCCCTGCTGCGGCATCATCTGAAAGCTGTCGGTGAAATAGCGGTCATCGGCGTTGGTCCGCGCTGGCACACGGGCAGTGACCGAACGATCAAGCTGAGCCGGATCGAGCCCCCATTGCTTGCGGGTGTAGCCACGAAAGAACAGCTCGTACAGCTCGCGCCCCACCTGACCGACCACCACGTCCTCGGCGCTGCGTATCGGGTCGACCGGCTCGGCGCGTTGGGCAAGAAAGCGCTCGGCGCCCGCCTCGTCCAGTTCCAGGCCATACAGCCGATTGAGCGTGGTCAGGTTGATCGGCACCGGCACCTGTTGCCCACGCACCTGAGCCAATACTCGATGCTCATAGGGACGCCATTCGGTGAAGCGCGACAGGTAATCGACAATCCGTTGCGCATTGGTGTGGAAGATATGCGGTCCATAGCGATGAACCAGGATCCCGGCTTCGTCCAGATGATCGTAGGCATTGCCGCCGATATGCCCACGACGGTCGATCAGCAATACTTTCAGCCCAAGCCCGCAGGCCAGTCGCTCGGCCAGCACGCTGCCCGCGAAACCGGCGCCGACGATGAGATAGTCGTAGAAGGGTGCGCCGCCTTCCCCTTGCAATTGCCCGGCACGGTAGCGGGCCTGTTCAAGTGTCAGGCGAGGCATGTGATGTGCTCCATCATGGCGTTCCAGGTGCAATCCCAGCTCATACCGGCCAGGGCCTGATCGGCCAGATGAAACAACGCATCACGGTCCTGGCGCTGGATCAGCGCGGCTTCGATGGCAGTGACGAAACCGGGGACATCTTCGGCAATGTGTACCACCGGGCAAGCGCCATAGGTGCGCACCACATCGCGGATCGGCGTACTCACCACCGGGCAGCCACCTGCAAGGTATTCAGGTGTCTTGGTCGGACTGATGAAACGTGTGGCTTCATTGAGCGCAAAGGGCATCAGCGCCACGTCCCAGCCACTCAGGTAAGCGGGCAATTCGCTGTAGGCCCTGGCGCCCAGGTAATGAATGTTGGGCAGACTCGGCAGACTGGCCAGATCGATCTTGACCACAGGGCCAAGGACCACCAGGTGCCAGTCAGGTCGCTGCCGGGCCAGTCCTTCCAGCAAGACGAGATCGAGACGCTCATCCACGACCCCGAAAAAGCCCAGTCGCGGATGAGCGATACCGGCCTGATCGGCGGGCTCGGGCAATGCCTGTCGGGCACTGGCGAAATGTTCGATATCGACACTGCTGGGCATCGCATGGACATTGCCGTGCTGGGCACGCTTGGCCTCCCACAGGCTGACGCCACCCGTGAACACCACATCCGCCAGCGCCAGCAGACGCTGCTCGCGTTCAAGCAACTGTGGCGGCGCCCCCTTGAATGCCGAGAGCTCGTCCATGCAGTCATAGACAGTGCCACGGGCCGACAGATGCTCGCTGAAGCCCAGGCTCATGGGTGTGAAATACCAGCGCAGCAAAACCTCGCGTGGATTGCGCAGCAGGTAATCATCGAGCAGCTCGCGAAGTTGCTGTTCGGTCTGCTCGGCATTCAGCCCGGCAGGCAGATACGGCGTCGCCACCGTCACACCATTGGCCTGAAGAAACAGTTGCAGATGAGCCTGCTGACCCTCGGCTGTCAGTGGCTCCTCGAAAAACAGTACATCGTAGCGCCGCGCCATGCGCGTCATCAGGTGTTGAGGGCGCTGGTAGACAAATCCCCAGCGTAAATGGGAAAGGCAGACAAGCAAGGGACGCATGTTGACAACAACTTCATGGCCTTCGGCCAAATGCTCTGCGACGGGGTATGCAGCCGGGGTTGGAATCATGAGGTTCTCTCCAGAGCAAGTGATGTCGTGGCGATGAGCAAGACACCCGACACAGAGTTATGGACGAGTTCGCTGCGCTGAGCGTTCAGTCGGCACACCTTGATGGCCGACCAGTGACATGACCGTCCGGCCAATTCCCGGAACCGGGGATCGGTACTGCCTTTCGTTATGAAGTAAGCGATCCATTTACATCCGCGCAGACCTTCGCCATAGCGCAACAGCGGTCGCAGCCCACTTATTTCATGCGAAGGTGACTCTATGATCCTTGTGACCGGTGGTGCTGGTTACATCGGAGCCCACGCGGTACTCGCCCTTCTGGAGGTAGGCGAAGATGTGCTGGTTCTGGACAATTTCTGCAACAGCAGCCCACATGCCCTGACACGGATCGAACAGATCTGTGGCCGTCGTCCTGTTCTGGTACAGGGCGATGTACGTAACCGCGGAGTGCTTGCCAAGCTGTTTTCACGCTACCCGATCCGGGCAGTGCTGCACTTTGCCGGCCTCAAGGCCGTAGGCGAAAGCGTGCGCAAGCCGCTGCATTACTACGACACCAATGTCAGCGGCACCATCAACCTGTGCCAGGCGATGGCTGCCGCCGGTGTTTTCACGCTGGTGTTCAGTTCATCAGCCACCGTCTATGGCGGTTGCCGCAAGATGCCCATCGCCGAACAGGCCCGCAGTGGCCGGCCCACCAATCCCTACGGGCAATCGAAGCTCATGGCCGAACAGGTGCTGGGCAGTCTGGCTCGGGCCGATCAACGCTGGCGCATTGCGCTGCTGCGCTACTTCAATCCGGTGGGCGCTCATCCTTCGGGCCTGATCGGCGAATCGCCCAACACAATCCCCAACAACCTGCTGCCCTACCTGCTGCGGGTGGCTGACGGAAAGTTGCCGGTGCTGCCGGTGTATGGCGGGGATTACCCGACGGTGGACGGCAGCGGCGTGCGGGACTACATCCACGTCCAGGATCTGGTCGCCGGGCATCTCGATGCCTTGCACTACCTGCGCACCCACAGCGGAATCCGCGCCTGGAATCTGGGAACCGGCATCGATTATTCGGTGCTGCAAGTGGTGAAGACGTTCGAGCAGGTCACGGGCGTGAAGGTGCCGGTGCAGATGTGCGAGCGACGCCCCGGCGATGTCGCGCAATGCTGGGCCGACCCGTCACGGGCGCGCAGCGAACTGGGCTGGGTCGCCCGGTATGGCCTGGAAACCATGCTGCGCGATGCCTGGCATTGGCAATGTACAAGCCCCGAAGGCTACGAAGACGGATTGGTCACCATGCAAGAACCGATACCCGGCGTGCCGCTGTCGGCAGGTGGAGCCGCCGCGACAGACGATGGCTTACATGCGCTCTCTATGCCTCGCACGCGGCAGTGATCCTGCGAGCTTTCGCAAATGAGTTCGCTCCCACACCGCCACCGTACAAGCGAATTTATTCGCGAAAATATATTGCCTTCAAAATCCCGCGCCCGAAAAACAAAAAGCCCCGCATCACGACGATGCAGGGCTTTTCGTTACAACCGGGCTAGACCATCAAACCGCGACGGCTTGCCCGCTCATTGCCAGGTCCAGCAACTCGCGGTTGGCAACCGCGTACATGGCGTAGTCGGTACCGCTGGCCGCACGCAGCTCGACCAGCATGGCGCGCCAGCGCTCGACCATCGGGGCGTGTTGCTCCAGCCACAGGGCCAGACGCTCTTCCAGATCCTCAGGACCTTCCGGGATCTGCAGCACAGAGATGGTGATCGCCCGCTGTTGCCAGTCGATATCATCACGGAACGCTTCACGGGCCAGCGCCTGCCAGTTGTTTTCCACCGGCAGATTGCTGATCTGTTGCAGGTACCAAGTCACGTCCAGTGCGCTGCCTACCGCGAAATACACCTTGGCCACGTCGGCAGCATTGTGCCCGGTGACGTCGGAAGCTTCGATGATCGGCAACAGGGTGTACAAGTGGCTGGTGCCTGCAACCATGCGGGCCAGCAACTCGGGCACACCGGCTTCCACATAAGCCTTGTAACGCGCCTGCCAGACCTCACGGGTCGGTCCTTCCAGCAACTCATCGAGCTTGAGGCCCAATGCCGCCAGATGCGGACCGAAGTGAGCAACGTCACGACCGGCGTCCAGTTCGTTGCGACGGCTGCGCAGGAACCAGCGTGTGGCACGACGGCCCAGACGCATCAGCTCATCCATCAGCGACAACTGGATTTCAGCCGGGACCTTGTAATCCAGCGCCTCGATCTGACGGAACCAGTGCGGCAGGTGGAAGATGTCACGCACGGTCACGTAGGCAGCCGCCACGTTGGCCGCGCTCATGCCAGTGGACTCCTTGAGCCGCTGCACAAAGGTGATGCCCATGTGGTTGACCAGATCGTTGGCGATCTGGGTGCTGACGATTTCGCGCTTGAGGCGGTGAGCACGCATGGCGGTCGAGAACTTGGCGCTCAGCGACGGCGGGAACGCCGTCTCCATGTCGCGGGTCAGGTAATCGTCATCCGGAACACGGGACTCCAGCAAGGCTTCCTTGAGATCGATTTTGCTGTAGGAGATCAATACCGACAGCTCGGCACGGCTCAGGCCCTGACCGGCCGCAACGCGCTCTGCGATCTGGTCTTCGGCCGGCAGGAACTCGATGGCGCGATCCAGCTTGCCGCGAACTTCGAGGTCATTCATCAGGCGTTTGTATTCAGCGATCCGATCGTAGGCGCGACGTGCCGCCAGCGACAGAGCCTGGGTCTGCTTGTAGTTGTTGCCAAGCACCAGGTTGCCGACTTCGTCGGTCATGCTTTCGAGCAACTGGTTACGTTGCTTCTCGGTCATGTCCCCGGCCTGCACCACTTCGTTGAGCAGGATCTTGATGTTCACTTCGTGGTCGGAGCAGTCCACACCACCGGCGTTGTCGATGAAGTCGGTGTTGGTCGCGCCGCCATTGAGGCCGAACTCGACACGGCCCAACTGGGTCATGCCCAGGTTGCCGCCCTCGCCCACCACCTTGCAACGCAACTCGTTGCCATCGACGCGCAATGCATCGTTGGCCTTGTCGCCCACATCGGCATGGGACTCTTCGCTGGACTTGACGTAAGTCCCGATACCGCCGTTCCACAACAGATCCACCGGAGCCTTGAGCAGCGCGTGCAACAGCTCGGTCGGGGTCAACTTGTCGGCCTTGATGTCGAAGCGCGCTTTCATCTGCTCGGTGATCGCGATGCTCTTCGCGCTACGCGGGAAGATTCCGCCGCCAGCGGACATGATGCTGGTGTCGTAGTCGGTCCAGGCCGAACGCGGCAGGTTGAACAGGCGCTGACGCTCGACGAAGCTGGTGGCAGGGTCCGGGTTTGGATCGATGAAGATATGCAGGTGGTTGAAGGCTGCGACCAGTTGCAGTTTGTCGGACATCAGCAAGCCGTTGCCGAACACGTCACCGGCCATGTCGCCGATACCGATCACACTGATGCTGTCCTGCTGGACATTGATGTCGCGCTCACGGAAGTGACGCTGCACGCCCACCCACGCGCCCTTGGCGGTAATGCCCATCTTCTTGTGGTCGTAACCGGCCGAACCACCGGACGCAAAAGCATCGCCCAGCCAGAAGCCGTAATCGATGGCAATGCCGTTGGCGATGTCGGAGAAGGTCGCGGTGCCTTTGTCGGCTGCCACGACCAGGTACGGGTCGTCGTCATCGTGACGAACCACGTTGGCAGGCGGCACCAGCACGCCTTCCTTGAGGTTGTCGGTGATGTCCAGCAGACCCGAGATGAAGATGCGGTAGCACGCGATGCCTTCAGCCTGGATGTCATCGCGGCTGCCACCCAGCGGCAGGCGACGTGGCAGGAAACCACCTTTGGCACCCACCGGCACGATGACCGAGTTCTTCACCTGCTGGGCTTTTACCAGGCCCAGCACTTCGGTACGGAAGTCTTCTTCGCGATCGGACCAGCGCAGGCCGCCACGGGCCACATTGCCGAAACGCAGGTGAACACCCTCGACGCGCGGCGAGTAGACGAAGATCTCGAACTTCGGCACCGGCTTTGGCAGCTCGGGAATCAGGCGCGGGTTGAACTTGAAGCTGAAGTAGCTCTTGTTCTGGCCGTTGGCGTCGGTCTGGTAGAAGTTGGTGCGCAGGGTCGCCTTGATCAGGTCAAGGTAGCGACGCAGGATGCGGTCTTCGTTGAGCACCTGAACGTTGTCCAGGGCCGTGAGAATCGCTTGCTCCAGACGCAGTTGCTTGTCGTCCAGATCGTCGGAACCCAGCTTGCGTGCCAGATAGAAACGGGTCTTGAACAGGCGCGTCAGTTCACGGGCGATGTCGGTATGGTTGTTCAGGGTGCTGGCGATATAACCCAGGTCGAAGCCCAGGCGAATCTGCTTCAGGTAACGGGCATAGGCACGCAGCAGCGCCACGTCACGCCATGGCAGACCGGCGGTCAGCACCAGACGGTTGAAGGCATCGTTCTCGGCATCGCCGCTCACGATGTGGACGAAGGCGTCCTGCAGCGTATCGTTGAGCTGCTGGATATCGAGGTTCAGGCCTTCGCCATAGGTAAAGGCAAAGTCGTGAATCCAGAACTCGCGGCCATTGGCATGTTGCAGGCGATACGGGAACTCGCCCAGCACGCGCAGACCTAGGTTTTCCAGAATCGGCAGCACATCCGAGAGCGCCAGCGGTGTATCGGCGTGGTACAGCTTGCAGTGCAACTGCTGACGGCCACCAGCCAGCGGCTGATAGAAGCTCATGACCAGCGGGTTGGTTTCGCTCAGGCTCAGCACATGCTGCATGTCCACGACAGCCGAATGCGCAGCGAAACGCTCGCGGTAGCCTGCCGGGAAGCCTTTGGGGAAGTCGGCCAGCACATTGGTGCCATGGGCTTCGCCGAAACTTTCGACCACCAGACTCGAATAATCGTCTTTCCACGAACGGCAGGCCTGGATGACTTCGTTTTCCAGTTGTACCGGATCGATATCCAGATTGACCTTCGGGTCCACGCGCAGGATCAACTGCACACGGGCCAGGACCGATTCGGAGAAGAAGGTCCAGAACTCGCAGTCGCTGGCCTTCAGGCGCTCCATCAGAACCTGCTGGATCTTCTGGCGCACTTCGGTGGAATACACGTCGCGTGGCACGTAAGCCAGGCAGTAGCAGAAACGGCCATACGGGTCCTTGCGCAGGAACACGCGAATCTTGTTGCGCTCCTGGATCTGCACGATGGACATCACGGTGCTGAACAGCTCGTCCACCGGCGTCTGGAACAGATCGTCGCGTGGCAGCACTTCAACGACCTGCGCCAGCTCCTTGCCCAGGTGAGCCTTGGCATCGAAGCCGGAACGACGCTCGACTTCCGCCACCTTGCGACGGATGTACGGAATCTGCCGCACGCTTTCGCCATACACCGACGAGGTGTACAGGCCCATGAAGCGGCATTCCTTGATGACTTTGCCCGACGCATCGATCTGGCGGATCGAAACGTAATCAGGGTAAGCCGGACGATGTACACGGCTCGGGTGCGCAGCCTTGGCGAACGACAGCAGTGTCGGCTCGCGCAGGTAATTCACCGCATAGCCTTCGATATGCAGGTCTTCGCTGGAAAGCCCCGGACGCAGCAGCTTGGCCAGGCCCAGCAGGGACGACTCGTCGTAGATCAGTTGACCACCATCGCCTTCACCACGAACTTCAAACTCTTCATAACCCAGGAAGGTGAAGTGGTTATCCACCAGCCATTGCAGGAAGACCTTGATTTCGGCCTTCTCTGGTTCATCCGTGTTGTATTCGTTGGCATCGATGCTTGCCAGCAACTCGTGCAGGCGGGCTTTCATCGGCTCGAAATCTTCTACCGCAGCGCGGACTTCACCCAGCACCTGCTCCAGCTCACGGGCCAACACGCTCAGTTCGTTGGCGTTGGCGCAGCGGTCGATCTCCAGATACATCAGCGATTCTTGCAGCACACCCTCGCCCGTCGTGCCCTTGGGCAGCAACTCCAGCAACTCGCCCGCAGCCCCGCGACGCACGCTCAGTACGGTGGTTTGCAGGGTATGGATGCTGTAACCGCGACGATTCAGCTCGGTACGTACCGAGTCGACCAGAAACGGCAGGTCATGATGCAGCACTTCGACGGCGCTGTGAGTCGACTGCCAGCCATGACGCTCGTAATCAGGGTTATAGACCCGCACTTGAGGCTTGCCATGCTCGAAACGCTCCAGCAGGCGCCAGGCGGACAAGGTGCAGCCTGCCAGGTCGGAAAGGCGACGCTGGGTCAGTTCATCCAGGGAAATGATGCCGAAGAATTGCTCAGCGAACAGCGCTACTTGTGGCAATGCCTGTTCGTTGATGTGCTGAGCCAGTGCCGATTTCAGTTGGTGCTGGAAATCGGACTTGCTGGCTGCGGTGAAGAACGCCATCTGTGGTACTCCGCTTTGCTTTTATAAGGAGGAAGCTTGATGGAAGTGTCTCGTACCAGACTGCACCGGGATGTAACGGGCAGAGGCACAGCATGGCAGAGTGTAAAGCTAAAGAAATAACGCTTGCCGCGAACGAGTCGTCACATTCCATTTCACAAATGAGATCGACACAGGACGGAGTGGCTCTTTGACCACTCATCTGATCGCAGCTTAACGAGAGCAGGCTGGCGGATACTTACAAGGCTGCGACATATTCGGACATCGGTGAACAAGAACCTTCATACAACTGGCAACCCACCTGTCCTGATGATCTGTGGGACCGAATTCATTCGGGAGCGGGTCCCACCCCAAAGAGAATTACCCAGCAAATTTTGTCCGGGGCTGGCACACTCGTCCGCTAGCCCAGTCAGGACCTCGCCATGCAAATCAAGACCGCCCTTTTACTCGCCAATCCTTGCGACGACGAGAACGACGACATGGCGCTGCTTTGCTGCCATGACGAAAAGAACGAGCTGTTTTCCCTGGCGCGTTTTCCGGATGAAGACGAAGTCGAAATCACCGTCTGTGATGACACGGTGTACGTCACCGCCCTGAAGGTTTCCCTGAGCACCACGCATCTGGTGGTAGACATTTCAGCCGAGGATGCAGCAGCCCTGGGTGGCGATACCCGCTACGAGATCCTGCATAACACTTCGGCTGATGATTTGGGCGAGGTGCATGAAACCCTGCAGATACTTCTCAAGGATATCGGCACGTTCGACAGCGCCCTCACTTGAGAAGCCTGGAAGACTCGCCCTCTTCCACGGTTTTCACCAGTTTCTCCACCTCGGCGTTGAATACCTTGCCACCGTCCACGGCAAGGTATCTGACGTGCAGGATGATATCGGTCAAGGACCCCAGAATCGCTTTCTGCCGCTCGGACTCATGGCGTGGAAAACTCAGGATCCAGCGCGACACGGCCCCCGTACCCTCGAACGGAAAATAACGCTCGTCGCCAAAATCCAGCATGAACATGCCGTGGTCATCGACGCCGGTGGAAATACCGATCTGCTGATTGGCTCTGGGGTTGAACACGATATGTGTCGGGTCGACCTCGCCATCCGAGTCCGGCGGCAACTCGCCCGCCTCTTTGTAGAGATAATTCACGCCGCGAATGTCAGAACTCAACAGCACACTGCTCGTCTGCTGAGTCAACAGGATACGAATATCCTCGTAAGGCCCCAGAACGGCGGGGATGGATACAGACACACGCACGATCTGACGCAAATAATGGCCTGGATAATCCTTGTCGAATAACGAGGAGTCAAAATCGAAAGCAATTTCTCCTGTGGTTTCCAGTTGGGCAATGACTGCTTCCCAGCCCGTTGCACGAGGTTCAGGCTCACGAGTATTTGCGCCGGGGTCATAGTTCTTGAGCAATGCTTTCAGGGAGATCGTCTTGGTGAGTTCAAGCCGCCGCTCGTGCCGGGAGAGGAACGCCGACTCCATCTGTAACAAGCCCAGTTTCAGCATCTCGCCCGCTGTCAGCCCGTAGCGGTTATCGGCCCAGGCGTTGACAGGAATGAACCGGGTATCACGATCACCAATTTCGTACTGCCAACAGGCCTCGGTCCCCAGGCACATCGACAGCACCACATCGTAAGCCTGGAAATACAGGGTCGCCATCTGACCGATCAGCCATTGATACAACGCTGGCCCAGTGGCACGATTTTTCAGGAAGGTGTAATAGATCTGAGCCTGCTCCTGAGCCTTGGTCGCTTGTGCAAGGCTGGTCTTGGCTGCCTCGACGGCAATGTCCTGAACCTCGATCTGCAGGTCAATCGCCTCCAGATCCTGTTCGGCCTGACGGGCCAGGAACTGCCATTCGATGCGACGGCGGCGGTATTGTTCGCTGATCAGCGCCTGTTCGGCATCTCGGATTTTTCCCAACGCCTCACTCTGTAGATACGTTGCAGCAGAAAAGCCTAATCCGGCCGGGCGCATACCACCGTTCGAGGTGCCGAAGATGGATGGAACCAAAGCATCAGTTACATGGGCGATAGCCGTCCCTATCAAGGCATCTTTATCGCCGTCTTTGGCTTCACTCTGCAAACTCATTGCACGTTTCTCGGCCTGGCTGACATCCTCCTGCTCCAGTTGCTGGTAATAGACTTTACGCGATTCAATGGCAGCACGACTCCCCGTCAACGCATCTCGGGATTTGACTGCATGCTCGATCATCTGCGTCTGCAGAGTCTCGGTGAAGGCCGACAGCTCCAGCACATGAGATTGTTGCAACTCCTCCTGATCGGCACGATCACGCAACTCCATGTAGCTACGCAATTGATCGCCATAGCGGATCAGCGTTTCAACGGCGTTCTGCACCCGCGGCAGCATGGCCCTGAAGCGATACGGCGGAATGATCGCCAGCGAACCCAGACGTCGCTGTCCACTGCCGCCGCCCGCGGCCTGTGCTCGCAGCAGATCGGTCGGATTTGCCGCTGGTGCGTAGAGCGGCAAAGAAAGGGGCTTGCCATCCAGGCTCAGGTTATGACGCAGGTTATAAAGCCTCAAGGCCAGGCGGTCCCAGAGATCAAGCAGTCTGGTGTTGACCGGCAGACGAAACCACGGCGCATCCAGCAAGTGCAACCAGAGCTGTCCCTCAGAATGGCTCGGAATATCACTTTCCAGCCCCTCGAGCCCCGAAGCTTCAAAGTCCGCGGACAATGACTTATCACTGGCGGCAGCATCCTTAAGCATCATGGGAGTCCAGCGGCTGATGCTGCGGCCTTTGGAGAGAGGCCCAAGCAATGAAGCCGCCCGAACATACAGAAGCTGCGCCTGATTGAGCGTATCGCGAGTCAACTGCCGGTACAACATGTCGCCATGGGCAATCAGATTATTCAGATAAAAGACGAAAATGGTCTTGCGGTAATGGGACGGCGCGCCATAGGCGATTGCATCGGGATCGCCCAGCCCGCCCCACTCGTAGGCCGGGTCATTTTCAAAGGTCAGCGGCCGGCTGGTCCAATATGGGTGTTCTGCAACAGGTGGCGGATACAGGGGCGCAATGCGTTCCAAGGGGTTGAACAGGTAATGCAGCCAGCTTTCCGTCCCCAGATAATCGAACTCGGTATGTAACCGGTGGGCAACCAGATGCGGGACATGAAAGAACAGTTCCCAGAAATAACGGCCATTGGCACCTTTGAAATCCAGTGGCACTGAGGTGCTACCAGGAGCCGGTGGCTCCTGGGTATGCTGAACTTCCCAACTCAATACACTTTTCAGAGAGCGCTCAGCTTTTTTTACTAGCTCTCTGGCGAAGGTGGTATTCATTCGTACATAACGCAAAGAGGTTAACTTGAGCGCCTCCAGATCAAGGAATTGTCCTCCCGCAGGCGTAGTGACAATAAGAGGTACCGGCGTCGGCTTTACGGTTCTTGTAATATGAAACTCGTTATAACCATAACCGGAACCTTTGGGCAGCGCTCCGAAATGAAGGACTTTTACCGTTTCAATACCGGGCCAGGAAATGGATTCTACTGGTGTCTTGGCTGCACCATTAAGCACAAGCTGACTCGAAACGGCCGGAGAGGTATCCCAGATATCAAAACCTTGAGTCACCGTAACCATCGTTTCACCATAATGATTGGAGTTACTGTCCAGAAGCCCCGGCTCCCCCTGGAAATCCAGCGCGAATCCGGCTCCCGCTTTAACCTCTTCAGTTGTCGGTGTTGGGAAATCTTCAGGATTAATGGATAAATCAAAATTGGCCCGATAAACAGAAACCCAAGGATCATCAGTAGATATCAATTCAAAATCTTCAGTACCAAAGCTCTTGATGACTTCCTCATTCCAATTCAAGTCGCCGCGTACAGTTGGTAAAAAAAAGCTGGGAATGGAAATTGTAATTTCAAGCTGAAATCCTTTATGAGTACCCTCTACAACAAACCTACACTCAGATAGATCTACTCGCCTTGCTCCATAAACACAAATATAGAACTCGCTACGCCGATAGCGCTTTGCAGAGCAGATACCCTGCGTCTCCAACACACATCCGTCTCCCGAACTGCGAAGTTCCGCCTTAAGTTCAAGCGATTGATTGATACCTCCTGGTGGCATGTCATTATCTCCACTCGTACTCCAGATAACGCCATCCAACATCCACTCACTATTACCGTCAGCGTATTTCCCGCTCAAGGGATATTGCGCACGCGCCGGGTTCCCGCCCAGCAGGGTGACAGCAATTCCATACAGCTGTATCTCTTCAGCCTGACTCAATACAATCCTGTTAAAAAGCTTATCGAACACCCGCACAAAACGCTCAGGATCAGCCGTCACTTCTGCCGTACTGGCATCCGTTCTATATTGAAAGCAAATAATCAAACGAGGCTCACCTGCAAAACGAACATCCATGGCAGCCACAAGAGTAAAACGCCCTGCCAAGGGACTCCCGTCATGACGACTATCCAGACTCTGCTTTTCGGTCAACCCTTCGTAAATCACCGTTGCGGACGACCACTTGTCAGAGATGTGCTTATAGGACATCTTGGCCCGATAATAATATTTACCGGTTTTTGCACCCAGGTCATCGGTTTCTGCCTGTCCAAGCTCCACCCAGATAAAATGTAACCGGCCATCCACTACGACCGGGCGTACATGCTGCACCTTCGCATCGCACGCTATATCAATCCTTTTCCACTCTGTCCACGCCGATGGCAATATCTGAGTGCTGTTTTCCTGTAAATCAATTTTTGCCATACGCCAGTAATAAGCAAAGGGTTCAACATTCTGACGCCCGACAAAATAATAGTCGGCCCGTCGAAAATCTTCACCGTCTACATAACAGGCAACAACCTGTAGATTACTGATGAGCTCAAAGCTGTCCAGATAGTTTTTCAGAGCCGAACTTACATTATCTTCATTGATGCGGCTTTGCCCCAGCTCCGACTCAAACACCTCGAACTGACTGGTCTTGTTCAGGCGAAGTGTCGGATCAATATAGTTTTCCGGGTAGTCCTCAATCATCTGGTAACCTGCCCAGACGCTGTATTCACTCATGCCTTCACGCCAGAGCCGTAAACGCTCGTCATCAAAACCACGCGCATACCCTGGCTCCATGCCGTTGTAGATGGCATTGATATATTGCTGAATGCTGGCAATACCTTGCGCAACCCGGCTGGTTTCAACCTCACCACTGACCTGGTTATCGATCAACAGGTATTCGTATAAATCATCAGGCGTGGTCAACCCCAAGGGAGCGGAGGTTGCATCCGAAGGAACAAGCTGACCGAGGTAATAACCAACCAAGGCGTCACGGCGTTGCTCTTCGAGTTCGGGAATCATATGATTGATCATAATAATGACTCTGGTAAAGTTTAGGCATGGAGGTGAACAATGACCTCTCCCGAAATAACAGAAACACAACCATTCAAACCAGTAGCATAACTGGATACCAACACATCACCGTCAGCCAACCCCTCAGCACCGGGAGATTTTACAAACGCCATGAGAACACGCTCCATATGAAGTGCAACGGGAACAGATGCCCTCCAGGTTTTCCCCTTAACAGAAAAATCAATCATGATACTCAGATCACTGGGCGGAACCATTATTCCTGCACCACGTTCAGTCATGGCACTCCTCACCCCCCAGTGACTGTAATATATATCGCAACTTTTATTAGTACTAAATATATTCGCAGCCTCCATCCTCCAGAACCATCCGATTTTGTAAGACTTTACAAGCGTCTTTGGCAAGCGCCCACTCAGAGTCACTGCAATCTCCCCGTAGGTAGCACTTTCCGAGCAATGAACCGGAAATCTGATCCCCTCCAACGAGGACACCTTGGTTTCTTCAAGCCCCGCAATAGTATAGTGAAACGGTTGATAGACATGGCTCATATTGAACTCAACACCTTCAAGAGCATTTCCGCTTTGATCAACAACTTTTACAAGCAGACTATGTAAATACCCTTTCGCCAGAAGATCAGGATTTTTCGGATCATGCGCCCCGTCCACTACCACCTCAAACTCACACGGAGGCAATGCAGAAACTGGAAACTCAACTGACTCATCAGTGCCGCCGACAACCGCTTTTACCACATGTTTTCCCGTTGTAAATTTTGAACTAAAATTTGCAACACCATTACTATCAGTGTAAGTGGTAGCAATCAACCCTTCATCAATAAACCACTCGACAGGAAAACGCCGAACAACCTGCCCGCCCGCTTTCAGCCATACAGAAAATACAAGAGGGTCCGCACTCCCGACAAGAAACTCGACATCACTTGCTTCGTATTTATCAATGACGGCCGCTGGATAAATTACCGTTTGCTCACTGTGCTTGTCTTTGGTTGGGGCACCCACACTAGAAGTCACCACAACCTTACCCTCTTTATCAGTAATGAATCGTGCAATAGCAATACCGTTATCATCGGTTTTACTGGTTGCATCTAACACCCCACCCACATCATCACTCCAAGTCACTTCCGCACCCATAACGGGCGTACCATCCAGTTCTACAAGACTGCAACGTACCTCAGCTTCAACACCGACCACTACCGTATTGCTGAAGCGCACATATTGAAAATAAGGAATACTCACAAACTCGACAGGAACAAATTCCCACTCACGGCCATTTTTATAGTGTGCAATCGCTATGGACTCACCCGCAGGCCGGCTCCGCAACTCAGCTCTGGCAATACCTTGATCATCGGTATAGGTTTGAAAGCGTTTAAACTCCCCGAGGGTCGCGCCCCATTCAACAGCACGATCAATTCCCTTATTTTCATAGTCATCGACCATCGTGACAGAGAAATAAATACCCTCAATTTTATTGGCCAGAGCCGTCGAAGGCTCGTATTCCCCCTCTATGAAGTGTAAGGAATCTTCATCGCAGCCAATGACCACAACCGGGGCCATCAACTGCTCGCCAAGTCCGTAATGGGCGACAACATGCACCATCCCCATCACGTTACCGCTACGCAGAGTGTTCGAGGCTTGTCCATATTCGTCCGTGATACTGCTTACCTGATCAAGACTGCCCAGATCCGTCGTCCAACTGACCGTCACATTGTCCAAAGGCTCATCCATGAAATCACGCAAGGTGATGGTGTAGGTTGCGAGTTCTCCCCCACGCTGGGCCACCAGGTAATCTGGAGTCACGGTAATCACACTGGAATGGCTTTGCCCCACTTCACCAACAGCACTTGCGGGCACGGCCTCGGTCAAGCAGCTCAGTGCCAGCTCCGCCGCCTTGCGATAGAGTTCGGTCGAGGTTGTCGGAGTCAGTTCATGCAGAGCCAACAAGGCATTTGCGTCCAGTCCCGTATGCCGACTGAGCAAGGACTCGCGCGCCAATACATCAAACTCACGGAGGGTAAAAATGACGCCTGTATCGGGGTTCAACTGGTGGGCAACTGCAAGGACATCACGTACCCCCCAACGCAGAAAGCCGGCCAGTTTGCTGGCAGCGCTGTCACGTATCAGACGCTTGTCGCCCTCCGTTGCGCCTTCCCAAAGGGTGTTGATCAACCGAAAATAGTCGAGCAACGTGTCTTCGTCCTGCTCACTGAGGCGTAGTGCGTTGGCGTACTGGGTAAGGAAGTAAACGGATTGCAGAGACAGTTCGGTATCCGGTAGACCAAACCATTCGGGATGCTCGACATATTGAATGATCAGCGCCGGGCTCAGCGTCAGATGCCCACAGAGCACAGCACGTTTTGACAGAGCATCCAGAACCAGTAAAACCTCGTCCCCAATGGCAACATTTGCTGTCGTGCTGAAACCGTAGACACGCAGCACTTCAGCCAGCAATTGATAGCGGTTGCCCTCACTCCAGAACAACAGGGCCTTGGCCTGGTCTGCGGATGCACCCAAATAACCCGCGAGGCCTTCCATCAGCAAGGCTTCCTGTGCGCCCCTGGCGCGCATGATCATATTGGTAATTTTTGGATGTAACTCCTCGACTGGCAGACCTAGCGTCTCCAGAACATGTTTCACATCACTGCTGAGAGCGTGCTCGAATACCTCTTCGCTCTCTCCCTTCAAATACTTCACCAACCCTTTGGCAGCCGGGTTCGTCGTCCCGGCATCGACAAAACCGCTCAACTCTGCAAACCAGTCGATCGGTTCGCTGAGATAAGCCTGTATGCCATTGTCATCGACTTGCAGGATCAGTGACGAGTCAGGCGCTCCGACTTGGGCAAAACTGCTTTCGGTGATCAGCGCAGACGTCAGCCGTGAGTGGATTTGTTGCAGCAGATTGTGCTCGGCATCGGTTGCTACGGGCTGTGTTACGGCAGGCAATACCAGACGGCACAATTGCGCGACGGTCCATTTGTTTGCCTGTAGCCACGCTGCACAGTCCACCAGAGCATGGATGACACTCAAAGTGTCGGTATTGGCCGAAGCGTAATAAGTGGCAATCTGTGTAATACCGGCCAGTTTCGAGGTCAACTGACTGCCGCCATCGTCCAGTAGTTCAAGGAGCGCCAGCGTTTCAATCGTAGTGAGCCCAAGATAGCGTGGCAGCCTGACCAGCCGATAAAAGGCAGATACCACCTCCCGCGTCCAGTGCAAAGACTCACCCGCCCAGGACTGCTCGACAACCTTGGCAACGAACCGGTACATCTCATAGGTCAACCCCAGTGCCGCACACAAGTGGTCGACTTTCTGCCGTTCGGTTTCGCTCTTCGGCGTTATCGTGAAGGGCGAACCGTCCAGAACAAGCGGTATGGAAAACATGGCCTGACGATTGAATATCCGGTCGAACTGCGACGGCGTCTTGCCACGAGCGTGTACCGCCATACCGTAAAGCAGCGCTGCAAAATCTTCTGCCGGGACGTCATATAGAGTGCGCACTACCTGGAACAAGCCAAGCGCACGCAGCGTGTCCTGCGTAATGAGATTTGGGGAAGATGCCGTAAGTCGCCGAACCGCATTGGCTGCACGCTGCTCCGCTTGCTGGGAAGCTGTGAGCAGTTGATCCACATCCTCGAACGGCAATTGCAGCCAGCGCGCCAGACGAATCATGCGATTCATCCGATCAAAGCGCTCGACCGGGCAATTGATCAAGCGATGGACGGGTACTCCCTGCTCCTCAGTCGACTTGATGGCGATTCCAGGGCTTTGCCCGGCGTTTATATAAACCGAGCCGTAAGCTGAACCGTCAACCGTTGCGCCTGGATCAGTGACGTTGGCTGATAGCGAGGGTGCGTAAGGTCCCACCGACAGTAATGAATCGAGCTGGTCAGTGCTCAGCCCGGTTCTCAGGCAGAACGTCTGAGTATCAGTTAATGCCAGTATGTCATCGGTGCCGAAGTGGTCCTTGAAAAAATCTGATATTGCCGGAAGCGCGCTTTCAAGCTTTCCATTTCTGGGGTTGATACGTCGCTGGTTGATCACCCTGCCTTGATCATCAGGCGCAAGCGCGACCATATGCGGCGCTTCAACCAATATCCCCTGCTGCACAGGCCCCAGACCGCTGTCCTGTATCAGCGCGATATCGGACAGCAGCGAATGTACACCCGGCTCCTTGAAGTACGGATAAGCCGGATCCGCGGCCCGAATCGGATCGCCGGGCAGACGCTCCCTGCGATTGAGCACGTAGTTGATTTGCTGCTGGTAACGTTCGTATGGCAATGCAAACGGATAACGTGTTTCCAACATGACATCATCCACCGACTTGTCTTGCAGGCTGATGCCATCGAGATAACTGCGAATCGACTTTTCAAGAATTTCATTGGCCAATACCAGAGTCGGCTCAATGCGATTGAGTGCGTTATGATCCAGCATCAACGAAGCCAGATCAGGTCGTCGAGTTGCCAGGGTAATGATTCGTTCCTGATCGCCTGTCTTTTCGATGGTCTCCACTTCCCGGTACAGATCTGCCAGATAGGCAATTGGCGAAGTAGTAGCTTCGATTGCGTCAGGAGGACAATGGCTGGCCCAGTCAGGGTTGAACATGTCGGTATAAGTAGGTGTGTCTACCAGACTGGAGATCCCGTTTTCGTAACGTAACGCTCGCCGCACCGAAGCCGTCAGTCGCCTTTCCCGAAACTGCCGGGCAACCATTGCAGTCATGGAAACAGATGCGGCATGCAAACTACGCGCAGTCGATATATGCAGCAAAGGGTCAGATTCGAGCAGTTGCGCAGTGGTGCCTTTGGCAATGCTGAACACCGAGGGGAATCGATCACTGATAGCCGCTTGTGGCGTTTGAGGCTGAGCAAATCTTTTCAACAGAATCGCCAGAGCAGAATCTGCCTGGGCGACTTTTCCAGCTTCCTTCTTCATGATGGCAACACACCGAGTCATTTCGTCCATGAAATGGCCACTGCTAAAGACCGCTAATGAAAAAGTGAAGCAGAGCCTGTCCGCCTCAACACCCTCCAATCGACAGGCGGCAAAGGTATTCAACAAGGGCTGATAAACGGACTGGAACGCTGAACTGCAGATAATTTTTGAAAATGTCGGTACATACATCAGCGAATTCGAGCAACGCAAAGGAGTAAGGTGAGGGCTTCGCTATCTGGAGCCTGTCATGCAGCCTATCTTCGATGCCCACTGCCATATCATCGATCCGCACTTCCCGCTCAAGGCCAACAATGGCTACTTGCCCGACCCTTTCGGCGTCGCTGACTACCAGGCGGCTACGTCTGCGCTGGGTGTCGTAGGCGGGGCCGTGGTTTCCGGGTCGTTCCAGGCTTTCGATCAGGGCTATCTGCTGGAGGCGCTGCGTCGACTGGGGCCTGACTTCGTCGGCGTGACCCAGTTGCCCGCCACCGTCACCGATGCCGAGCTCGAAACCCTCAACGGCTTCGGCGTGCGCGCCCTGCGCTTCAACCTCAAGCGCGGCGGTTCAGAGCAACTTGATCAACTGGAGACACTGGCAAGACGAGTCCACAGGCAAGTGGGCTGGCATTCAGAGCTTTATATCGACTCACGGGAACTGGCCGAAATCGAAACCCGTCTGCTGCAATTGCCCGCAATCAGCATCGACCATCTGGGCCTGAGCCGGGAAGGCATGCCCACCGTGTTGCGTCTTGCAGAGCGAGGTATACGGGTAAAGGCATGTGGTTTCGGGCGTGTGGACTTTCCGGTGGAGCAAGCACTCAAGGACATTTACTCGGCCAACCCCCATGCCTTGATGTTCGGCACCGACCTGCCCTCGACCCGCGCACCACGCCCCTTCCAGGCGAACGATATCGAACGGGTCATCGAGTCACTGGGCGAAAAGGCTGCACACAAGGTTCTATGGGAGAACGCGGCGGACTTCTATCGGCTATAAAAAACGTTGCCCGAACGACATACGGTATGACACTCATATTGCGGCTGAGTGAGCAGGCAGTCCGCTTGGCCGCGACAGCATGTTGAAGGCTCTGAAAATGCGTTGACTGGAAGCGGGGCGTCGCGGCCAAGGCCCTCCCGCCTCACATTCCTACACGCATCTTTGACAAAACATGTGGGACGATTCCCAAATAAACGCCACCCAGTTCCTGAAAGCGTATAAAAAACCCTGTAGCGGTTAGTCGATCCCTATCGGGATGGATTAAAGTATCGCCCCCAGCTTCGGTGTCGTGTGACACCGCTGATTACCTTGCCAGGAACCCTCACCGATGGAACATCGTGAAGCGCTGATTGCGCTGCGAACATTTCTTTCAACGCAGATCCTCGGCCAGGAAAAGCTGATCGAACGCTTGCTGATCGCCTTGCTTGCCGACGGCCACATGCTGGTCGAAGGCGCTCCGGGTCTGGCCAAGACCAAGGCCATCAAGGAACTGGCGGAAGGCGTCGAAGCGCAGTTCCACCGAATTCAGTTCACGCCGGACCTGCTGCCGGCCGATATTACCGGCACCGAGATCTACCGTCCGGAAACCGGCAGCTTTGTCTTCCAGCAAGGGCCGATCTTCCACAATCTGGTACTGGCCGACGAAATCAACCGTGCTCCGGCCAAGGTGCAATCGGCCCTGCTCGAAGCCATGGCCGAACGTCAGGTCAGCGTCGGGCGCAGCACCTATGACCTGTCGCCGCTGTTTCTGGTCATGGCTACGCAGAACCCCATCGAACAGGAAGGCACCTATCCGCTGCCCGAAGCGCAGCTGGACCGCTTCCTGATGCACGTCAAGATCGGTTTCCCCGACGCGGCCGTAGAACGCAAGATCCTGCAACAGGCCCGTGGTGAAGCCCTGAATGGCGAAACCAAGCCCGAACGCCGGATCAGCCAGCAGGCGATCTTTGCCGCCCGCAAGGAAATCCTCGGTCTGTACATGGCCGATGCGGTGGAGGAATACCTGGTGCAGTTGGTCATGGCCACCCGCACTCCGGCCAAGTTCGATCAGGAACTGGCCGAGTGGATCGGCTATGGTGCCAGCCCACGTGGCTCCATTTCCCTGGACCGCTGCGCACGTGCCCATGCATGGCTGGCCGGACGCGACTTCGTCAGCCCGGAAGACATTCAGGCAGTGCTGTTCGACGTGCTGCGCCATCGCATCATTCTGTCGTTTGAGGCCGAGGCTGCCGGTATTGATCAGGACCGTGTCATCCAGCGGATCCTCGACGTCGTCGCCGTTGCCTGAAGCCATGCAACCCTACCTGATCTCACAGCCGGGCATTCGTGTCAGCCTCAGCGAACTGATCGAGATGCGCCATCGCGTGCGGGAAGTGCAACTGTTCTCGACGCCAAGCAGGCGCAGCCCCTTGATCGGCCTGCACCACTCCAAATTGCGCGGGCGTGGCGTGGACTTCGATCAGGTGCGGGTCTATCAGGCAGGTGACGATGTGCGCAGCATCGACTGGCGTGTCACGGCCCGGACCCAGGAGCCGCATACCAAGCTGTTCCATGAAGAGCGCGAACGCCCGATCTTCATCATGGTGGAGCAAAGCCGTCGCCTGTTCTTCGGGTCGGGGCTGATGTTCAAATCGGTGCTCGCGGCCCAGGCTGCGGCGCTGATCGGCTGGGCTGCACTTGAACACAACGACCGGATCGGCGGGCTGGTGTTCGGCGACAACGAGCATTACGAAATCAAGCCCCGGCGCAGCAAGCAGTGCCTGTTGCAGCTTTTGAATCGACTGGTGCGGGTCAATCAGTCGCTGCATACCGAAATCGCCGCCGACCGCGATGCATTCGGCATTGCCCTGCGCCGGGCACGCGAGGTGCTGCGCCCTGGCAGTCTGGTCATTGTACTGTGTGACGAACGCGCCCTGTCCGATGCGGCCGAACAGCAATTGAGCCTGCTGTCACGGCATTGCGACCTGCTGTTGCTGCCGGTTTCCGATCCTCTGGACCGCGCCCTGCCCGCCGCCGGCCTGCTGCGTTTTGCCGAGCGAGGCGCCCAGCTGGAACTCGACACACTGGACCCGGAGCTGCGCAAGGCCTATCGCGCACAGGGCGAGGCCCGCTCCGATCGCTGGGAATTGCTGGCGAAGAAACTTCGGGTCCTGCTCATGCCCCTGAGCACTCAAACCGCCATGGTCGAGCAGTTGCGTGACTATCTGGATGCCCGGCGTCCGGTAAAGAACAAATGAACCCTCTGGATCAGTTGCAACCCTTGATTACGCCCGCGCCCATCGGCTTCTGGCCACCGGCACCAGGCTGGTGGCTGCTGATGCTGTTGATACCTGCCGTGGCCTGGGGTTTCTGGCGGCTGCGCGTGCTGCTGCCGGTCAAATCCAGCAACCGTCGCAGCGAGCAACCTCTGGACCCGGTCCGCCTTGCGGCGCTGGCCGAGCTGGCCAGCCTGCCCAAGCCCTACGACGGCGCACCGGCCGGTGCCTGGCTGCAACAGATCAATGGTCTGCTCAAGCGCGTGTGCCGCAACCACTACCCGCACAGCCAGAGCCATACCCTCAACGGTCGAAAATGGCTGGCTTTCCTCGATAACCGCTGCCCCGCCGCGGGCCTGACCCGCTGGATGATTCTGGTCGAAGGCGCTTATAAACCCGAATGCAAACTCGACGACAAGGCCATTACCGGCCTGACACAGTCGGTCGAAACCTGGATTCGCAAACATGTTTGAATTCGCCTGGCCCTGGGTCTTCGCCCTGCTGCCATTGCCCTGGCTGATGCGGTTTTTACTGCCAATTGCCGACAGCGGTGAAGCGGCGCTCAAAGTCAGCTTTCTCAGCGAACTTGAAGAATTGAGCGGACGCCGGGCCAAGGCCAATCTGCCTGCCTGGCGGCAACGCTTGCCACTGCTGCTGATCTGGCTGTTGCTGCTGATCGCTGCGGCGCGCCCGCAATGGCTGGGCGAACCGCTGCCGATTGCCGCCAGCGGCCGGGATCTGCTGGTGGCCGTGGATGTGTCCGGCTCCATGGACTACCCCGACATGCAGTGGAAAGGCGAAGACGTCAGCCGTCTGGTACTGGTCCAGAATCTGCTGGGCGACTTTCTCGAAAACCGCCAGGGTGATCGCGTCGGTCTGATCCTGTTCGGCAGCCAGGCATTTCTGCAAGCGCCCCTGACCTTCGACCGCCGCACCGTCCGCGTCTGGCTGGATGAAGCCAGGATCGGCATCGCCGGCAAAAACACCGCCATCGGTGACGCCATCGGCCTGGCCCTCAAGCGCTTGCGTCTGCGTCCGGCCAACAGCCGTGTGCTGGTGCTGGTGACCGACGGCGCCAACAACGGTGGGCAGATCGACCCGGTAACCGCCGCACGACTGGCTGCCGAAGAAGGCGTGAAAATCTACCCTATCGGCATCGGCTCCGAACCCGACAGCAGCGGCGTGCAGAGCATGCTTGGTCTGAACCCGAGCCTGGATCTGGATGAGCCCACCCTCAAGGAAATCGCCGCCATCAGCGGTGGCCAGTACTTCCGCGCCCATGACGGCGAAGAACTGCGAAAGATCCGCCTGACCCTCGACTCTCTGGAGCCGGTGGCCCAGCAACCCACCCAGGCACGTCCGGCCATGGCGCTTTATCAGTGGCCGCTGGCGGCGGCACTGCTGGGGAGTGTGTTGCTGGTCTTCGTCGATCTGTGGGCCAACAACGCCCTGCAACGCCTGCTCAACCAGCAACGACTTGCAGGTCTGCGCAGGCGCCTGGCACGTATCCGGAGGCCACGATGATCGCGCTCTGGCCTCACTGGCTAAGGCCCTGGTGGCTGCTGATCCTGCCATTGCTGGGCCTGTTGATCTGGCACCTCTGGCACCGGCAGAAACGCGCCGGACGCTGGCAGATGATCATGCCCGCGGCGTTCCACTCTGCGCTGCTCAACGGCGGACGCGGACGCAACAATAAATTGCCGTGGGTCATTCTGGGCATCTGCTGGACGCTGGCCGTGCTGGCCTTGCTCGGTCCCGGCTGGCAGCGTGTCGAGCAGATCAGCCAGAAGCCGGTCGACCCACTGGTGGTGGTTTTGGAACTGACGCCGCAAATGCTCGCCACCGACAGTTCGCCGACCCGCCTGGAGCAGGCCAAACGCAAACTGCTGGACCTGTTGCAGGCCCGCAGCGACTCGCAGACCGCCATCATCGTTTACGCTGGCAGCGCCCACACGCTGGTGCCACTGTCCGACGATCAGGTGACCAGTCATAACCTGCTGGATGCCATCAAGCCATCGATCATGCCCCAGGCCGGTCAACGTGCCGATCTGGCCGTCAAGAAAGCCCTCGACCTGCTCAAGCAAGGTGCGCTGGGGCAGGGCCGGATTCTGTTGATCGGCTCATCGTTGAGCGAACAGGAACGCCAGGGGATCGAGCAACTGCTCAGAGGCCAATCGCCGCCGCTGCTGATCCTGGGCATCGGCACTGCCGAAGGGGCTCCGGTGACCCTGGAAAACGGCAGCCTGCTCAAGGACGCTCAGGGCGCGATCATGGTGCCGCGCCTGGACAGCGCCAGCCTCAATGATTTCGCCAACAATGTGGGCGGCAGCTATCGTCAAGCCAGAATGGACGATGAAGACCTGCGCAGCCTGGGCCTGTTCGCCGGTCCGCAGAATCTGCGCAGCGACGGGCAAGTCCTGCAACTGGATACCTGGGCCGATCAGGGCTACTTGTTCCTGTTGCCGCTGTTGCTGCTGGCAGCCTGCGCCGGACGACGGGGCTGGCTGTTCTGTCTGCCGTTGCTGTTCATGCTGCCGCAGAACAGTCAGGCGTTCGAGTTTCAGGACCTGTGGCTGCGCCCGGATCAACAAGGCCAGCGCCTGCTGGAACAACGCCGACCCGCCGAAGCAGCACAACACTTTGAAAACCCGCAATGGAAAGGCATGGCCTTTTATGAAGCGGGAGACTACGCCACGGCGGCCCAGCGCTTCGCCGAGGGCAACACGGCTGCCGACCATTACAATCGCGGCAATGCCTTGGCCCATAGCGGCGAACTGGAAGCGGCACTGGACGCTTATGAACAGGCCCTGGAACGCCAACCGGACTTCCCGGCGGCGCAATTCAACAAGGCATTGATCCAGCGTTTGCTGGATCAGGCCAACAACCCAGGCGCTTCAGAAACGGAGCAGGACAAGAGCGAGCAAGGCGAAGAAGGCCACGAAACGCCGCACCAGCAGGCCAGCAACACGCCCGAAACGGAACAGAATCAGCCTCAATCCGAGGAAGACAGCAGCACCGACAGCCAGCCCCCCGAATCGGCAGGCACCGACAATAATACAGGCTCGACGCAAGACGATGAACCAACCACTCGCCCACCGATTCAGCCGGCCGAGAGCCAGATCACCGTCGAACGACGTCAGGCGCTGGATCAATGGCTGAGGCAGATCCCGGACGATCCCGGCGAACTGCTGCGGCGCAAGTTTCGCTACGAACAGCAACATCAGGAAAAGACCCGATGAGTCGTGTGTATCCCCTTTTGACCGGCCTGTTCCTGGGGCTGGTCGTCTTGTCGTCACAGGCAGCGGAGCTGATCGCCAAGGTCGATCGCACGCGCCTCAATTCCGGCGAGACCGTGGAACTGACTCTGGAAACCACCGATGTCACGCTGTTCGGCAAACCTGACCTGAGCGCTCTGGACGCCAACTTCGATGTGCGCGGTACCCGCCAGATCAACCGGCTGACCACGCTGGATAGCGGCAACCAGGCCACCACCCGCTGGATCATCACCCTGCTGCCCCGCCAGTCGGGCATTGTCGTGATTCCTTCGTTGCAACTGGGCGAGCTGAAAAGCCAGCCCGTGAGCCTGCAGGTCATGCAGAGCGATACCCGGGAGAAAGGCAACCAGCTGGCGCCGATCTTCATCGAGACGAGCCTGGATCAGGAAAGCGTCTATGTGCAGGCCCAGGCGGTGCTGACCCTGCGCATCTATCACTCGGTATCGCTGTTCGACGACAGCAGCCTGAGCCCCTTGCAGATTGCCGAGGCGCGAGTCGACAAACTCGGTGACTCACGCACCTATGAAAAGCTGATCAATGGCGTACGCCATGGCGTGATCGAAACGCGCTATGCGATCTACCCCCAGCAGAGCGGCACCCTGGAAGTTCCGGCACTGGTCTTCAGTGCCACACTGGTACAGACCGGCTCACCGAATCAGGAAGCCAGTCCGTTCGGTCCGCAACCGGGCCGGCTGATGCGGGTCAGTTCCGCCAAGGTTCCCCTGAACGTCAAACCCAAGCCTGCTGACTACCCGGCCGATGTGCCCTGGTTGCCAGCCCGCAGCGTGACACTGGAAGAAAGCTGGAACCCCGAACCGGGCAACAGCCAGGTGGGCGACTCCCTGACCCGCACCATCATTCTCAAGGCCGAAGGCCTGTCCGGCTCGCAATTGCCGCCCTTGCCCGCCACACAGGTAGCGGGCCTGAGGCATTACCCGGATCAACCGCAACTGGGCAATCTGGTCAGCGAGCGCGGCCTGATCGGCACCCGTGAAGAACGTGAAGCCCTGGTCCCCAATCGTCCGGGCGCCATCGACCTGCCCACCGTGGACGTGACCTGGTGGAACACCCGCGAAGATCATCTGGAACACAGCAGCCTCCCTGCACGCACCCTGCAGATCAACAACAATCCGGGGCTGGCGGTGGACACTCCGGTCAATAACGAACAAGGTGGCCTGACGGTCATGGGGCCGCCGGTCTGGCCGTGGCAACTGAGTACCGTGCTGTTCGCCCTGACCACCCTGCTGAGCCTGATTCTCTGGTGGCGGGCACGTGGCCAGCCAGCGGTGACCCGTTCGGTGCAGACCGGCCCAAGTCCGCGTACCGTACTGGACGATCTCAAGCGTGCATGTACCGCCAACGATCCCCATGCAACCCGTCAGGCACTGGATGCCTGGGCACGCCAGCAGCCTGAAACCCTGGCCGACATGGCCGCCCGTTTCGTACCGTTGTCCGATGCGCTGGATGGCTTGAACGGCGCGCTGTACAGCGAAACCGGCAAGTTCTGGATGGGCGAAGACCTGTGGCGCGCCATCCGCACCCTGCCCGCAGCCGAGCGGATACAGGACCCGACAGGCGATGCAGGGTTGCCGCCGCTCTATCCGAAGTGAGATCTTCGCGAAAGAGTCCGCCACAAAATACAGGTCAATCAATGCGTTTGTTTCACACCTCCGACTGGCATCTGGGTCAGAACCTCCACGGTCAGGAGCGGGACTTTGAACACGCCAGCTTTCTGAGCTGGCTGCTTGCCCGTCTGGCCGAGCGACAGCCTGATGTACTGCTGATCGCAGGCGATATCTTCGATACGGTCAACCCGCCGGTCAAAGCTCAGGAGCGCCTGTACGACTTTATCGTCAACGCCCATGAGCAACAGCCGCTGCTGACCATTGTCATGATTGCCGGCAACCACGACTCCGGCTCGCGTATCGAATTGCCTGCTCCGCTGATGCGCCGCTTGCGCACTCACGCGCTGGGGCGGGTGCTGTGGCTGGATGATGGTTCGCTGGATGCAGAGCGCCTGCTGCTGCCGTTGCCGGATGCAAAAGGTGACGTCAAGGCATGGTGTCTGGCCTTGCCGTTTCTGCGCCCGGCCGAAGTCACGGGTGCGACACTGGGTGACGACTACCTGCGCGGCATTGCCCAGGTCCATGAACTGCTGATCGAGGCTGCCAACGCAAAACGTCAGCCGGGCCAGGCCCTGATCGCGGTCAGCCATGCACATATGGCCGGAGGCTCGGTGTCCGAAGACTCCGAGCGCAGCCTGATCATCGGCAATGCCGAAGCGCTGCCCGCCAGCCTGTTCGGCCCGAGCATCACCTACGTCGCCCTCGGCCATCTGCACAAGCCGCAGCGGGTCAACGGTGAAGATCGCATTCGCTACAGCGGTTCGCCCATTCCGTTGTCATTCTCGGAAATCGACTACAAACACCAGATTCTGGAAATCAACTGCGACGGCGAGCAACTGGTCAGTGTCGAGCCACGCCTGATCCCCCGCGCCGTCAACCTGCAACGCCTCGGCCCTGCCCCGCTGGCCGAACTGCTGCTGAAACTCAAGGAACTGCCGGACATCGACCTGCTGGCCGACATTGACCGCCAGCCCTGGCTGGAAGTGCGCGTACGCCTGGACGAGCCGCAACCGGACCTGCGCAACCAGATAGAAATCGCCCTGCAAGGCAAGGCCGTGCGTCTGGTGCGCATCGGTGCCGAATATGCCGGCAAGGGCAGCCTTGATGGCGGTGATGAGCAATCGACCCTGATCGAACTGGGCCAGCTCACGCCTCAGGAACTGTTCAGCCGTGCCTGGGAAGAAAACTTCGGCAGCGCGGTGGATGAACAGACCCTTACCGATTTCGCCACGCTGCTGCGTGAAGTTCAGCAGGAGAGCGAACAGCCATGAAGATTCTCGCCATTCGCCTGAAAAACCTCGCCTCGCTGGCCGGGCCGTTCGAGCTGGATTTCACCGCAGAGCCTCTGGCCAGTGCCGGTCTGTTCGCGATCACCGGCCCTACCGGCGCGGGCAAGAGCACCTTGCTCGATGCCCTGTGCCTGGCGCTGTTCGGGGCGATTCCGCGCCTGAGCAATATCGGCCAGTCCAAGGTCCCGGATGTGGAAGGCGAAATCACCACCAGCGACCCGCGAACCCTTCTGCGACGCGGCACAGGCAGCGGCTACGCCGAAGTGGATTTTGTCGGCATCGATCAACGTCGTTACCGCGCCCGCTGGGAAACCAACCGTGCACGGGACAACGCTGCGAAAAAGCTGCAAGCCAGCCGCCAGACCCTTACCGATCTGGACAACGAGCAAATCCTCAGCAACCAGAGCAAACGCGAGTTCGAGCAACTGATCGAACAGCGCCTGGGGCTCAACTTCGAGCAGTTCACCCGTGCCGTGATGCTGGCACAGAGCGAGTTCAGTGCCTTCCTCAAGGCCGATGACAAGGAACGCAGCGAGCTGCTGGAAAAGCTGACCAACACCGCCATCTACAGCCAGCTCGGACGCCGCGCCTACAGCAAGAGCAAGGAAGCCGAAGAAGCGCTCAAGACCCTCAACGCCCAGGCCGGCAACATCACCCCGCTTGAGCCTGAGCAGCGCGCTGAACTCGAACAGAACCACAGCGAAGCCCAGCAACAGCACAAGGCCCATCAGGCCCGACTGCGCCAACTGGAACTCAAGCAACAATGGCTCACCGAGCTGCATCGCCTAAGCGATGAACAGCTCAGCGCCAACGAAAGCCTGAACAGCGCGCAACAGGATTGGGACAACCAGCAAGGCCAGCGCCAGACACTCGGCCAACTGGAGCGTCTGGGGCCACAACGCCATCGCTTCGCCCGCCGCATCGCCCTCGATACCCAGCTCACGCCGCTGGCCGATCGCATTCGCCAGCATCAAGCCCAGGAAACCACGCTACAGGCTCAACAGCAGCAACTGGAAAGCGCCCGCAGCAATGCGCACGCCAACCTGCTCGAAGCCCAGCAGCAACAGAACGATGCCAAGCCACGGCTGCAACAGGCCTTTGCAAGCCAGAACACCCTGAACCACCTGACTCAGGAACTGGCCAAAATCGTCGCGCTTCAGCAACAGGCTGAACAGAGTTGCGCAGAGGGCCAGAGCCAGTTGCAAGGTTTGCTCGACCAACAGCAACAGGTCGCTGAGCGTCTGGAACGTATCGCCCGGCAACTGGAACACAGCACCGAACTCGCCCCGCTGGCACACGCCTGGAACGCCTGGCGCGACCGGCTGAAATCCCTGACGTTGACCGCCAATCGCCTGAAACACGGGCAAGGCGAGTTGCCTGCTCTGCAAGCGCGTGCCGCCGATGCCGATCAGCAATGGCTCCAGCAGCGCAACGACCTGGAAGTGTTGTACCGCGAGGCGGATTGCGAAGCAGAAGCCGTCACCGAACAGACCCAGATTCTGGGCAGCCTGTTGCAGGACAACCGCAAGCAGCAGCGCGCCTTTGAAGAACTGGCTCGCTTGTGGGCCAGCCAGCAAGAGATCGATAAACAACTGCTGGCACTCGCGCAGCAGCAACAAGACGCCCAGCAGGAACGTGAAAAGCTCAATGCCGAAGGCATCCAGACCCGGGACGATCTGAAAGTTGCCGAGCAGACCCTGAGCGTCACTCAGCAGTTGCTGGAACGTCAGCGTCTGGCCCGCAGCGCCAGCGTCGAAGAACTGCGCGAACAGTTGCAGGATGACCAGCCGTGCCCGGTGTGTGGCAGCGTCGAACATCCCTGGCATCAGCCCGAAGCACTGCTACAAAGCCTGACTCGACACGATGAAACCGAACAGGCCGGCGCACAGAAAGCGGTGGATGAGCTAAAGGAAAAGTACACCCAGTTGCGCGAACAGGTCGGCGGTGTCATTGCCCGGCAGAAAGAACTCATCCGTCAGCAGGAAAAACTGACGCTCCAGCAGCAGGAACTCGCTCCTGATCTGCAAGCCCACGCCCTCGGCGCACAACTGCTGGACCGTGATGCCACGCAACGTGACGGCTGGCTGAAGCAGCAGCTCAGCCAGTTGAGCGAAGTCATCAGCCGCGACGAGCAGCGCCAGGATGCATTGCTCAAGCTGCAAAAAGACGCTGCACGCCTGCAACAGCAGGTACAGGCCGCCCATGAAGCCAGCCAGACCGCCGCACGGCATGTCACGGACCAGATCAAGCAACTTGAAGCGGATCGCGAGCGCCTTGAAGAAGAACTGACGGCACTTGCCACGCTGGTATCGCCAGAGCTTCTGGACAACCTGCGCAACGACGCTTCGGCCACCGTCATGCAGCTTGAACAACGCGTGACCCAGCGCCTGGACCAGCTCGAACAGCAAGGCGAAGAGCAAGAGGAACAGCGCGAACGCCAGCAGCGGATCGAGAAGGAACAGGTCGAGCAACAGAACCGTGTCCAGCGTCAGGCTGAACTGCTTGAACAGGTTCAGGCCCTGAGCCAGCAGCAACACGCCAGCCAACAGATATTGGCCGAACTGCTGGGCTCCCATGCCGATGCCCAACAGTGGCAAAACGCGCTGGAACAAGCCGTCGAGCAAGCCCGACACGCTGAAACCTCGGCAGGCCAGACCTTGCAGGATGTTCACCACCAACTGATTCAGCTCAATGCCGAACTCAAGGCCGATCAACAACAGTTGCAGGCTCTGGAACAGGAGTCCAGCGAACTCGACGGCCAGATCAGCGAGTGGCGCAGCAGCCATCAGGAACTGGATGACGCAGCACTTGAAAACCTGCTGACTTACGACGACGCACGCATCGATCAACTGCGCCAGCAACTGAACCGCAGTGAAAAGGCTCTGGAACAAGCCAAAGTACTGCTGCATGAGCGCGAGCAGCGCCTGCAACAGCATCAGGCGCAACACAGCGACATCACCGATAACGAGCAACTGGCCGCTGCCCTGCTTCAGGTTCAGACCGAATGTGAAATCAGCGAACAGCACTGCGCCGACCTGCGCGCCAGGCTGAGCGAAGACGAACAGCGGCGTAACGCCAACAGCGAGCTGCAAGCGCGCATCGTGCAGGCCAACGGCGAGTATCAACGCTGGGCGCGTCTGGCGGCGCTGATCGGTTCAGCGGAAGGCGACAAGTTCCGCAAGATCGCCCAGGCCTATAACCTCGACCTGCTGGTCCATCATGCCAACGCCCAACTCAGGCAACTGGTGCGCCGTTATCGCCTCAAGCGCGGCGGCAGCATGCTTGGCCTGCTGGTGCTGGACACGGAAATGGGCGATGAACTGCGCTCGGTGCATTCGCTGTCGGGCGGGGAAACCTTCCTCGTCTCGCTGGCGCTGGCATTGGGGCTGGCCTCGATGGCGTCGAGCACCTTGCGTATCGAATCGTTGTTCATCGACGAAGGCTTCGGCAGCCTGGACCCCGAATCCCTGCAACTGGCCATGGACGCCCTGGACGGCCTGCAGGCACAGGGACGCAAGGTTGGCGTGATCTCTCACGTACAGGAAATGCATGAGCGGATTCCGGTACAGATCAAGGTCCGTCGACAGGGGAACGGGTTGAGCACGATAGAGGTTGGGGATTGAGGACGAGGTTGTTCGCTCTTGCATGAGCTGGAGAACCTGCTTGAACGAACAGCCCGCCATCAAGGCGGGCTGTTCGTTTACTTCTGAAGACTACTGCCAGTTTGCTGCGATCACGGCATTGAGCTGATCATGCTGCGCCTGGCTCAGGTTGATTTCCCCTCCCTCTGGCGCACCAAAAGCCGCCATGGCACTGACGAGGTTCTCGACCTGATTGGCATACAAGGTCGAACCGCCCGCCTGAATGGCATCCAGGCGCTGGGACGAACCGACATACCAATCCTGTACGGTAACGCTGTCTTGCGCTCCCCGAAGATCAATCACCAGACTATTCCCCTGGCGCGATAACCAGAGGTTGTCACGGCTGACACCTTCAATGCTCAGCACATCGTTATCAGCCTCAGGTGTGTTCGACAGGTTGTTGAGCACGTCCTGGCCATCACCGCTGGCAAACGCATAGGTGTCATTTCCACCACCACCGATCAGGTAATCGTTACCCGCATTACCACGCAGGAAGTCGTTACCCGCACCGCCGTCGATCAGGTCAGCATCGGACGAGCCGAGAATGATCTGGTTGCCCGCCTGACCCGCGAAAACCGTGCCGAAGGCGCGCTCGTCGGGCAGGTTCAGGTAAGCCGGTGAACCGGCTGGATCAGGGTTGGTCAGACCGAAGGCACCGAACAGCTGACTGGCCGTGATCTGCCCGCCCGAAGCGAATGTGATGCTGTCCACCACGTAGTCGCCGCCCAGGAACCAGTTCCTGATCGTCACCTTGTCGCTGCCGCCGCTGACATTGAGCACCAGGTCGTTGCCACTTTTCATCAGGCCGCTGGCAACCTGATTGAAACTGATGCCCTCAAAATGCAGCGTGTCGGTACCGCCGCCGCTGTTGTCGATCGTCTCCTGACCGCCTCCGGCGGAAAAGACATAGGTGTCGTCACCACGACCACCGATCAGCGTATCGTTGCCTGCGCCTCCGTCCAGGCTGTCGCTGCCGTTGCCACCCTCCAGACGATCGTTCCCGGCGTCGCCGAACAAGACATCATTGCCATTGAACCCCTGCAACAAGTCGTTTTTTGCGGTGCCGTCGAGCCCATCATCGCCAGTCGATCCCTGGGCCGTGTTGTCGAAGCCTGCCGCTGGAGCCGGCATGGACAACCCAAAGGCACCGTAGATCTGCGCTGCCGTGAGCTGGCCGCCGGTTTCAAAGGCAAAGTTCTCCACCAAACGGTCGCCGCCCTGGAAGAACTCCTTGAGCGTTACCTGGTTGGCCGAACTGCCGTTGACCCGAAGAATCAGGTCATTGCCCGACTTCATCAGACCACTGGCAACCTGATTGAAAGTGATGCCATTGGCGAACAGCAGCGTATCTGCGCCACCGATTTCCTCGATGACATCCTGGCCCGCGGTATAGACATACGTGTCATCGCCAATGCCGCCAATCAGGGTGTCGTTGCCCGCTGCACCATTGAGCGTGTCGTTGCCGGCACCGCCCAGAAGGATGTCGTTGCCAGTCGTGCCGGTCAGCACATCGGAACCGCCCACCCCCGCCACCGGCGGCTCTCCCGTCCCGCCTGGGTTGCCGGGTTCGGTCGGTTCCTCCGGCTCGCCAGGCTCAACCGGTTCTTCGCCACCGCTCCCGTCGGGCAGCGCCGTGAGCCGCCCGGCGATCTGGGCGGTGGTCAGGTAACTGCCGCCATCGGGTTGCACATAATCGATGGCGTAATCGCTGCCGAGAAAATGATTGGTGACCCGAACCTGCTGCCCCAGATCACCATCGACCAGAATGATCAGATCATCACCATCACGGTGGTAACTCAGGCGGGACAACGCCACGTCCAGGAAGAACACGCCGTCGAAGCCACTCCCACTGTTGTCGATGACATCCACGCCGTCGCCCGCGCGGTAATAGTAGGCATCGTCGCCAGTTCCACCGGCCAAGGCATCGTCGCCATCTTCACCGATCAATACGTCGTTGCCAGCGCCACCGATGAGCCAGTCGTTGCCCGAACCATTGTGTTGACCATTACCACCTGACAAGTAGTCGTTACCGTCGCCACCCTCGACCTGATCGTCGCCGCCCATGCCGAACACGGTGTCGTTACCTGCCAGGCCACGCAGAAGGTCTCGACCGTCGTAACCAGCCAGTTGCTCACCGCTTGCCGTACCTTCGATCAGGGCGTCAAAGCCGCCAGACACGCCCTGCGCAGCGACGATATGGCCTATGCGCTCGGCGCTCAGCAGATAACCACCGGAGGGTTGAACGTAACTGATAGCCTTGTCGCCCCCCAGGAAGTGGCCAAGCACCCGCACCGACTGCGCGCTGTCGCCATCGATCAGAATCAGCAGATCGTCGCCGACACGACTGAAGCTCAGGCGGTCCTGACCGATATCATCCGTGAAAAACACCCCTGAATAGCCGCCACTATTGTCAATGATGTCGGCCCCGCCTCCCGGGTTATAAACATACTTGTCGTCACCCGTTCCGGCTGCCAGGAAGTCGTCTCCGGCACCACCGTTGAGCTGGTCATTGCCGCTGCCTCCGTAAAGGCTGTCGTTGCCAGCCTCGCCTTCGAGGTAGTCGTTACCGTCTTCGCCATGAATCACATCGTCGCCAGCACGGCCCCAGGCCTGATCATCACCGTCACCCAAGCGGATATGGTCGTCGAGTTCACGGTAGCCGATGAAGCTGTCGCCACTGGAAGTACCCTGCCAGACCACCCGGTTCTCCACATCGGCCTGGCTCAGTGAACCGCCATCGGCGAACAGAAAGTGCTCCAGCTTGAAGTGGTCGGTCGGCTCCTGAAACCAGTTCTGCACCGTGATCGAATCGCTGCCGTTAGCATGTTCGATGATCAGGTCGTCGCCACGGCGCACGAAACTCAAGTCGGAAGCTGCGATACCGGCACCGAAGCTCAGGGTGTCGGTACTCGGCTCGATGTTGCTGTAAGACTCACCCGGCCGCCGCTCGATCAGCAGGTCGTGGCCGTCGCCCAGACTGAAGAGGTAAGTGTCATCGCCGAACGAACCGTAAAGCGTATCGCTGCCGGCTCCGCCCTCCAGCGTATTATTGCCCTGATTCCAGGGGTTGCTGTAAGCCTCCAGCACGTCGTCACCCGCACCGCCTCGCAAGGTATCGAAGCCCTGACCGCGCAGGATATCGTTACCCGCGCCGCCGTACAGATCGCCACTGCCTTCAAGCAGATCGTCACCGTCACCGCCGTCAAGCACGCCATATCCCTGGAGGGTGTCGTCGCCTGTCTCGCCATGCAGGGCGTCGAAGCCACCGCCACCGATCAGAACGTCGCTCCCGTCACCGCCGTGCAGGGTATCGTTGCCACTGCCGCCGTCGAGCAGGTCGTCGCCGATATCGCCGCTCAGCAGATCATCACCGTTGCCGCCATAAAGTGTGTCGACACCCTCGCCACCGCTGATCTGGTCATTGCCATCCTGACCGTAAACGAGGTCGCTGCCTGTCGCCGCACTGATCACATCGTCGTCGGCATGGCCGAAGATAATGTCATCCAGAGCGGTTCCTTCCAGCGCCTTGCGCTTGATCGCTTCGTAGTCCCAGGTGGTGCCGTCGAACACGAACTGTTCGATCGCAGTCGCTCCCGCAACGCCCGCCTGGTAAGAGAACTGGCCGAGGATACGTAACCGGTCATTGGTGACCTGATTGAGCACCACCAGATCGGTGCCATCGCGGCGTAACAGCAAGTCGGCTGGCGCCACACCCTGAAACTGCACGCTATCGGTACCGGCACTGTCGATGATGAGATCGTTGCCCCATCCAGCAGTGAATTGGTACCGATCGCTTCCCGCACCACCTTCCAGACGGTCGTCTCCGGTACCGCCTTCGAGCAGGTCATCACCATTGCCAGCCTGCAGGGTGTCGTTGTCGGCACCGCCATGCAAACTGTCGTCGCCAATGCCGCCATCGAGCAAGTCGACTCCGGCCCCACCGGACAGCAGATCGTTTCCAATACCGCCATAGAGTGTGTCGGTCCCTTCGCCACCAAGCACCGTATCGTTGCCCTCTCCAGCCTGGACGTAGTCGTCGCCAGCACCGGCGTCGATCGTGTCATCGTCGGCATGGTCGTAGAGCGTATCGTCCTGTGCCGTTCCTTCCAGCGCCTTGAGTTTGATCGCCTCATAGCCCCAGGTAACGCCGCCATCGAACACGAACTGCTCGATGGCCGTCACCCCGGCCACACCGGCCAGATAGGAGAACTGGCCACTGATACGCAACCGATCTCCGGTGACCTGGTTGAGTACCACCAGGTCCGAACCTTCACGGCGCAGCAGCAGGTCAGCCGGCACTACACCGGTGAACTGAACGCTGTCGCTGCCAGCGCTGTCGATGATGAGGTCCTGCCCCCAACCGGCAGCGAACCGGTATTGGTCGTTGCCCGCTCCGCCTTCAAGGTGATCGTTACCGGTATCGCCCTGCAGAATGTCATTGCCATGACCTGCATAGACATAATCAGCGCCAGCGCCTGCGATGATCAGGTCATCACCATTGCCGGCGTCCAGAAGGTCATTGCCATCGCCACCGTAGAGGCTGTCGTTGCCATCTCCGGCACTCACCACATCATCGCCCCCAAGGGCCTCGATCAGGTCATCGCTGGAATAGGCGTTGATCAGGTCGGCAGCCTCAGTGCCTTCAAGGGTGAGCAGGCGCAATTGCTCCGGGTCAATCACAGTCTCCAGCCCGTCTCCGTAGCGCAGGCGCATCCCGCCAAGCGGGATCTCGCCACTAAAGAAGGAGGACAGCGATAGCTGGTCGCCGACGCTGTCGGGGAAGGCAATATCCAGACTAGTGCCGTTGCGACGGAATACCAGACTTTCCAGCGGCAGGTCGGAGAGGTAGATCGTCACGACATTTTCGTAAGTATCCACGACCACGTCCCGGCCATCTCCACGAGCGAACAGGTAGCTGTTTGTGCCCGAGCCACCATAGAGCTGGTCGTAGCCCTTACCGCCAGCCAGCAGATCATCACCGGCTCCGCCAGACAGCACATCGTCGCCGTCGCCTCCCTGCAAGGTGTCACGACCCGCGCCCCCCTGGAGGTCGTCATTGCCTGCACCGCCGCTCAGGATGTCGTCGCCAGCACCACCAATGAGCAGGTCGTTGCCGTCGCCGCCGTCCAGTGAGTCGTCACCTTCACCACCGAGCAACAAGTCGTTTCCGGCATCCCCGAACAGAGTGTCCTTGCCGGCACCAGCGTCAAGTGTGTCGTTCCCTTCCCCGCCGAGCAGAGTGTCGTTGCCGCCGTTGCCATACAGAAAGTCGTGGCCTGCCAGGCCAGACAGCACGTCGTCGGAAGCATACCCTTCGATCAGGTCATCACCATCGCTGGCTTGCAGCACCATCCCCATGACATCTGCGATGGTCCAGATGGTGCCGTCGTGAAAGACAATCTCGTCAACGGCCATGCTGTTGGCAGCTTCGCTGGAAAAGTAGTTGTTCAGGCGAATGCTGTCGCTGGCAGAAGTACGAATGAACAGGTGGCTGTTGCTGCGCTCGATGCTGACCGCATCCGGGTCGATGCCTTGGCCGAACACCACGCGATCCACCCTGGCGCCCGTCACTTGTGCGGCGTTGTCTATGACATCGTTGCCATACCCGACCTCGAACAGATAGGTGTCACTGCCACGGCCGCCGATCAACGAATCGTTGCCTGTGCCGCCGATCAGTGTGTCATCGCCGTCATCGCCCATCAGTACATCATCACCGGCACCACCGGATAGCTGGTCGTCACCCGCCAGGCCATGGATGTTGTCGTTGCCTGCCAGAGCATCGATGGTATCGCCCACCGTGCTGCCGAATATCAGGTCGTTGCCCTCGGTGATCGAGGACGCGGTCAGGATATCCAGGATCTGCTCGATGTTCAGACTGCTACCGTCGGCAAAGGCCAGCCGCTCTATCGCACCGAAATCGAGCGTGCCATCGAAGTCGAAGAAGTTGTCGATACGCAACGAACCGGAATCACTGCCATCGGGGTTCTTGACGCTGATAGTGACCGTAGTGGCGTTACGCGAGAACACAAGATCGTCCTGGCCAATACCCTCGCCGAACACCACCTGATCCAGACCGCCGCGATCAAGGATGGTGTCGTTGCCATGCCCCCAGGAGAAGTGATAACTGTCATTGCCCGTCTGACCGTAGAGCCTGTCGTCGCCGCCCAGGCCATAGAATATGGAGTCAGCTTCTATCCCGGACAACGTATCGCTGACCGTCGTGCCGATCCTGGTCGAGAAGTCGAAGAACGAGGCCAGATCGGTGTTAGCGGCAGCAATGGCCTGAAAGGCAGCATCGCGCTTGTCGCGGTAGCCAGGCGAATAAGTCCCAAGGTCGGTCAGGATCGCAATGACACTGGCGATCCGGTCGACCCGGTCATTGGCGTAAAGGTTTTCCAATGTACCTTGCAGGCTGCCCCAGTCCACTGTGATGCCGTTGGCGTCAGAGCCGAATGCGGACTGGATGATGCTCATCTCCTGCGCATACTCGGTCTGCGCCAGAATCTGGGCAGCGGTAAAACGTTTGAATTCCAGATACTCGGCCACCAGAATCGGCGCGGCCTGGCCATGGGGGTTCGGATCGTACTCACCCCAGCACCAGATCCCCATGTAGGAACGCCCCACAAGGTTCTCCAGCGTCACCAGCTGGCGCGCGTCCATCACATGGCCATAAACCTTCATCGGGTCCCGGCTGTACGGGTCCACACCCTCGGCACCCGCCCAGCGGTAGATCAGATCGTCGAGCAGCGCGTCGCGGCTGGCGGCATCGCTGGACGACACATACTGTTCAAGCAGGGACTTCAGTTCGGGGTCCATTGCCATGGCCTGGTGCAGGTCATGCACCTTGCCGAACCCCTTGGCATTGGCGAGGGACAGGATGTCCGGGGCAAGCTCGATGTCGCCACTGTTCACCCGGCGTGTGGTGTCTACCTTGAACCACACGTCCGCAGCGGTGGAGGCGGTGCCATTGCTCAGCATGATGGTGCCGACCTGACGATGCTCGTGACCGTGAGTGTCCACATGGCTGGAGTCGGTGTAGCCCGTACTGATCGACACCACACCGGCATCGGCCAGGCTCTGCAACTCGCTCACATCGCTGATGCCGTTGCCATTGAGATCGCGCCAGACTTGCAGCTCAGCGTAAGAGCTGTCTTGCGCATCAATCACGCCATCGCCGTTGTCGTCATACTCGGCCAAGGCCTGAAAACCGTTCTCGGCAGTCTGGCCATTACTCAGGATGCTGTGGTTGCCGAACAGTTCGGTGCCGTTGCTGATACGGCCGTCACCGTTGCGGTCGTGTACCAGCAGCCCGTCGTCCGGGCTGACCCAGCCGGACATTTCACTCAGGCCATCACCATCCAGGTCAAAGTAGCTGGCACCGACTTCCAGTGTTTCGATACCGTCGCCATCCAGGTCAAGGACGATGGGGGATGTGCGACTCTCGGCATCATCGGTCTCAGGCGTTTCGTCTTCTTCCTCTTCTTCCTCACTGAGGACAATCTGCAAGTCGCTGCTGTCCTTGTTGTAGTCATTGATGACGAGAGAGCCATTGACGACCAGAGTGGTGCCATCCAGGAAATAGGTATTACCGCCGCCGTAGTACGTGTTCTCGGGGTCGGTTTCCTTGCGGGAGCCACCGGTGAGTTGCTGATTGCCCAGGTAAACTTTTCCTTTGCCGTCAGTATCGGAAATGATGTCCTGGCTATCGGCCTTGTAGATGTCGAATCCATCGTCGCCCTTGAGGTTATCCTGGCCGTCGCCCCCTTCAAGGTAATCGTCCCCGAGACCACCCTCGAGACTGTCATCTCCCTGGCCGCCATACAGGGTGTCCTTGCCTTCCCCACCCAGCAGGGTGTCGTTGCCCTGCCCGCCATAGAGAGTATCGACCCCCTCTCCTGCGTCGATATTGTCATCGCCAGCACCGCCTTCGATGTAATCGTCGTCCTCCCCGCCATTGAGCGTATCGGCGCCATCCATGCCGAAAAGGTAATCCTTGCCCTCTCCACCCTGAATGCTATCGCTGCCGCTGCCGCCGAAAACGATGTAGCGCTTGTCCATGACACCAAGATCAACGCCATCGATCGTCAGCTTGTACTCTGAGCCACTGCTGTAATCCCGGAACTCGATGTCACCGGGAATGGGAACAGGGAGGCCGAATGGCATTTCATAGGAGCCATCCGTGTCACCGGACTCTCGATAGAATTTCTCGAAGATGAGGAACGATGCACGCTTGTCGATCCACTCATCGGACAGAGCACCTTTTCCGGTTTTCACGTCCGCCAGGCTCAAATCGCTGGAGTAGCCTGGAAGCTCGATGGCGATCGGAGACAAGGCGTACAGCGCATTCCTGACCGAAATATTGCTCTTGGCCAACGAAACAAGTGCCCCCTTCTCGCCGGGCAGAAGGATCGTATTCGCGTTGAGCGCAATCGATGAATCAAGGCCGGAGAAAAAGCTTTGTGCCGCACCTGCAAAATTCTCGGGCGTGGTCGCCGAGTCTGAGCGTTTGCCTAGATAGGTCGCCCGAAGCCAGTCCAGGACCACATGCGTACCGGCTTCGGAAATGAGTTCTCCGAGTTTTCGTGCTTCGCCAGACAAGAGGGACGTGATGTTATTGGTTGCGAGTGCCCGCAACTCACCAAAGCCGGCAGTATCAAAAGTCTCCCATCCGACGCCCAGGTCATCCAGAAGGGTCTTGTCCAGAGTAAGAAGATCAGTCAGTCCAGCACTTCTGGTTTTTTCAAAGGCATAGGCATAAGCGTCATAGGCAAAGAGCAGGTTCTTGACGTCATCTACGCGATTGAGATCGTCCCCGCCCTGTCTTGTGAACCGATTGGTTTCATTCTGCCCGAGCGCCGAGAAAAGAATGGTCCCCGACCAAGCGGCATTTATTTCTCCACCGGCGCTGTCGTTCCCCAAAGAGGCAAATAAAACCTGCCCTACGCCAGTCGCATCATTATTTGCAATATCTGAAATAGTGGGGACCAGCCATTGTCCGGTGCTGGATCGGCGACTCGGATCGAGAATGTCATTCAGGGCATTGATTGCCACCTGATTTGAAGCCGTCTGCATCAGGGTGTCTGAATAGGCGACACCGCGCAGTTCCATCTGCCGCTGACTGTAAGACCTGATAATTTCCGCAAAGACCCCTTGCCCCGCGTTGGCAAGTGCCGCCCCCTGCAACCATAACTTTACAGCGCCATCCGGAAGCATGCTGGCAATGGCGTTGTACACATCGGCATAGTTGCCATCCGCATTCGGAGCGCGGCCTTGAAGGTCGCGAATGATTGATATCTGTTCGTCCGTCAGGTAGCTATTGCTCATTGTGAACCTCCATGGCTTTGATTTTTATTTACTTCACTTCATATACGTCAATCTTGTTACGCACTTCTTTCGTGATGGACTTCCAATCCTTCAGGAGGTCATAGGAGAAAAAAGATTGAATGAGCAGCCCTGAGTGACTGTAGAAAGACGTCCTGCACGTGCCGTTTTTTCTGGAAGGGTCGTTTAACCAGACAACCCAGCAGAAGAACTCTGTCGGGGGCGTGGTGTTGTCTGATTCCCGGGATTGGTAAATATAATTTCGGGAGAAGTCTGTAGAAGACGGGGCGTTTACAGGGTATTCGATCAAGTCCAGGTCTGTGCGCTCGACTGGCGTGTCTGTCTTTTCAAAAGACAACATGCTTTCCATCCGGGTGGGGTCTCCCCGCGTGGAGATCTCTGTCCTGATCATGTGCTTTTCCCCTTTGCCTGCCGGCCCCGTTCTGGGTGGGGTAAAGAGGAAGCCCATGTTGAGGTGCAAGGTCAGCATGTCAGCCTTTGCGGCTTGAATGGTGCCAGCCGTGTACACCTCGAACACAACATCCGCAGGTACTCGGAACGTCGAGCTTGCGACCTGGATCGTGTTCGATTCACCCACGGTAATACCGTGGGCAGCAAGGTACTCGGGGGTATTGATCTTGGGAGCTTCCTTGTTGCAGGCGGCAAGAAAGAAGAACAAAGGCAAGAGAACGAGGCAGCGGCAGAGCCTTGCATAGGCGTCGTGAGTCACAGGAATCCCTTCGGCGTGATAGCTAAGTGATTCTGTATTGAAAGCAGGCTAATGTGCAAAATTCTTCGCGAATAAATCTGCTCCTACACAGGCTGTAGGAGCCAATCGGGCGGCGCTCCGCTCATTCGCGAAAAAGGGCGAATCACGAAGCGCGTTCCTGTGAATCCGCAGCCACGACCACAGAAGGCGCAGCCGATTCGTAGGTACGGGTTTTAAGCTGGGGGTTCATGCTGGTGAGGGTCACTACAGCAATGAAAACCACATAAAGCGAAATCGCGATATACGCGCCTTGTTTGATTGAACCCAGAATGGCAGTGGCCATATTTACTGCTCCATAATGTTTTGCATGGCCAACAGGATCGTCGATATTCGTAATATTGAAAAACCATAGGTATGCATAGCCACTATCCGTTTTTTTGATGAGAGACGTATCGACGTTCAACTCTTGATAAACCACCCATGCATAAAAATCCCCCGTCACTCATGAAGTAACGGGGGATTCGGTGTAAGCCCAGTCCACAGTAGATGCCTGGTCTGCCACGCAATGGGCAGTGGTCGCAAAAACCTGTGTGAGCCAGTGAAAACCGTGATTGTTCAGTACTTACTGTGCGGTCTTGTGGTCCAGCGCGGCATAGAAGTTGGCACTTTGTTGCAGGTATTTTGGCGTGTAAGTCTGGGTGGCGTGGGCTTTCTTGTCGCTGACTTCAACGCTGGCGCTGGCAGGGAGAACAACAGATGCTGAAATAGCCGATGCTGCAATGATGGAAAAGATATTGAAGTTCATGTCGTTAACCCTCGGTGGTCTTTTATATATGCACGCTTGGATTCAAGTGGTGGCCGTTCTGGCCGTGACTCAAACTTACGCCCGAGGCTGCTCATTCAAAAATCTTTTATGCCACTAACTCATATCATCTGGATTAATAGTTGCTCAAGCCCACGTAAACCACGGGCTTGAGCCTTGGAGGCAGTCAATCGCGAGGCAGGAAATGCAAATCCGAAGGCGAGTCGAAATCGACTTTCTGCACCGTATCACCCAGCATTCCGCTTTGCGGGTCGCGGCGAACCGTCACGATCTGGTTGCTCTTCTGGTTGGCGATCAGCATGAATTTGCCACTGGGGTCGAAGCTGAATTCCCGTGGCTCCGTACCTTCCACCGAGCGACGCTGTAGCTCTTCAAGCTTGCCCGTGGTCGGATCGATCCGGAAAACCAGCAATTGATTGGCTTCACCCCGATTGGCGACATACAGAAAACGGCCATCGGGCGATGCATGCAAACCACCGGCACCATTGCGTTGTTGCACGCCCTGATTTTTCAGATCGACCAGTTGGGTCTGCTTGAACTCGCCATCCAGATAATCAAGCACCGCGACCTGAGCCGACATTTCCAGAACCAGCCAGGCATGCTTGCCTTCACGACTGAACAGGATATGCCGCGGTCCGCTACCGCCCGGCAACTGCACCGAAGCAGTACTGGCCGGCTGCAAAGGCCTGGCCTGACTGGCGTCATAGCGGTACACGAACAGTTTGTCGGCGCCAAGATCGGCAGCAACCACATACTTGCCATCGGGCGTAGGAACCGCCGCATGCACATGGGAAGACATCTGCCGCTCCGGGTTGACCTGGCTGGCAGCATTCGGCCCGGCAGACTGCACAACGTCCTGAAGCTTGCCATCCTTGCCGATCGGCAATACAGCCAAAGACCCGCCAGGATCGGGCTGTACCGCATAGTTGGAGACAAACAGATAACGCCCATCAGGGCTCAGGCTCGAATGCGTAGGCTCGTCGCCCTTGCTCTTGACCTGATTGAGAGGCGTCACCTGATGGGTCTTGGGTGCGATGGCAAAACTGCTGACCTTGCCTTCCACATCACTCTGCCCTGGCCCGTTCTCGTTGACCGCGTACAAGTAACGCCCGTCCTTGGAGAGGGTCAGCCAGGAGGGATTTTCGGCACGGATCACCTGACGCGGTGCGGGATCGATCTTGCCCGTCTGGCTATCGAAGCCGAAACGGTAGATGCCTTCGCTCTTGCCCTGGGTGTAGGAACCCACCAGCAAATCGGTATCGGACATGGTTTGGGCCTGTACGGGGAAAACACTGATTGCACTGGCAAGCGCCAGCCACGGCAGAAACGCAGGAGTCATGGGGGCATTCCTTTTCTTGTTCAAATTATGGGTGCCGGCTTAGCGACAGTCAGGGCTATGACAGGCTATCGCTCATGTAGTTTTGCGGGAGAATCAATCCAGCTCGCTTTCATCCTCATCATTGGGGGTGAACGCATCGAGGCAGATGATGCGGTGATCGGCATTGCCATCGTTGACGACCCAGCTTTGCAGGCTTTCATCGAAGGACGCCGCCTGAATCTGCGCCAGGCTGAAACGCCATACCTTGCGCTCGCGGCCATCCATGCATTCGATATTCAAATCATCGCCCAGAGAGAACTCCCAGGCGTGAAGCCCGTCGATTTCCAGCATCGTAGAAGCTTGCAGGGCGGCCAGCAGGGTGGTGGGTGTGGTTGTCATGAGGGATCATCGGCCTTTGTAAAAGGGCGAATGATAGGGCAATACCGATGGGACGGCTATGAACATGCCGTGAGGCACGGAGACACACTTCCGGTTCCGTATCTCCGACGTCTGCCTTCTGGCACTTTTTCTTCAAGATTAATATTCAGGTCTTCTATGCCACAGGTTTGATGACTCCATTATCAATCGAAGCCACCTTATTCATAGGCACTTTTATTCTCTGCCCTGGCGAAGTGATACTGTCCAAAACAGCCAGATCCGCTTCATAATCAACCAACTTAAGTGCAGCATGCTGAGGCTGTTGAGTTCCACAGAAATAACCAGGAATTATAAGCTCAGCGCCCTCAGGAATTCGAGAGAATGCAGTATCCATATCAAGTCCTAGACTATGCGAATACTCGTTATACCACTCTGTACCCGTCCAGAAAATAACACTCTGACGCTCTAGTGATGCCGACCCAAGAGAATATGCATCCCACATTTCCTCTCCATTGACGCGTACGATTTTATCCACAGAAACAGTATAAACTTTTCCTTTATAAGCCTTATCCAATATACCGATCGTCTTTTTTGCCACATCAACCGACTTCAGTTCACCCTCGTATACAAAGCTCACACTCCCCGATTTTTCCTCCACCCTGAAAATAGAACCCGGCGCTGCCTTTACAAACGTATCCATTAAACTGTCCATTGTGCCATCTCCTATGACACCCCTCTTCACTCTTTAAGGTAGCAGTATTTTCTCGTCACTCAATGGCGCCTGACAGAGTCGCTAGAATAATTTCAGGTTTAAACTACCCGCATTACATCCAAATAGTTTATGAGTCACTTCCTTCTCGACTCAAAAACACCGACCCTCGCCTGCTTATCACCTTACACTCTAATTTTTAGCATCGACATTCAATATATCGATTGATGCATTGCTACAATCGGGTCAGATCAAAACAACGTAAGCACTGACCCCCAACCCCTTGAGCAACCCGCGGATTTCAAGATCACGGATATTCACAGGGATTAAACGCTCGATCAGCGTCTAACAAAAATTGAGTTAATAACTGCTAAATAGTGCACCACCGCTTGCCGAACTTTCACCGCTATAGCGACAATTAAAACTCAATAAACACGATCCTCCTGCTTCAAAACATAGATACGCCTTATCGTCCAGAGAGATATCAGTAGCAGGATCAGTGCGAGTGATAGCCCACCGGACAGGATGTAAAAGTCCGGACGGTAAGTGTGCAACTCGGAAGCAATGGCGTTTTTCCCGGTAAACCAGCTCGAATAAACCAGAGAGATGGCGTCTCCCACCTCATAGTGAGTATTTTCGTCATAGCGCGGATCGAAGTATTGATCGTCGTGAGCCTCGCCTTCCTCATCCACATACCGATAATGGATTATTTTGCCCATACTGTTTCGGGGAATATTTTCCAGCGCTTTTACACTCCCCGAGACCTGGACGGCTCCAAGCTGCATGACTGCATAAGTCGATCCTTGATGCCGAGCCAGTGAAGCCAGAAACAGAATCGCGCAACAGGCAAAGGTAAGCAGAATGACTCGATTGAACAGATTATCTTTTTCAGCTTCGCGCGGATAAAACATCAAACATTCCTTCGTCGTACCAAAGCGGTCAAGAGCATTGATTTCGGCAGCCAATGCGCAAACTTGAGGCTTTGGTACATCACTGAAGGGTTTCTACAATCTGGTAACTGCCAGCCAGATCAAAACCACGTAAGAACTGAGCCCCAGCCCCTTGAGCAACCCTCGGGTTTCGGGGTCACTGATGCTCACGGGGATCAACCCCACGATCAACGTCCAGCCAAAGTAAATAAATAAGAGTATCAGCCCCCAGACCAGGTAAGGCATTCGTCCCAGAAACTCGACAATGGCATTACGTCCAGATACTGAGTTGATGATTTTTTCTGTATCGAGCGTGCCCTTCAGAACAAACCTGGCAATAAAATCCCACTCCTCTTCTTTGATACCAGCGTCGTGCTGCCCCTTCAAATATTGAACCTGAAATAAACCATTCGAGTTCTTGAAAGCTTTGAACCCATCGTGGCCAGCACTACCGAGATCCTGCCAACCGAAAACCTGAAAAAGTTTAGGAAAAAAGGCGACGACCCAATCGGAAGTGGCAACAAGGTTGAGCACATTTTTCACTCTGGGCTGATTGGCATCAAGAAGCTTCTCCCAGTCGTACCCGACCCGGACAACGCTGCCTGCAAAAACCACATTTTTGAATTTACAGCATGGATACAACTCCAGAGCTTTGGCGATCAGGTAAGTGCCGTTGCTATGTCCGACGTAAGAAAACTCGGCATTGGGGTAGCGCGCCAAGGCTTCTGTGTACTGATCCATCAACCATTCCACTTTATTGCGGCGATACCATGGCAACAGGAACGGAAGCATTGGAAAGTAGCCATAGCTGGAGGTTTCCGTAGCCCACTCACATGATGCCAGGACGGCGTTAGGTGCCGTGGCTTCTTTGGCAGCCAGAGTCCTTACCCTTCTGGCGATTTTCTGCGTCCAGAACCCTTGATCCCGAATACCGTGAATGACAAACACAACGTTCTCTATGGCAGGATTCTCCACAAAAAACTTCTCATCCGCCGGAATAACTTCTAATCCGCGTAAAGACTCCTTAGACGAACTCAATGCCTGCTTTAGGACTGCTTTACGATCAAATCCATACTGTAGATCCTGCAAGTCCACCACATCGGCATGGCCTGAAAATGGCACATCCAGATAAATGAAATCATGCCCGGAAACAAGATCCAGATTATCTTGCGGCGATACAACATCATCCCGAGAGCCCAGCAATTGTACTATCAGAGTCTCACCGGGAAACGTTGGACGCTTCAGCCACTGAATTCTCAGTTGAGTAATGAACTCAGCCCCTCGTCTGAGCTTGAAAATCAGAAGCCAGCGCCGGGTGAAAAACCTGATGATATAGGCCATCACCAGACCAAGACGCCAGCCAATTGCATGTAGAGGGCTCAAGTGATGGGAGATCTGCCAGCCTCGATTCATCCCCGCAAGCAGCACAATGCGCGTTACCAATGGCGCCCAGGTTCGCGCCGATAGCAGTCCATTTTCACTCTTGAAGCCTTGCTGGTGATAAATCGGCTCAAAAGGTGCTTTGGAGGTTTCACCACAGGCAGCGACATAAAGCTTACGGCCAATGACACCGCCTACACTGTGCCCAACAATCACTATTGATGTGAAAGGGCTGCCTTCATGACTAGCCAAGTCGACCAGCTCATCGACACCAACAAGCAGGCTGCAAACAATTTCATCGGGATCGACCCGTGAGAAAAGGCCTGTAGGAAGTTCTGGACACCAGATTCTTGCTTTGGGCCAAAGCTCTTGAATTGAATCGGAAACAGCCTTAAGACTCGAGGCCTGTCGTAGATAGGCATGAAGCAGTACGACCAAGCAACCCTCCCCCGAACAGTTGTCAGACAGAGTCATGTTCAACTCACTCTGAATCGCCCCGGGTTTCGTAGACACCTCCATGCCTTAAAATGAGGCCAATCAGGAGGTGCCATGAGCAACCCGCGTTATCCCGAAGAATTCAAAACCCAAGCGGTCAATCAAGTGACCGAAAAGAAGCTTCCCGTCGCTGACGTAGCGGCCCGTCTTGGTGTGTCGACGCATAGCCTCTATGCGTGGATAAAGCGCTACAGCAAACCTCAAGAAGAACGGCAG
>NZ_FYDI01000014.1:0-116841 GCF_900187465.1 Pseudomonas sp. Irchel 3A18
AGTTGCTGCAAGAGGAAATACGCGCCTTCTTCAAGTCCGGCCTGGACGTCGCCAAGGACTGGCACACCCGCGCCAAGGCCTGGAGCGAACGCTTGGGTGGCCTGGGTGCCGGGATCACCTGGGGCGTTATCCTGCTCAACTTCATCAACACCGCATTCCTCTATGAAGACCTGACCCGCGATGGCGACTTCAGCGGCAAGGATATCGTCAAGGTCGGTTACAGCCTGGGGTACAGCTTCAATCTGTTGATGGCCGTGTTTGTTGAAGCGCCGTGGGCGGTGATTCGGGAGGCGAAGCCGGTGCTGATTGACGGCAAGAGCATAGGCATTCTGGATCGCTCTTCCGCCTACTGGAAAACTCAGGGAAACAACGCTTGGGGAGATGCGATTCGCGGGTTCAGGGTCACGATGGTGGCGTTGGGGGCATTTGCGGTGGTGGCGACAGTGTTGGAGTTTGTGGATCTGTTCGACGATCACGACAGCGCTAAAACACCCGAAGAAAAGACAGCAATAGTGATTAAAGCACTTGCTGTGATCGGTATGGGGGTTGGTGGCGTTTTACACTTGTTAGTGGGTTTGAATGTATCCAAAAGCTTGGCGTTTTTTGTAATGAACCCATGGTTTGTGGTGGGGCTTTTTGTCGTGGGTGCAATTTATTTACTCGCGTGCCTGGCCTTGAACTATTTCAAGAAAGACGGCATTGGTTGGTGGTTGAAAAAGTGCTGCTGGTCACGCTCCATAGAATTCCGTCACGCAGATAATCCAGAAGGGCGTATCGAGGAAAAACGCTCTCTATTGGAGATCCAGCTAAGCCCTCAAGTGTTTGTCAAAAGCACGGTTATTTATGAACAGCGTTATCTGGGCAAAGGCGACTACATGGAAGTGGCCGTGCCCAATGGCGCATGGATCCAGATTCAACTCCCCAATGCCGTACGCGGAAAGTGCATTCAACTCAACGTTATCAGTAGCAAACGCCCTCTGGGTATTCTGCCTGTCGCCAAGATCGAATCCTCTATAAAGACCCTCTTTGAAGAGCGCGGACAGTACACGCATATTAGAAAATTCACAAAAGTCAGCAACGAGCCTCCACCCTTAGGCCCACCAGAACTGCATTTTCCGATCATGCCCGAGAACGAGGATGTTGTCTGGCAGGTCTGGGTACCGCTTGACAAGAGTGCTGACTATATCGAACTGCAGATAAGGTACCCCAGTGATGTGATCAGTCCTGGAAAAGAGGAGCGAGGTTACCTTTATCAGATAGAGCTCGACAAGAAGGGGAATGGCACAGCAGATGGATTAACCACACCCCGTCTTTTGGTGAGTGCTGAGCACCGCGCCCAATCCCTGACACTTGCAACCCCGGAATAAGTAGGCGATATGCACAACGAGAAAAAAGCTTCGCTCAGTGACGAGTCTCTGAATGATACCGAACAACAAAATGCTGCTTATCATTTTGATGGGTTGGAAGGCTGCGAAAAAATATTTGACTGGTCCATAAAGACTATGAATGGCACTCCAAAAGATATAATGAAAGGCCAGGTGCTTATTTTTCTGGTAAGTACGGTATGGATTTTATTTGTTACGTGGCTGGCATGGGGGAGAGTCGAAGTTGATGTGTCGGTGATTGTAATTGGTTATGCGGTTTTATATGGTTATGTGTTTTTTCTGATCCGTGTTTTCAGGCAAAAAACCATATTCAACTACAGTGTCACCTCACAAAAAGCACTGCTTGAATATTACGACTACTACCCAAGCTTCGCAGGCCCGCTCTTCAAAGGCATCGCCATTTTCACCATTCTGCTATTTCTCGGCGTGGCCCTCGTCACCGGCTCCCTGCTATTTCTGATCGGCCCAGCCGCCATTTCAATCGGGGCCGCACGCTCTTTGCTGAATTGGGAGAATAAAATCAATAACGAACAGAGCTTGCCCTGGAACGAGTACAACTTTGTCACGGTGGATCGCAAACGCTCCATGATCATCACGCACCGAACAGACATCACGGTGGGGTTTGAATTTCGCTTTCCCGACAAAGAGTTATTCGAGCAATTCCTGCAATTTCTGCACTCTGTTCTGCCACCCTCAGCCGAGTTCATGGAGAAAGACTGGGAGTGGTGAAAAGCCGGTGCTTGATGCAACGAGCTACTTGTAGGAGGCAGCTTGCTGGCGAAAAAGGCCTGAAAATCGGCAGATATTCTGCGCCTGTATGCTGAAGTCGCTAGGCTGCCTCCCACAAAGTGAACTATGACCTTAACTGATCGGCACTAGCCTTACAGGGCGCGTTCGTTAGCTTCGCGCTGTTCGCAGGTCATGAAGCCTTTGTGGTTCACACGGCCATCGCCGTTGAAGCTCACGTGATAGACCTGCTTGTGGCCTTCCTTGAACAACACGTAGTTATTGCAGGTTCCCGGGTTCACCTTGCGCTCGAAGGTGGACGATGGCTCGCCGCCAATTGTCAGGACTTGTTGTCGGGTCATGCCGTTTTCGACCTGCTTGACCAGCGGTTCGTCGCGATAGGTCACGAAGTCCACCGGATTCTGCACGGTAGTGGTGCCACAACCCGCCAATGTCCCCAATACACAGGTAGCCGCCAGGATTTTCTTGTACATCGTTGTCTCTCCGCATGATAGAGCCGTTCTTGGCCCGATGGAGGTTGGAGCCGGGAAGGTGCGCGAGAGTTCGATAATTGATGGCTATAGGGCAGTACGTGTGTTTGTCATATATATCTGTCTTGCTCCCAAACACCGCTAAGGTTCTAGCTATTGGCTAACGTGGGAGAGGCATATATGGCGCAAGAACAAGCTACACGATATCCGTTGCTGCTCGTGCCCGGGTTGTTGGGGTTTGTGCGTTTACTGGTCTATCCCTACTGGTTCGGCATCATCAAGGCGCTGGAACGTGGTGGCGCGACGGTGATTCCAGTGATGGTTTCCGGGGTCAACTCCACCGAGATACGGGGAGAGCAGTTGCTCAAGGTCGTCGAGAAGACCCTCCGCGAAACCGGTGTGTCCAAGGTCAACCTGATCGGCCATAGCCAGGGCGCGCTGACTGTTCGTTATGTCGCCGCCAAGCGTCCGGACCTGGTGGCTTCGGTGACCTCCGTGGCCGGTCCCAATCATGGTTCCGAACTGGCGGATTATCTGGAGCGTACTTTCCCGGTAGGCAGTGCGGGTGGGCGTGTGGTGAATGCGGTGATCGGTTTGCTGTCCTGGACAATCACGGTGTTTGAAACCGGGTATCGCGGGCCGAAGCTGCCGATGAATATCTCGGCTTCCCACCAGTCCCTGACCACGACCGGGGTGGCACTGTTCAACCGGCAGTACCCTCAGGGGCTGCCGCATACCTGGGGCGGGCAGGGTGAGGAACTGGTCAATGGGGTGCGTTACTACTCCTGGTCCGGGATCCTGCAGCCGGGCGTTACCAATCGTGGGCGCAACATGATCGACGGGACCAACGTCACCTGCCGGATCTTCGCTCGCACCTTCGTCAAGGAAAAGGGCCAGTGCGACGGTATGGTCGGGCGTTTCAGCTCACACCTGGGCACCGTGATCGGTGATGACTTTCCCCTCGACCACTTCGATATCGTCAACCAGACTTTCGGCCTTGTGGGCAAGGGTGCGAACCCTGTAAAGCTCTTCCTTGACCACGCCGCACGCCTGAAAGCCGCCGGCCTTTAGGTCGTCTGCCGCAGCGGGGTCTTCCAGCGTTCTGCCAGGATGACTCCGCACAGGGTCAAGGCTCCGCCGGCCAGGTGATAGAGCGCCAGTCGTTCGCCCAGAAAGGCGGCCGCGATCAGCGCGGTAGCAATGGGCATGAGGTTGAAGAACAGCGTCGTGCGGCTGGGCCCCAGCCGCATGATGGACGTCATCCACAACCAGGGCGCGAGCATCGAGGTCGGAATGGCCGCATACAGAACCATGGGAATATTGCTCATGTTCAGGCCTGTTCTGGGCGAGAGAATGAACAGCGGAAACAGCACAATGATTGCCACCAGAATCTGCAGGTATAGCAACTGCAAGGGCGGCAGGCACAGTTGCCATTTTTTCAGCAGGGTGCTGTAGACGGCGTAGGCAGCCGCCGCGACCAGAACCATCGCATCCCCGCGATTGATGCCCTGTTCCACGAGTGCGCTCAGGTTGCCAGCCGAGACCACCACGACTACGCCTGCAAAAGACAGTACGGCCCCGAGCAGGGCGCCGAAAGTCAGGCGATTGCCCAGGCAGGCGATGGAAAGCCCCAGCGCCATCATCGGCACCAGGGATTGAATGATCCCCATGTTGGTGGCCGTGGTCATGCCGGCGGCGAAATACGCCAGGCTCTGGTACACCGCCATGCCCAGCACGCCCAGAATGATGATTTTGCCTAGCACCGGTTTGATGAGCGCCCGGTTCTTCCACACGGGCCTCAGCATGAAGGGCGTAAACAGCAGGCCCGCCAGCAACCAGCGATAGAAACCGATTTCGGAAGGGAAGATCACCAGCGATGAAGCCTTGGTAATCACGGTGTTGGCTGCCCAGATCAGGATGGTCAGCAGAGGAAAGGCGTATTGCATGGGATAACCGATAAAAAACCTGAGGGGATTATCCACCCGATGGGGCCTCTTGGCTCGACATACATCGCAACATCTTTGACTACACTCTTTTGAGGCTGCGCTGATCGGCACGGTCGTTATGGAGAGTTGACCTGATGAAGACGCTCGGTATTTCTTTGTTGCTCGTTGGTCTGATGGTATCCGCCCAAGGTTTTGCCGCCACGGAGCAGCAGAACAAAATGACTTCCTGCAATGCTGACGCCAGTGCCAAATCGCTCAAGGGCGATGAGCGCAAGGCATTCATGAGTACCTGCCTGAAAGCTGCACCGGCTCCGGCGCAAACCCAGCAGGAAAAAATGAAGACCTGCAACGCGACAGCCACCACCCAGGCCCTCAAGGGCGATGCCCGCAAGAGCTTCATGAGCGATTGTCTCAAGAAGAAATAATTTTCCGGCGAGGGACGCATCCGTCCGAATGCCGGTTCAGGTGCGGGAAACAAAGCCCTCTGGCCTGATTCCCGCCGCAGCGCTTCAGCCAAGGGGCGCGCTATTGCTGTTCAGGCCTTCGGATCACTGGTCCTCGGCTCTGAACGCTGGCAGACTGCCGTCTTCTTTGTGCCGCCCGTTGAGACTTTATGCCAACGTTTTCTGCGCGTCAGGTGTTGTTAGCCAGCTGGATTCTGGTCTTTGGCGGTTTGCTGCTGATCCTGCCTTTCAAGCTTCTGCCAAGTCTGCTGGCCGGTCTGCTGGTCTACGAACTGGTCAACATGCTGACCCCCAGGCTGCAACGCCTTATTTCCGGCGAGCGTGCCCGCTGGCTGGCCGTGGCCTTGCTGGGGACCATCATTGTCAGTCTGCTGACGCTGATTTTCGCCGGCGCCATCAGTTTTGTGCTGCATGAAGCCGAGAACCCCGGCGCGTCACTGGACAAGTTCATGGTTCTGGTGGACCGCGCCCGTGGGCAGTTACCGCCTTTCATTGATGCCTACCTGCCGGCCAGTGCAGCCGAGTTTCAGGTGTCTCTGGGTCAATGGCTGCAAAAGCATATTGGTGAGTTGCAGATGATCGGCAAGGGCGCGGCCCACATGTTCGTGACCATGCTGATCGGCATGGTGCTGGGTGCGATCATCGCCTTGCAGCGAATCTCGGACGTTCACACCCGCAAGCCGCTGGCCGCTGCGCTGTTTGACCGACTTAGCCTGCTGAGCCGTGCGTTTCGCAACATCGTCTTTGCCCAGATCAAGATCTCGCTGCTCAACACCGCCTTTACCTCAGTGTTCCTGGCGATTGTCCTGCCGTTGTGGGGCATTCACCTGCCGCTGACCAAGACCCTGATCATCATGACCTTCCTGCTCGGCCTGCTGCCGGTGGTGGGTAACTTGATGTCCAACACCCTGATCTTCATCGTCGGCATGTCGGTGTCGATCTGGGTGGCCTTCGCGGCGCTGACCTACCTGATCGTGATCCACAAGGTGGAATACTTCCTCAATGCGCGGATCGTCGGCGGGCAGATCAATGCCAAGTCCTGGGAATTGCTGCTGGCCATGCTCCTGTTTGAAGCAGCCTTCGGCCTGCCGGGTGTGGTGGCAGGGCCGATTTATTATGCGTATCTCAAGAGCGAGCTACAGAAGGAAGGGTTGGTGTAGGAGCGGAAGTTTCAAGCTGCAAGTAAAAGCCAAGCGCACCGCCCGCTTTTTCTTGCCGCTTGAAGCTTAAAACTTGCAGCTCCCTTACCCATACCTCTTCTTGGCCTCAATCGCCAACCCACTCCCAATACTCCCAAAGATATTGCCTTCCACATGGCGGGCATTCGGGAGCATGGCTGACACGCTGTTGCGCAGGGCCGGAATGCCGCTTGAACCCCCGGTGAAGAACACCGTGTTCACTTGCTCGACACCCACGCCAGCATCGCTCAACAGGTTGCGCACGCTGTCACGCACACGTTCAAGCTGCGCGTCGATGGCTGATTCAAACATCGCACGACTCAAGTCCACGCTCAGGCCGCTTTCGATGCGGTCCATGGGAACATGGCGGGTTTCGGCGTGGGTCAGCTGGATCTTGGTTTCTTCGACTTCCATTGCCAGCCAGTGCCCGGCGCGCTGTTCGATCAGTTTGAACAGGCGGTCGATACCGCCGGTATCTTCGATGTCGTAGCGCATGCTGCCCAGCGCCAACTGGGATTTCTGCGAGTACACGGCGTTGATGGTGTGCCAGGTCGCCAGGTTCATGTGATGGCTGGTAGGCATGTAGGCACCGCTTTTCATGCGGCTGCCATAACCGAACAGCGGCATCACGCCTTGCAGGCTCAATTGCTTGTCGAAGTCGGTACCGCCGATATGCACGCCGCCCGTGGCCAGGATGTCTTCGTGGCGATCGTTGTGGGTGCGGCGTTCCGGTGACAGGCGCACCAGAGAGAAGTCTGAGGTACCACCGCCGATATCGACGATCAGTACCAGTTCTTCGCTGTTGATGCCGGATTCATAGTCGAAGGCGGCAGCAATCGGCTCGTACTGGAAGGACACGTCCTTGAAGCCGATCTTGCGGGCGACTTCGGCCAGGGTGTCTTCGGCTTCCTGATCGGCTTGGGCGTCGTCATCGACGAAATGCACCGGACGACCCAGCACAACCTGCTCGAACTCCCTACCAGCGGTGCGTTCTGCACGCTTTTTCAGCTCGCCGATGAACAGCCCCAGCAAATCCTTGAATGGCATGGCCGTGCCCAGCACGCTGGTGTCATGCTTGATCAGCTTGGAACCCAGCAGGCTCTTGAGCGAGCGCATCAGGCGGCCTTCGTAGCCTTCCAGATACTCGTGCAGCGCCAGACGGCCATACACCGGGCGACGTTCTTCCATATTGAAGAACACCACCGAAGGCAGGGTGATCTTGTCGTCCTCCAGCGCAATCAACGCTTCCACGCCAGGTCTTTGCCAGCCGACAGTGGAATTGGACGTGCCGAAATCGATGCCGCAGGCACGGGCCGGGGATTGGTCATTCATGTCTTTTACGTTCCAGTCAAAAAACGGCCGCGCAGTGTATGCGAGTACATCGTGAATGCGTAGTGTTCTTGGGCGAATGGAGTTGCGGCATTTTCCGTGACATGATCCGCCGCCGCTCTGCGCGCCCATGCTCTCGTTTTCAATAAGGAAGTTGAATGTCCGTGCTCAAGGGATCCCTGCCGTTCTATATCGTTGTCGGCCTGGTACAAGCCGTCATCATGGTAGTTGCCTGGAAACACGATAAGACGGCTGTCTTTGTGGCGGCCCTGGTTTTCGGGGTCAATCTGCAATTGCTGGGTAGCAACTTCAGGCAGCGTGGTGCATGGGTCCTGGCCGGCCTGTTGGCGCTGTTACTGGCCATGGTGACTGAATGGGCCTTGCAAAGGGCGCTGAGGTCCTGGGATGAGAACTGGATATTCTGCTCAGTCATCGTGGGTTACATCTGCTCTGCTTTCATCCAGAGCTGGCCATCGGGCAACCGGTTGCATCTGCTTTATCGGTCATTGTTCCAGCATGCCTGGAACGATGGTCTTATCGTATTGCTTGCCCTGCTGCTGGCAGGGCTGTTCTGGTCGTTGTTGCAGTTATGCGCCAGCCTGTTTCACATGATTGGCATCGAAGTGTTCAAAGAGGTCATCAAAACCCGGAATTTCAACATTGTCAGCCTGTGTATGGTGTTTTCACTGGGCATACGCATAGGCCGCCAGAACGACAAAGTCATCGGCATGCTGCGTGGCATTCTGTTGAGTCTGTGCCGTTTTCTGGCACCGCTGACAGCGTTTATCGTGGTCTTGTTCACTCTGACCTTGCCGTTCACCGGCCTGGAGTCGATTTGGAATACTGGTCGTGCCACCACGATATTGCTCTGTCTGGTGGCTGCGAATGTATTTCTGGTCAACGGCGTGTTTCAGGATGGTAGTCAGTCACACGATTACCCACAGGGGCTCAAGTGGCTGATCAATGCCAGCCTGCTGCTATTGCCGGTGCTGGCAGCTTTGGCGTGTTATTCGATTTGGTTGCGTATCGAGCAATACGGACTTTCTCCATCGCGGGTCATCGGCCTGCTGCTTGTGGTGATTGCTGCTCTATACAGTCTGGCAGCGTTTATAGCGGTGTTGAGGTCAGGGGATGTCTGGCTCGGCAATCTGCGGTTCACCAATCCCTGGTTGGCTCTGCTGGCTTGCGTGATGACGGTCACGATTCATACCCCTTGGTGGAACCCGGAAGAGTTGAGCGCTCGCAATCAGATACAGCGCCTTATGGACGGGACGACACCGCCTGCCTTGTTTGATGCCGATCATCTGCTCAACTGGCTGGGTAAACCGGGGCTCAGGGCATTCGACCGCTTGAAGGCTGATCTTGATCATCTCCCGCAGAATATGGATGCCAATGCCCGTGAAGTGCTCAAGTTAAGGGTATATGACGCATGGGCCCGTTCTCAGGGACGCTACAGAGCCTTTTCCGTACCTGAGCAAAATCTGGTATGGATCGGGGAGCGTGTTGATGGTTACGAACAGTTCACCGACTCCAGATTGGGGAGCCGCAACTGCAACCGGGTGCAATGCACTATGTGGGTTGTCGATCTGGACAGTGACGGGCAGAACGAGGTGGTGCAACTGGTTTCCACTGATGTGTGGATGTCTTTCTTCAAGCGGGATACAGACGGACAGTGGAAAGAGGTCGGAAGAATGCATGGCCCGTTTCACAAAGGTAAAGACCTGGCCGATCTGATTCGTGCGGGCAAAGCCAGGCTTGTTGAGCCACGTTATCGAACTTTGGACATAGACGGATTGTTATATACCCCCGTAGAAAATCGATAGTAAGGGGAAAGCCGATCAGTCAAAGTCATACACCACTTTGTGAAAGGCAGTTTGCTGGCGACCTCAGCGTACAGACGCAGAATATCTTCCGGTTTCAGGTCTTTTCGCCAGCAAGCTGCCTCCCACAGGTGTTGTTTGTGCCTTGACTGATCGGTATTAGTCAGTAAAGGCATCAATAGACTGTTGCGTTGTCATCTATTGCGACCGTTTGCGGATACACTCTGCGGCTTGAGTTTTCCAGACGCCACCCCAAGACAGGACAGTCAGAGACGTCGGGTGCGTCTGGATATATTGGGATGGGTGATCGTTAGATGGATTTCAAAGATTATTACAAGATTCTCGGCGTCGAGCCGACGGTCGATGACAAGGCGCTCAAGGCGGCCTATCGCAAGCTGGCGCGCAAGTATCATCCGGATGTCAGCAGAGAGGCTGGCGCGGAAGACAAGTTCAAGGAGGCTTCGGAGGCTTATGAAGTCCTGAGCAGCCCGGAAAAGCGCGCCGAATATGACGAGTTGCGCAAGTACGGACGTCAGGGCCGGCCTTTCCAGCCGCCTCCCGGCTGGCAGAGCCGTGCAGGCGCGGGCGGCGGTGGTTTTGGTGGCGATACCACGGACTTCTCCGAGTTCTTCAGTTCGATCTTCGGCGGTCGTGCCCAGCAGCAGGGTGGCCGTTCGCGTAACCAGGGGCGCAAGGGGCAGGACGTGGAGATGGAGCTTGCGATCTTCCTGGAAGAAACCCTGTCGGGCGAATCCAAGCAGGTCAGCTTCAAGGTTCCTCAGCACAGCCCCAACGGGCAGCGCATGGCGGATATCACCAAGACCCTGAACGTGAAGATTCCTGCCGGAGTCGTGGATGGCGAGCGTATCCGCCTCAAGGGCCAGGGCGCGCCGGGTGTTGCAGGTGGCGAGAACGGTGATCTTTACCTGATCATCCGTCTGGCACCGCATCCGATGTTCGAGGTGGAGAACCATGACCTGATCATTACCGTGCCGCTGGCTCCATGGGAAGCGGCGCTGGGTGCCAAGGTCGCGGTGCCGACCCTGACCGGCAAGATCAACCTGACCATCCGGCCGGAAAGTCAGAACGGTCAGCGCCTGCGCATCAAGGGCAATGGCCTGCTGGACAAGAAAGGCGAGCGTGGCGATCTGTACGCTCAGCTCAAGATTGTCATGCCCCGCACGGTCGACGAGGCCACCAAGGCGCTCTGGCAGAAACTGGCCGACAAGGCTGCCTTCGATCCACGGAGTCAGTGGGGTAATTGAGTCGTCTGTCAGGTGGTCGATGAACGGCCACCTGAATGTTCAGACGCCGCGTGGCAAGACCACGGTAAAGGTGGTTCCCTCACCGATGTTCGAGGTCACGGTGATGCTGCCCGCATGAGCGTTCACCACTTCCTTGACGATGAACAGTCCCAGACCGAGGCTGGTCGAGGGCTGCCGGGTGTCCGAGTCATGATTCACGCTGCGCACCATCGGATCGAAAATCGTGCCGATGGCCTCTTCGGCAATGGGCTCGCCGTCGTTGTGGACGATCAGTTCCACGCTGTTTTCCCAGCCAGTGACCTTGACGGTGACTTCGTGGTTTGCGGTTCCGTGCTGCAGTGCATTGCCGATCAGGTTCTGCAGCAGTTGACCGATTCTTGAGCTGTCCCATTCGCCTCGGGTATTACCCTCGATTTTCAGATGCGGTGTGCTGGTCGGCTGCCCGGCACAGGCTTCTTCGATGGCTTCACGGCAGGCGGCTGCCAGATCCATGGGTTTGCGCTCGACCGGCAGACTGGCACCCAGGCGGCTGCGTACGAACTCCAGCAAATCTCCGACCATGACGCCCATGTGGCGTGTACTGCTCTTGATCTGGGAAATATAGGCGAGCGTCTTTTCATCCTGCTGTTCTTTGCGCATCAGCATTTCCGTGGACATGCTGACGGCCTGCAACGGTGCCCGCAGGTCATGACCGAGAATGGCCAGAAACATGTCCCGGGAACGGGTGACCTGTTCGACGTAGGCTGCCGTGGATTCAGCCAGGGCTTCGTCGATGACTTCGTTGAAACGGATCATGTCCTCGAACGCGGTCGGCTCCGGTGCGCTCAGGCTTTCGCTCCACAGCCGGATGACACTGGCGCGCAAGTGGCGAAACTCGGAGGTCATCTGCACCAGGTCGAAGCCTACGGTGTGCCGCAGTTCACCATGGCTGGCGGCTGCTTCATCGAGGTTCAGCGCGGACTTGGGAGCCTTGATGGCTTGGGCGCGTTTGCTCAGGACCGCTTCCATGTCTCTGGCGGCCGCCAGCAGAATCGACTTGGCATGGTCGCGCAGTTCGACACGATTCATGGTGTCGGCCGCCGGTTTCAGCGTCTTGGCGAAGTCTTCCCATTCATCGACGATGCTATCTACATGAGCGACGATGAATTCAGATAGTCGCATTGTCGGTTACCTTGCTTCAGGGGTAATGAGGGGGTGCCGGGCATATTACCGTTTTTGCCTTGTCCGACAAACAGCCGTCTGACGCCTTTGAAGAGGCGGATACTGTCATTTCTGACAGGTAGACGAGGTGTGAGGGCAGTTATAGGTTACTCGCTAGCGATGAAGACGTTTTGTGAATGAGGTATCGCGTACATCCCGCTCCTGTAGATCAAATAGGAGAAATTGAATCATGAGCGTTATGAATGTTGATGATGACAGCTTTCAGGATCAGATATTTACCACGGACAGGCTCGTATTGGCCGAATTCAGTGCGTCGGGCAGTAGTGACAGCGCCCTGACCAGCCGGATCATCGATGACCTCGCGACAGCGTTCGATGATCAGGTATTGATCCTTCGGGTGGATACAGGCAGTAATGAAGCGACTGTCGAGAACTTCGCCGTAGACAGCGTGCCCACGGTCATTTTTTTCAGGAACGGTGCTGAGGTGTCGAGAATGAGCGGCGTTCACGAGCAGGACGATTACGAACAGGAAATCGAGAGGCTCCTGGAAGACTGAAAACCAAAAGGGCCTTCCTGAAGGAAGGCCCTTGCAGGATCAGAACAGGAAGTATCGCTGCGCCATGGGCAGTACATCCGCCGGTTCACACCATAGCAACACACCATCGGCCTTGACCTGATAGGTCTGCGGATCGACATCGATGTCGGGCAGGTAGTCGTTGTGAATCAGGTCTTTCTTCTGCACGCTGCGGCAGCCCTTGACCACACCGATCTGTTTCTTCAAGCCCAGGGTTTCCGGCACGCCTGCGTCGAACGCTGCCTGGCTGATGAAGGTCAGGCTGGTGGCATGCAATGAGCTGCCATAGCTGGCGAACATCGGGCGGTAATGCACCGGTTGTGGCGTCGGGATCGAGGCGTTGGCGTCTCCCATCAGGCTGGCCGCAATGGCACCGCCCTTGAGAATCAGGGTGGGTTTCACGCCGAAGAACGCTGGACGCCACAACACCAGATCCGCCCACTTGCCCACTTCGATGGAGCCCACTTCATGGCTGATGCCGTGGGTGATCGCCGGGTTGATGGTGTATTTGGCGATGTAGCGTTTGGCGCGGAAGTTGTCGTTGCCTGGACCGTCCCCAGGCAGCGGGCCGCGCTGCTTCTTCATTTTGTCGGCGGTCTGCCAGGTACGCATGATCACTTCGCCGACACGGCCCATGGCCTGGCTGTCGGAGCTGAGCATCGAGAACGCGCCCAGGTCGTGCAGGATGTCTTCGGCGGCAATGGTTTCCCGGCGGATGCGGCTTTCAGCGAAGGCCACGTCTTCGGCGATGCTGGGGTCCAGGTGATGGCAGACCATCAACATATCCAGGTGCTCGTCGATGGTGTTACGGGTGAATGGCCGGGTCGGGTTGGTGGAGCTGGGCAGGACATTGGGCGAGCCGCAGGCCTTGATGATGTCCGGCGCATGGCCGCCACCGGCACCTTCGGTGTGATAGGTGTGGATGGTGCGGTTCTTGAACGCTGCCAGTGTGGTTTCGACAAAGCCCGATTCGTTGAGCGTGTCGGTGTGGATCGCGACCTGTACATCGTATTCGTCTGCCACGCTCAGGCAGTTGTCGATGGCCGCAGGCGTGGTGCCCCAGTCTTCGTGCAGCTTCAGGCCAATGGCCCCGGCCTTGACTTGTTCGATCAACGGGCCGGGAACGCTGACGTTACCCTTGCCGGTCAGGCCGATGTTCATCGGGAACGAGTCGGCGGCTTTCAGCATGAGTGCCATGTGCCACGGACCTGGGGTGACGGTGGTGGCATTGGTGCCGGTGGCCGGGCCTGTACCGCCGCCAATCATGGTGGTCACGCCACTCATCAGCGCTTCTTCGATCTGCTGCGGGCAGATGAAGTGAATGTGCGTATCGACGCCGCCAGCGGTCAGGATCATGCCTTCACCGGCGATTACCTCGGTCGCCGCGCCCACGGCGATGGTCACGTCCGGCTGGATATCCGGGTTGCCCGCCTTGCCGATGGCCGCGATACGCCCGTCCTTGATCCCGACGTCCGCCTTGACGATCCCCCAGTGATCGATGATCAGGGCATTGGTGATCAGCGTGTCCACGACCTCGGCGGCCAGCAACTGGCCCTGGCCCATACCGTCACGGATGACCTTGCCACCGCCGAATTTCACTTCCTCGCCGTAGGTGGTGAAGTCCTTTTCGACCTCGATCCACAGCTCGGTATCGGCCAGGCGCACCTTGTCGCCAACGGTGGGGCCGAACATGTCGGCGTAGGCTTGTCGGCTTATTTTCATTTATCGGGTCTCGAATTTTGAGCTGCAAGCTTCAAGCTGCGAGCTGCGAGCTTCAAGTAAAAGCGGATTACAAGCGCGGCGGCTGCTGTTTCTTGCAGCTTGTAGCCTGGCGCTTGCAACTGGACCTGGTGCGGACACGTTCTACAGGTCTCCCATAACCCGTCCTGCAAAACCGAAAACCCGCCTCAATCCGGCCAGGTCCACCAGTTCCACTTCTCGCGACTGGCCCGGCTCGAAACGCACGGCGGTGCCGGCCGGGATGTTCAGGCGCATGCCGCGGCTGGCGGCGCGGTCGAAAGTCAGGGCGTCGTTGGTTTCAAAAAAGTGAAAGTGCGAACCGACCTGAATCGGACGGTCGCCGCTATTGGCGACGGTCAGGCTGATGGTGCGGCGTCCGGCATTGAGTTCGATATCGCCGGGCTGAATCTGGTATTGGCCAGGGATCATGTCTGTTGCCCCAAGGTTTTGAAATAAATGGCGGTTGGCATGTAGCGGCCATCCGGTGTGGCGCAGTAATCCGGCAGCTCACCGACACGGGTATAGGCGAGGGCGCGGTAGAAGGCTTCCGCAGGCGAGCCTGCCTCCGTGTCCAGATGCAGCAGGCCGCGTTTGTGCTGGACGGCGGCATGCTCGACGGCCTCCATCAACTGTGTGCCCAGGCCGCGACCTCTGGCTTGTTGCAGTACCATGAGTTTTTGCACTTCAGCGCGATTGAGTCCGTTGGGCTTCTGGCACAGCGACAATTGCGCGCTGGCCAGTACCTGTTCGTCCTGAACCACCACCCACAGCAGCAGGCTGCCACTGGAAATATCGCTCTTCAGGCTGTCGCACCAGGCCAGGGCCTGTTCCGTATTCAGGTCAGCCATGAATCCTACCGACGCTCCGTTGTGCACGGCATCGAGCAGCAGCTCGGCCAGCCCGTGGCGGTAATGCGCAAAACTGTCAGCGTTTACACGACGCAACTGTGCAGGATTCATGAGCAATGCCCTAGTGAGGTTGTGGGGCCTGAGAAGCCGGTGCTGGTGCGCCGGGTGAGAGATCCAGTTGCATGAACGTCAGATCCAGCCAGCGTCCGAACTTGGTGCCGACCTGTGGCATCTGCCCGGTGGTCTTGAAGCCCAGGCGTTCATGCAGGGCGATGGAGGCCGCGTTGCCGCTCTCGATGGCCGCCACCATGATGTGTTTGTCGCAAAGGCGGGCGCGTTCTATCAGCGCGGTCATGAGTTTTGGCCCCAGTCCCTTGCCGCGCTGATCGGCGCGAACGTAGACCGAATGCTCGACCGTATGCCGAAAACCCTCGAAAGGGCGCCAGTCGCCAAATGACGAGTAGCCCAGCACTTCACCCGAATCGTCGACGGCGATCAGGATCGGGTAGGCCTGAACCTTGCGCGCCTCGAACCAGGCCTGACGATTGACCAGGTCCACGGGCTGTTCGTTCCAGATCGCCGTGGTGTTGAGCACCGCGTCGTTGTAGATGGCGAGGATGCCTGGCAGATCGGCGGGCAGTGCATCGCGAATCAGGTCGTTCATAAGTCTCCTGGTTCAGGCAATCGGTTGATGCACGGTCACCAGCTTGGTGCCGTCCGGGAAGGTGGCTTCCACCTGGATCTCGGGGATCATTTCCGGGATGCCTTCCATGACTTGATCGCGACTCAGCAGCGTGGTGCCGTAATGCATCAGATCGGCCACGGTCTGCCCGTCGCGGGCACCTTCCAGCAGTGCCGCCGAGATATAGGCCATGGCTTCCGGGTAGTTGAGTTTCACCCCGCGAGCCAGACGGCGCTCGGCAACCAGGCCTGCGGTGAAAATCAGCAGTTTGTCTTTTTCGCGTGGACTCAGATCCATGGTGTATTCCGTTTCTTGAAGTTCTGGTGTGTGCGAGTCGGGCGGCGCTCCGCTCATTCGCGAAAAAATCACCGCAATCAGGTATTCCAGATTCTGGGCGTTACCGCCTCGCGGCCCAGCAATGCCGGGCGCAGCAGTTTCCATAGTTCGATCAGCCAGGCCCGTGCATGCAGGGCTTCATCCGCCAGACAGCGGGCAACTACCAGACCCGGCAATTGGGTCAGGTCACCGCTGACCGGATTAGGCAGCGAGAGCGAGCGGCAGGCTTCGAGCAGTTCGCTGTTTATTTCTCCGGTAATCAGCAGGGTCGCGAACACCGTCTTGCCGTCCAGGCCGATGGGCGAATCCAGCAAACCATCGCCACCGACAATGCGCTGTCGTTCATGCCATAGCAACTGGCCGTCGCGGCGGATATCCAGATGCGACTGAAAATAACCCTGCTCGAAACGCTCGCTACTGGCTGGACGCCCCAGAGCCACCACATCCCAGTAACACAGCCGGGCATCGCCTTGCAGGTCGATACGGGTAGTCAGTTCGGCACGGGCCTGGCTGAACACGATGGTTTCCTGAGGCAGCCATTCCAGCGTTGCGCCGGGTTCGACGCGCAGCTCCAGTTGCTGATAGGCCGGGCTTGCGGCGCGATACCACTTGGCGGCACCGGGACTGGTCAGTTGCGCCCAGGCCTCTTTGCCGACAGTGGCCGAGATATCCAGCCGGTCCCCGCCTGCAATGCCTCCGGGCGGATGGACGATGATGTGCTGGCAGACTTGCGGACCTTCGGCATACAAATGCTTCTGCACCCGTAGCGGCCCTTTATGGCGTCGCTGGACCGGTCGCGTGCAGTCATCGAAACGTCCATAGCCCAGCTCCAGCTCGGCGTGCCAGCTGGGCGTGAACAGGGCGGTGTGGGCAGGCAGATTCATGGTGTCTTCATTGCTTTGTCGAGTCATGCACCTTAACGGATTGGCGTCTCAAATGGTGACAAGACCACGAACGCCCTCGGCTTCCATGTTCTCGCCGCGACCCTGCTGGACGATCTCGCCACGGGACATCACCAGATACTGGTCCGCCAGCTCGGCTGCGAAATCGTAGAACTGCTCCACCAGCAGAATAGCCATGTCACCACGCTCGGCCAGCTTCTTGATGACGGCGCCGATTTCCTTGATGACCGAGGGCTGAATGCCTTCGGTGGGCTCATCGAGAATCAGCAGGCGAGGGCGACTCGCCAGAGCCCGGCCGATTGCCAGCTGTTGCTGCTGACCACCAGACAGGTCGCCGCCACGGCGATGCTTCATTTGCAGCAGCACCGGGAACAGCTCGTAGATGAAGGCCGGAACCTCTTTGGCTTCGGAGCCCGGGAAACGCGACAGGCCCATCAGCAGGTTTTCCTCCACCGTCAGCCGCCCGAAAATCTCCCGACCCTGAGGCACATAGGCAATCCCTGCATGCACCCGCTGGTGCGGTTTGAAGCCAGTGATGGGCTTGCCTTCCCACTCTACCGAACCCTCTTTGGACGGCAACAGCCCCATCAATACCTTGAGCAACGTAGTCTTGCCGACGCCGTTACGACCCAGCAGACAAGTGACTTCGCCGACTTTCACGTCAAACGACAGACCGCGAAGAATGTGACTGCCGCCGTAGTATTGATGGAGTTTGCTAACGTTCAGCATGTTTGTTCCTCAGAGCTGCAAGCGGCAAGCTAAAAGCCGCAAGAAAAATCAAAAGCAGAAAACGCAGTCTTCAAGCGGAAAGCTACAAGCCCCAAGAAAAATCAAAAGCCAGGCCGCTTTTTCTTGTCGCTTGCAGCTTACAGCGTGTATCTGGGCGCCTCAGCGCCCCAAATACACTTCGATCACTCGTTCATCGGCCTGCACTTCTTCCAGCGACCCTTCAGCCAGAACGCTGCCCTGATGCAGGACGGTCACGTGGTCGGCAATCGAGCCGACGAACCCCATGTCGTGTTCCACCACCATCAGCGAATGCTTGCCTGCCAGGCTCTTGAACAGCTCGGCCGTGAATTCGGTTTCGGCGTCGGTCATGCCGGCCACCGGCTCGTCGAGCAGCAGCAGTTGCGGGTCCTGGACCAGCAGCATGCCGATTTCCAGAAACTGCTTCTGGCCGTGGGACAGCAGACCGGCCGGGCGTTGTGCGGATGCGGTCAGGCGAATGGTTTCCAGCACTTCGTTGATCCGGTCGCGCTGTTCGCCATTGAGTTTTGCGCGCAGTGAAGCCCAGACCGATTTGTCAGTCTTTTGCGCCAGCTCCAGGTTCTCGAACACGCTCAGGGCTTCAAAGACCGTGGGTTTCTGAAACTTGCGGCCGATCCCGGACTGGGCGATCTGCACTTCGCTCATCTGCGTCAGGTCCAGAGTTTCACCGAACCAGGCCTTGCCATGGCTGGGGCGTGTCTTGCCGGTGATTACGTCCATCAGCGTGGTCTTGCCTGCGCCGTTGGGGCCGATGATGCAGCGCAACTCGCCCACGCCGATGTACAGGTTCAAGTCATTGAGGGCCTTGAAGCCGTCGAAGCTGACGCTGATGTCTTCCAGGGTCAGGATCGTGCCGTGCCGGGTATTGAGCCCCTGGCCTGCAACCTGGCCCAGACCGATGGCGTCTCGGCTGGTGCCCGCGTCGGAATTGGGATCGAGGATCGGTTCGAGCATGAAAGCGGGTGTCGGTGTGTTGTTCATGACTCGCTCCTTTTCTTCAGCAGGCCGATCACGCCCTTGGGCAGATACAGCGTCACGATGATGAACAGTGCGCCAAGAAAGAACAGCCAGTATTCAGGGAATGCGACGGTGAACCAGCTCTTCATGCCGTTGACCAGACCGGCGCCCAGCAAGGGGCCGATCAAGGTGCCGCGACCACCCAGCGCTACCCAGACGGCAGCTTCGATGGAGTTGGTCGGTGACATTTCGCTGGGGTTGATGATGCCGACCTGTGGCACATACAAGGCACCGGCCAGACCGCAGAGCACGGCGCTCAGGACCCAGACGAAGAGCTTGAAGCCACGAGGATCGTAGCCACAGAACATCAGGCGGTTTTCTGCGTCGCGCAGCGCGGTCAGCACTCGTCCGAACTTGCTCTGGGCAAGGCGCCAGCCCACATACAGGCTGGCAACCAGCAGCAGAACGGTCAGCAGAAACAGCGTGGCCCGGGTGCCTTGGGAACTGATGCTGAAACCCAGGATGCTGCGGAAGTTGGTGAAGCCGTTGTTGCCGCCAAAACCGGTTTCGTTGCGGAAGAACAGCAGCATGCCAGCGAAGGTCAGGGCCTGGGTCATGATCGAGAAATACACGCCTTTGATCCGCGAGCGGAAGGCGAAAAAGCCGAACACCAGCGCCAGCAGACCCGGCGCCAGCACCACCAGACACATGGCCCAGAGGAAATTGTCGGTGCCTGCCCAATACCAGGGCAGTTCGGTCCACGACAGAAAGGTCATGAACGCTGGCAAGCCATCGCCTGCCGCTTCACGCATCAGGTACATGCCCATGGCATAGCCGCCCAGGGCGAAGAACAGGCCGTGGCCCAGCGACAACAGGCCTGCATAACCCCAGACCAGATCCAGCGCCAGGGCGACGATGGCGTAGCAGAGGATCTTGCCCACCAGCGTCAGGGTATAGGCCGAAACCTGCAGACCGTTATCGGCAGGCAGCAACGACAACAGTGGCATGGCCAGCAGGATGGCCAGAACCAGAATGCCCACGGTCAGCGTGCCTTTTGGCCCGACTTTCTGTGCGGCGGTCACTATCAATGGCTGATTCATCAGTCGATCACCCGTCCTTTCAGTGCGAAGAGACCTTGCGGACGTTTCTGGATAAACAGAATGATCAGCGCCAGGATCAGGATCTTGCCCAATACGGCACCGATTTGCGGTTCAAGAATCTTGTTGGCGATGCCCAGCCCGAAGGCCGCCATCACGCTGCCCGCCAGCTGGCCGACACCGCCAAGCACCACCACCAGGAACGAGTCGATGATATAGCTCTGGCCCAAGTCCGGGCCGACGTTGCCGATCTGACTCAAAGCCACGCCGCCCAGCCCGGCGATACCCGAGCCCAGCCCGAAGGCCATCATGTCGATGCGCCCGGTGGGCACGCCGCAGCAGGCGGCCATATTGCGGTTCTGGGTCACGGCGCGCACGTTCAGGCCCAGGCGGGTCTTGTTCAGCAGCAGCCAGGTCAGTACCACCACGAACAGCGCGAAGGCGATGATCACGATACGGTTGTAAGGCAGCACCAGATTGGGCAGCACCTGAATCCCGCCCGACAGCCATTCAGGGTTGGCAACCTCAACGTTCTGGGCACCGAAAGCCAGACGCACGGCCTGAATCAATATCAGGCTGATACCCCAGGTGGCGAGCAGGGTTTCCAGCGGGCGGCCATACAAATGGCGAATCACGGTGCGTTCCAGCGCCATGCCGATCAGCGCGGTGACGAAAAATGCCACCGGCAAGGCGATCAGCGGGTAGTACTCGATGGCGCCCGGCGCATAGCGCTGGAACATCAACTGCACCACGTAGGTTGAATAGGCACCCAGCATCAGCATTTCGCCGTGGGCCATATTGATCACGCCCAGCAGGCCGAAGGTGATCGCCAGCCCGAGAGCGGCCAGCAACAGAATCGAACCCAGGGACATGCCACTGAATGCCTGCCCCAGCACTTCGCCAATCATCAGCTTGCGCTTGACCTGCGCCAGACTGGTTTCGGCTGCAATGCGCACGGTTGCGTCGGTTTCCACGCCGGGTGCCAGCAGGGTTTCAAGCCGGGTACGGGCCAGCGGGTCGCCGGTTTCACCCAGCAGCCGCACGGCGGCAAGGCGCACCGAAGGGCTGCTGTCGACCAGTTGCAGGTTGGCCAGCGCCAGTGTCAAGGCGTCCTTTACGCCGGAGTCGGTTTCGGCGGCGACCCGTTGGGTCAGCAGTTCAAGCTGAGCGGGACGGGCGCTTTTCTGCAATTGCCGGGCAGCTGCCAGACGCAATTTTGCATCTGCCGCCAGCAATTGATGACTGGCCAGCGCGGTCTCGACCAGACCCCGCAGCCGATTGTTCAGGCGCAGTTTGCGCGGTTCATCAGGGTTTGGTGCATCGGCGGCGGCAGGTGCCTGGGCATCCACGGCCATGTATTGCTCGTTGTTTTCGAGGTAGGCGCGTTTGCTGCTGTCTGCTGCAACACGTCCATCGCGCAAGGCTTCGAGCAGCTCGACCCGCTCGGGCAAAGGTCTGGCTGCCCAGCTTTCAAGCAGGTCGGCCTGTTGCGAAGAGCTGGCAGAAACGAAGTCGCCGGCATCACTGGCGTGTACTGCCAATGGCAGCAGGAACGCGAACGTGAGAATGAGGCGGTACAGGGTCTTGGGCATATCGGTAGCCTGGCAGTCGGCGGTGAGGCATTTCGCGAATGAGTTGCCCCGTAGGAGCGAACTCATTCGCGAAGGTCATGGCTAGGTATTAATTACTCTTCACCGCATGATCCGGCTTCTTGTCGTTGCCAGGGATGTACGGGCTCCATGGCTGGGCACGGATCGGCTCCTTGGTCTGCCAGACCACGTTGAACTGACCGTTATCCTCGACTTCACCGATCATCACCGGCTTGTGCAGGTGGTGGTTGGTCTTGTCCATGGTCAGGGTGAAGCCCGACGGCGCGGCGAAGGTCTGGCCGGCCATGGCTTCGCGAACCTTGTCCACATCGGTGGACTTGGCTTTCTCGACGGCCTGGGCCCACATATGAATGCCCACGTAGGTGGCTTCCATCGGGTCGTTGGTCACGGTCTTGTCGGCGCCCGGCAGGTTTTTCTTGGTGGCGTAGGCTTTCCAGTCAGCCACGAACTTCTTGTTGACCGGGTTTTCCACGGACTGGAAGTAGTTCCAGGCGGCCAGGTGACCGACCAGTGGCTTGGTGTCGATGCCGCGCAGTTCTTCTTCGCCGACCGAGAAGGCAACCACCGGCACGTCGGTGGCCTTCAGGCCCTGGTTGGCCAGTTCCTTGTAGAACGGCACGTTGGAGTCGCCGTTCACGGTTGAGATCACAGCGGTCTTGCCGCCTGCCGAGAATTTTTTGATGTTCGCCACGATGGTCTGGTAATCGGCGTGGCCGAACGGGGTGTAAACCTCTTCGATGTCGCTGTCCTTCACGCCTTTGGAGTGCAGGAATGCGCGCAGAATCTTGTTGGTGGTACGCGGGTAGACATAGTCGGTGCCCAGCAGGAAGAAACGCTTGGCTGCGCCGCCATCTTCACCCATCAGGTACTCGACCGCAGGAATTGCCTGCTGGTTAGGCGCTGCACCGGTGTAGAACACGTTCGGCGACATTTCTTCACCTTCGTACTGCACGGGGTAGAACAGCAGGCCATTGAGTTCTTCAAATACCGGCAATACCGACTTGCGCGATACCGACGTCCAGCAACCGAACACGACAGCGACCTTGTCCTGAGTCAGCAACTGACGGCCCTTTTCCGCGAACAGCGGCCAGTTGGAGGCCGGGTCGACGATGACAGGTTCCAGCATCTTGCCGTTCACGCCACCCTTGGCATTGATTTCGTCGATGGTCATCAGCGCCATGTCCTTGAGCGAAGTCTCGGAAATGGCCATGGTCCCGGAAAGCGAATGCAGAATACCGACCTTGATCGTTTCGGCTGCCTGAACTGTCCAGGTCATACCCATTGCGGCGATTGATGCGGTCAGGGTGAAAGCTTTGATCAGGCTGCGACGCTTCATTGGACGGGCTCCGTTCGGTTGGCTTTTTTTGGGAGGGCGAAGAAATGCCTCAATGCTCCTAAGCAAAGGCTGTGCCCAGCCGGGCAAATGGAGCACATATCCGTTCTAGATGAGTCGTCGGGGAAGCGAGCGCACTGAAGTGGCGCTGAGGGTGGTGCGTCGTGGGTTTTTTGTTCGTTGTTGGTGCGTGGAGTGTTTGCGTCCATGAAAAAGCCGACTCGGGGTCGGCTTTTTCAGAGAATCTGACGAGGCCCGAACCGGTCGGGTGAGGAATTCATCACAAAACCGCCCGCCGGTTTCAGGCTTCGTAGCTGCAATTTAAGCTGCCGCCGAAGATTTAGCAAAGCGGGAAAAAACAATCCGATCGAACGCCCACACCAACAGCAGTGAAATGCCCACCAGCGGGAAGGCTACGGCCAGTGCGGACATGATCACGATTGCCGTTTTCCAGCGTGGCAGATCATGGCGCAAGGGCGGTACACCAAGGCCTCCTGTGGGGCGACGCTTCCACCAGATCACCAGCCCGCTGACCGAGCCGAGCAGAATAATCAGGCACGCCACAAAGATCAGTAGCTGGTTGACCCAGCCGAAGAACTTGCCTTCATGGAGCATCACGCTCATCTCGGTGGCCCTGGAAACCAGGCTGTAATCCTTCCAGCCCACGTCAGCCAGCACCTTGCCGCTGTACTGATCGATATGCAGGGTGGCGTCATTGCGCGGATCGTCCGCGAACACTGCTACTGTGAATACACCTTCGGCGGTCTTGGGCGCGGTAATGCTGTAGCCGGGCTCGACGCCCCGTTCGGTGGCGATATCCACGACCTGCTGTAACGTGACTTTCGGTGCCGCGGGGCCTGCGGACATGCCGTGATGATGCATGTGTTCGGCATGTTCGTCCGTGGACTGTGGCATTGGCGTGTTTTCCAGCGCCCAGGGCACGGTCTGCACGCTGGCGGTATTGAGTTCACCGGCCAGTTGCGTGGATGTGGGCACATTGGTCCACATTGCGGCAGGGAAGGTGTTCCACAGTTCGGCGTATTGCTTGCCCCAGAAACCGGTCCAGGTCATGCCGCTGAGCAGCATGAACAGCAGAATCAGCGAGCCCCAGAAGCCGGTGACCGCATGCAGGTCGCGCCACAACACCCGCCCGCGACTGCTCAGGCGTGGCCACAAGACTCCAGCGGCATTGCTTCCCCGTGGCCACCACAGGTACAGGCCTGATATCACCAGCATGATGCCCCAGCCAGCTGCCAGTTCGATCAGCCGGTCGCCGACTGTGCCGATCATCAGCTCGCCATGCAGAGCGCGTGCGATGGCTTGTAGGTTGTCTTTGGCATCCTGGGTGCCCAGGATCTCGCCGCGGTAAGGGTCGATAAAGACATTCAACTCGCGGCCCTGTTCGCGCACCACAAACTGCGCGCTGCCTTCGGCGCTGACGGGAGGGAAGTATTTGCTGACGGCCGCCTGTGGATAACGGGTCAGCACCCGCTGCTGCAACTCGTCGGCGCTGATCTGGTGATGAGCGGGTTTGACGGTCAGCAGGTCGCTGTACATCAGGTTGTCCAGCTGTGGCTTGAACAGGTAAATGATCCCGGTCAGCGCCAGCAGAATCATGAACGGCGCGACGAATAGCCCGGCATAGAAATGCCAGCGCCAGGCCAGGTTATAGAAGGAGACTTTACGCTGTGACATGAAAAGCGTGCTCACGGTAAAAAGTACAGGACTGAGTCGCACAGGTTTGCGCCAAATCAGTCAGGTTCGCGCAACCTTCCGGGCTGCGGTCGTTATGGGGTCAGGCTGCTGTCGTGGCGGGCGGTGCCCGGCTGCGGGCATGCAGGAAGGCGCTCTGACGCGCATGACCTTGCCGGGTGAGCGCGGCAAAGAAGTCGGAGGGTTTGGGCGGTGCGGCGGCAACCAGTGTCAGCACTTGAGGCAGAGCGGGGCAACCGAACAGCAAAGTGCAGTAGCCGCATTTGGCCCATAAGGCGTGGTCGTCCATGCCTGTATTGGCAGGCTTGGCCTGCTCGCTGCCATGGTGGGCATGGTGCGATTCCATATCCATCGAGGTCGGCGTGGACATGGACATACCGGCGTGATGCTCCATCGGCATCGACTGGGAAACCAGTGGGCCGATAAAGATCATCAACATGGCGAACAGACTCAGCCACGTGCCCCGGACTTTGCGAGGCGTGGATGAGCGAACGCGATCAGTGCGCATGGCGCTCAAGTCAGGCAGTCACTCAATGCGTGTGTTCAGGTTCCTGCTTCTGGATCACGACCTGTACGTCGATATCGCCAGCTTTCTCGAAGTGCAGCGTCATCGGAAAACGCTGGCCCAATGCGAGCATGGACCGGTCTTTGATACCCAGCAACATCACATGATAAGCCATGGGCGCAAAACTGACCTTGGCACCGGCTGGAACGTCGACTGACGGGACCTGGCGCATTTTCATCAGGCCATCTGCCTGCACGTGCTCATGCAATTGTGCTTCACCGGCGATAGGGGTTTTGACGCTGAGCAGGCGGTCGGGGCTGCTGCCCTTGTTCTCGATGATGAAATATGCCGCCACGGTCGGCGCATTCGGTGGCAGCTCCATGGACCACGGGTGGCCGATCAGCAACTGGCCGCCTTTGTATTCGTGGGCATTGGCAAAACACGCAGGCAGCAATAATGCAGCCAGCATGAGGGCTTTCTTGAACATGGGTGATTCTCCGGTCAATTCATTCAGGTGCATCAAGACACGTGCGAAGTGAATGTCAGGTTAGCGGAGAGGCTCGGGGATTGGCGCTTGGCCATTGCTGGCGAGGCGAGGTGTGGATCACAAAAAGGGCAGGCGGGAAGTATTCCGGTCCGGGCCGTGTCTGCGGGCCATGGGTAAAGCCGGAGGGAATGACGACAATCAGCGAACCTGAGCAGCATGCGCAATGCTGCATGCCCGAGTGATCGTCATTGCCGGGAATGCTGTTTGTCGCATCGCCCAGGGAAATCGCCACCAGACGTGTGCCACTGCTGCTACAGAAACTGCCCCACAGCAACTGTTCACCCTGAGTACGAGGCGACAGAGGCATGGCCAGCAGGCTGAACAGCACTGCAAAGCAGGCGATCCAGACCGATGTTGTCCGGCGTTGGGACATTACGGTTTCCGTTTTATCGAAGGGACCCATCAACCCCGCCATTTAGCCTGAATGGTGGCGATAAGTAAAAAGGGAGGCGTGTGGCCGGGTGTCGCGGGGAATCTGGGGCGGATTGTTCGCGAATTCATTCGCGAAGGGCATGCAGGGTTTCCTCGACACTTTCCAGTACCCGATCCACCTCCGGCAACTCCGGCCGTTTCAACACCAGTACCGGCAACCCACGCTCCCGGGCGACTTGCAGTTTGGGTTCGGTGGAGCTGCTGCCGCTGTTCTTGCTGATCAGGACATCGATATGGCGGCGCTCGAAGAGGGCGCGTTCGTCTTCGAGGTGGAAAGGTCCGCGTGCGCCGATCACTTCGCAGCGTTCGTTGCCGGGGTATGGGTCCAGGGCGCGGAGGGTCCAGAACTGGTGCTCAGGGATTTCGTGCAGGTGCTGCAAGGGCTCGCGGCCCAGGGTGAACAGTGGGCGCTTGAAAGGCCGCAGTGCCGTTGTCAACTCGGCCCAGTCCGCCACTTCGCGCCAGTCATCACCTGGGCCTGGCTGCCACGCCGGACGACGCAGTGCCCAGCACTCGATCCCGGCCTGCTCCGCTGCGACGGCAGCATTGCGGCTGATCTGTGCTGCATAGGGATGGGTGGCATCCAGCAACAGGTCGACACCCTGTTCACGGATGAACTGCGCCATGCCTTCAGCACCGCCATAACCGCCAACCTTGAGCTGGCAGGTCAGGTCCGTAGGCACGCGGCCAACACCGGCCAGACTGTAGATGTGTTCCGGCCCCAGGGTTCGGGCTATGGCCAGTGCTTCGGTCACGCCACCCAGCAGCAATATGCGTTTCATGCAGTCACTCCGGCTTTTCCGACAATACCGCCCTGACGATCAATGGCGAAAACCTCTACCTGAACCTGCGCGGGGACTACGCTGCGGGCGAAGTCCAGAGCGTGCTGGCAGACCGTATCGCCCAGAGGGACGCCCGCCGCCGCGCTCATGGCCAGTGCTTGCTGGCTGGTATTGGCGTCGCGAATCTGCTGCTGCAACCGTTCATCGGCCCCTGCATCCGCTGCCCATTGCGCCAGTTGCGGCAGGTCGATGCTGGAATGACGGCTGTGCAGGTCCATATGACCGGCAGCCAGTTTGCTGATCTTGCCGAAGCCGCCGCAGAGGCTCAGTTTATCCACAGGCACCTTGCGCAGATGCTTGAGCACTGCGCCTACGAAGTCGCCCATTTCGATCAGGGCGATATCCGGGATCCCGTAGACCCGGCGCATGGTGTCTTCGCTGGCATTGCCGGTACAGGCGGCGATATGCAGGTAGCCATTGGTTTTGGCGACATCGATACCCTGATGGATCGATGCGATGTAAGCCGCACAGGAAAACGGCCGGACAATGCCGCTGGTGCCCAGAATCGACAGTCCGCCAAGAATGCCCAGGCGCGGGTTCATGGTTTTCAGCGCCAACGCTTCACCGCCTTCAACGCCCACCGTCACCTCGAAACCGCCTGCATAGCCCATTTCCTGCGCCAGCCCCAGCAAATGCTCGGTCATCATGCGACGCGGCACCGGGTTGATGGCAGGCTCACCGACATTCAAGACCAGACCGGGGCGTGTCACTGTGCCGACGCCTGAACCTGCGATAAAACGTACGCCCGGCTCGGCATCAAGCCGCACGCGGGCAAACACCAGCGCGCCATGGGTTACATCGGGATCATCCCCGGCATCCTTGATGGTCGCGGCTTCCGCGCCATCTTCCCAAAGGCGGCAGAACTCCAGACGCATCTGCACCTGTTTGCCCTTGGGCAACACGATCTGCACCGCATCGTTGGCTGGCCCGCCGAGCAACAGACGCGCTGCCGCCAGGCTGGTAGCCGTGGCGCAACTGCCAGTGGTCAGGCCACTGCGCAACGGGGCGGGCTGTTCAGCGGTTTCTTCACGCATCAGGGCTTGACCACATCCAGCAGGGTGATGGGCAGCGCCTGACGCCAGGTGTCGAACTCCCCAAGCGGCCTGGCATGGGCGACGTGGATGCGGGTCAGCTCGCCGCCATGCTGTTCGCGCCAGGCCATCAGGGTGACTTCGCTTTGCAGGGTCACGGCATTGGCGACCAGTCGGCCACCGGAGCGAAGCTGTTTCCAGCAGGCTTCCAGCACGCCGGGACAAGTAACACCGCCGCCGATGAAGATGGCATCGGGTGTTTCAAGGCCGTTCAGTGCTTCGGGCGCACTGCCGCGCACCAGTTGCAGGCCGGGCACGCCCAGTGCATCACGATTGAACTCGATCAGATGCTGACGACCTTCATCCGCCTCGATGGCCAGGGTGCGGCAGGTGGGATGGGCGCGCATCCATTCGATGCCGATGGAGCCGCAACCCGCCCCCACGTCCCAGAGCAGTTCGCCGGGCACCGGAGCCAGACGCGCCAGGGTGATTGCCCGCACATCGCGCTTGGTAAGCTGGCCGTCATGCTCGAACGCCGAGTCCGGCAAGCCCGCCAGGGTGCTCAGGCGCGGGGCGTCGGCGTCTGCGCGACAGTCGATGGCCACCAGATTCAGCGCCGCTATTTCCGGGTTGCCCCATTCACTGGCCAGTCCGTCGATACGCCGCTCGGCTTCGCCGCCCAGATGTTCGAGCACGGTCATGTGGCTGGGGCCGAAGCCGCGCTCGCGCAACAAGCCGGCAATGGCTGCCGGGCTGCTGCCATCGTTGCTCAGCACCAGCAGGCGCAGGCCATGGTGAAAATGTGCGTTCAGAGCGGCCAGAGGCCTGGCGACCACCGAAAGCGTGACGACCTCCTGCAACGGCCAGCCCAGACGTGCTGCGGCAAGGGAATAAGAGGACGGGGCCGATACGACGCGCATCTCTTCGATGTCGACCACGCGGGCAAGGCTGGCACCGACACCAAACAGCATCGGATCGCCGCTGGCCAGGACACAGACTTCGGCGCCACGCTGCTCCAGCACCGGCGTCAGGGAAAACGGGCTGGGCCAGTTGCGGCGTTCTGCGCGAATACAGGGCGGCAACAGGGCGAGCTGGCGCGGGCTGCCGAACACCTGATCGGCGTGCAGCAGTGCATGCCGGGCGTTCTTGCCCAGGCCTTTGTAACCGTCTTCCCCGATTCCCACGACTGTCAGCCACGGTGACATGTGCATACCTCGATCCGAACTTCCGACAGAGCGTCTTTTCATGCTGGCGGACAAAGCAGGCATAATACCGCGCCCGATAGGCACATGTGCCTATTGAAGCTGCAACCAGAGTCCAGATCGGGTGATTCATTGAACGAGCCGAAGTACGCTCGCAAGTCCTCCATAGCCATTCGCCCCTCGGCCTGTCCGGGGTTGCTGCGTATCGTCCCGGCGCTGGACGGCGGAATCTGCCGTATCAAGCTGGCCGGTGGCGTGATCACCAGCGCCCAGGCGTTGGCGGTGGCCAGGGCTGCGAGCACTTATGCACAGGGCGTGATCGAGGCGACAAACCGGTCCAACCTGCAGATTCGCGGGATTGGTGCCGATCAGGACGGGCTGATCGAATCGTTGATGGCGGCCGGTCTTGGCCCGGCCAATCCGGACAGCGATGATGTGCGCAACCTCATGCTCAGCCCGACTGCCGGCCTGGACCCGCAGATGCTGTTCGATACCTGGCCACTGGCGGCACAGATCCTGGCGTCTCTGGAAACCCATGCACGGTTTCATGAACTGTCAGCCAAGTTCGCCCTGTCGCTGGATGGTGGCGAGGCGTTGGTCATGCTGGAACACCCTCATGATCTGTGGCTTTCTGCTCTGCTGCTGGACGGTGAAGTATTGCTGGCGTTTGGACTGGCCGGTTGCCCGGCTCAGGATCGCCCGCTGGCAGCGGTACCACTGGCGAACGGGCATGAACTGGTTGTCGCGTTGCTGGAGCTGTTTCTCGATCTGGCCAGTGCCGAGCACAGCCGCATGCGGCATTTGCTGGCCGAGGTGCCGGTTGCGGAAATCCTGCGCCAGTTGGAGGCGCGGCTGAGCGTGTCGCTTCGGCTTGATCAAAAAATAACCGGATGGCAGCGTCCGAGCCCTGGCGACAATCGTCACCTCGGCATTTATCCACAGGCGCAACCCGGCCTTGTGTCAGTGGGCGGCGCAGTACCCCTCGGGCGTCTGGATGCCGCGATGCTCACCAGCGTCGCCCGGCTGGCCAGCGAAAAAGGCGATGGCACCTTGCGGCTGACGCCCTGGCAAAGCCTGTTGTTGCCCAATGTTCCCGGCGAGCGGGCACAAGAGGTGATGGCGGCCTTGCAGGTGGCGGGGCTGATCTGCTCCAGCGAGCAGCCGCTGTCGCGCATCGTTGCCTGCACCGGTTCTGCCGGTTGCGGCAAAGGGCTTGCCGATACCAAGGCCGATGCCCTGTTGCTGGCCGAGCAGTTGCCCCCCGGAGAAGCGGCGCACCTGACCGGTTGCGGTCGCTCCTGTGCGGCGGCCCATGTCGCACCTGTGACCTTGCTGGCGGTTTCGCCCGGCCATTACGACCTCTATTTTCGCGACGCAGCACACTCCGGTTTCGGTGTGCTGCGTGCGCGTGACCTCACTATTGAAGCAGTCGGCGCGCAGCTGGCAGCCGACTCACGGAGCAGTTCTGCATGATTGATTACATCCGCGATGGTCAGGAGATTTATCGCAACTCCTTCTCGATCATTCGCGCCGAAGCGCGTCTGGACACGATCCCCGCCGACCTGGAAAAACTCGCCGTGCGCGTGATCCACGCCTGCGGCATGGTTGAGGTCATCGAAGACCTGCGCTTCTCCCCGGGTGCCGGTACGGCCGGGCGCAACGCACTGGCGGGAGGCGCGCCGATCCTCTGCGATGCGCGCATGGTGTCCGAAGGCATCACCCGCTCGCGACTGCCGGCCCACAATCAGATCATCTGCACCCTGCATGACGAGGGTGTTCCGGAAATGGCCCGTGAACTGGGCAATACCCGCTCCGCCGTGGCGCTGGAACTGTGGCGTCCGCACCTGGAAGGGAGCGTCGTGGTGATCGGCAATGCGCCGACCGCGCTGTTCTATCTGCTGGAAATGCTCGATGCAGGTGCTCCGAAACCGGCCTTGATCCTCGGTTTTCCGGTGGGCTTCGTTGGAGCGGCCGAGTCCAAGGCCATGCTGGCTGCCGACAGCCGTGGCGTGCCCTTCGTCATCATGCAGGGTCGTCGCGGCGGTAGCGCCATGGCAGTGGCCGCGGTCAATGCACTGGCGACGGAGATCGAATGATGCAGGCTCGTGGTCGATTGATTGGCCTGGGCGTCGGCCCCGGCGACCCGGAACTGATTACCGTCAAGGCGCTGCGCCTGCTGCGCGAATCCCCCGTAGTGGCTTATTTCGTGGCCAAGGGCAAGAAAGGCAATGCGTTCGGCATTATCGAGGGCCATCTGCAGGAAGCCCAGACGCTGATGCCGCTGGTCTACCCTGTGACCACCGAAGCGCTGCCAGCGCCGCTGTCCTACGAGCAGGTCATCAGTGATTTCTATGACGAGGCCAGCCTCGAGGTGGCAGCCCATCTGGATGCCGGTCGCGATGTAGCGGTGATCTGCGAAGGCGACCCGTTCTTCTACGGCTCTTATATGTACCTGCATGATCGGCTGGCCGAGCGTTACGAGGCCCAGGTGATTCCGGGGGTGTGCTCGATGCTGGGCGGTGCGTCCGTGCTGGGTGCGCCACTGGTGTATCGCAATCAGAGCCTGTCGGTACTGTCCGGCGTGCTGCCGCCCGAGGAACTCAAGCGCAAACTGGCCGACGCCGATGCGGCGGTGATCATGAAGCTGGGTCGCAACTTCCCCAAGGTACGTGAGGTGCTGACAGAGCTGGGCATGGCCGGGCGTGCGCTGTACGTCGAGCGCGCCACCATGGCCAATCAGAAGATCGTGCCGCTGGATGAGGTCAATCCCATGTCGTCGCCTTACTTTTCGCTGATCATCGTTCCCGGTGAAAGGTGGCAAGGCTGATGGTCCGGAATATTCCAGCCATTGTGATCCTGGGCAATGGCAGCCTCGCTACTGCGCGACGCATCCAGCAGCTTTACCCGGATGCGCTGATTCATGGCCTGGCCGAGCGGGTGCAAGGGGCGGACAGCACCTACACCGAGTTTGGTGCGACCCTGCGCCAGTTGTATCAACAGAATACCCCGATTATTGCCCTGTGCGCTGCCGGTATCGTGATCCGCACCCTGGCGCCACTGCTGCTCGAAAAGGGGGCCGAACCCGCCGTGCTGGCTGTGGCCGAAGATGGCAGTGCCGTCGTTCCGCTGCTGGGCGGGCTGGGTGGCGTCAATGTCATGGCCCGTGAAATCGCCGCTGGCCTTGGCGTTGCGCCAGCCATCACCACCAGTGGTGAACTGCGATTCGGTACCTGCCTGCTCAATCCGCCCAGTGGTTATGCCCTGGGTGATCTGGAACTGGGCAAGCGCTTTGTTTCCGATCTGCTTTCCGGCGAGCGCGTGCGTATCGAAGGCGCCGCGCCCTGGCTGGTTCAGGCGCAGTTGCCGGAGGATCCACACGCCGAGCTGGCCATTCACGTGGGCTGTGCCGAGCGTGAGCCATCAAGCAATGAGTTGCTGATTTATCCGCGCAGTGTGCTGGTTGCCGTCAGCGAAACCGGCCCACAACTGGCCGACAGCGTACGTGCGGCTCTGCACGAAGCCCGAGTGGCTGTGCAATCCCTGGCCTGTCTGCTGGCGGGTGATGCGCAGATGGCGGATGCCGACTTGCATCAGGCGGCTGCCGATCTGGGTGTGCCGGTGCGTTTTGTCCAGACCGAAACTGCCAGTGAAATGGCCCGGCATGCCGTCCCGCAACTGCTGCCGCCGATCAGTGTGGGCGAGGGCATGGCGATTGCGGTTGCCCTCCAGCCACTGGACGTTCAGCAGATCGGTCGTGGGCGCGGACGACTGGCGGTAATTGGCCTTGGGCCAGGTGCTGCCGAATTCATGGTGCCTGCAGTCAAGGCCGAACTGGCACGGGCCAATGATGTACTGGGTTACGAAACCTATGTGCGCATGGCCGGGCCGTTCCGGGCCGATCAGGTGCTGCACTGCACCGACAACCGCGAAGAAATGATGCGTGCTCGTCATGCGTTTGAACTGGCGGCGCAAGGTCGCTCGGTGGTGGTGGTGTCGTCCGGTGATCCGGGTGTATTCGCCATGGCCTCCGCCGTGCTTGAGGCATTGCATGAATCCAGTGACCCTAGATGGCATGCCGTTGAGCTGGAAATCCTGCCGGGCGTCTCGGCTTCCCTGGCGACGGCGGCTCAGGCGGGTGCGCCCTTGGGTCATGACTTCTGCGTCATGTCGCTGTCCGACAACCTCAAACCCTGGGATGTGATCGAAAAGCGTCTGGACCTGGCTTCTCAGGCTGATTTGGCACTGGCTTTCTACAACCCGATTTCGCGTTCACGCCCCTGGCAACTGGGCCGAGCCCTGGAGATCGTGCGCCAGCACCGTACACCTGAAACGCCCGTGACGCTGGGACGTGATATCGGTCGTCCAGGACAGACGTTGCGTGTCATTACTCTGGGTGAACTGACGCCTGAACAGGTGGATATGCGCACGATGGTGCTGATCGGTTCTTCGACCACCTGCACCTTTGCCCGTCCCAATGGCGAGCAATGGGTGTATACGCCACGCTGGTATCCGGTCAAGCCGGGTAGCTGATATCTTTCGCGAATGAATTCGCTCCTGCTATTTGTAGAGGTGAGTTCATTCGCGAAGGCAAAACGTAAGAAGTCTCTTTAAACCCTGCGGGTGGTTGTTTATTGTTTTTGTAATTTCCCTCAGGTCGCTATTTCTCTTGTTGTATAACCGTGTCAGTCTGGCTAGTTTCATGTCCTTGTTTCTATAAGGATGTAGATAATGGCAAGTCAAACTTTCAATGCCCTGATCGCGGGCAGTAATATTGTTTCCTTCTCTTCCAGTGTCTCAAGGCAGGCGCGGGAAGATATTGCAGATATGCTGTTGTATGCCGAGTTCTTTGCCACCCAGAGTTATCGGCCTGACGAGTTCTGGAGCAGTTGGCTCAACTATTACCGCAGCACCCTCGTCAGGTCCGGGTGCAAGCTTAAAAGCCAGATCGTCAAGGAGCCGATGGTCATTACCGATGCCGAAGAGCTGGATAGTATCAGCTTTGATATCACAGGCTCAGTGCGTGTCGGCAACCTGCTGGAGCTCACCCGGCGCTCATTCAAGGCGGCGCGGCTCAATCAGTATGCGCAGCATTTCTTTCAGTACGGCTCGGGTTCTGGGTCGGTTGGCAATTTTCAGATCGTGCCCTGTGAAGAGGTTGCCGGGGAGGTGCACTTGCTGCTGTGCGGTCTGAATGCCAGCGCCACTGCCACCTCAGATAGCCGTGGTGGGAACTCGTGGATTAAGCGCGAGATGGTGGTGCGTCTGGGCGGCGGTGTCTACGGGTTTACAAGCGCCGCTTTTGCTCCCCAGAGGGAGCGTATCCGCGCCCGCTTGAAGGAAGTCGGCAACTTCAATCTCCGGCAGATAAACATCTGAATTATTTGCTTACGGCAGAGGCTGTAAGAAACTTTCCATCTATGAATCGGGTTTTTGGAACGCCTAGGTGTCATCCAGGCGCCTCGAGGGTGACGGACATAAAAGATTTTTTGAACGTAACGCTCGATCTATCCCTTTGCCTATCTTGTGTTTGTGGTATGTGCGGTATTTATTTGTTTTGTTTTTAGTTGTTTGCCGGGGTCCTACTTTTTGCAGTTGGCAGCTTTTGCACGGTATGGAGAAACGCAAAGGCATGGGGTAGCTTTGAATTGTCCCTTACGGATGAACTTGACTTGAAAAGGAATTTAAAAATGTTTGATAAAGTTGAAGAAAGCAAAATCGAAATCGCTAACTGTGACTTGGGTGACTGTGGTCATCAGGAACATGTCGATAACAAGCGGAAGTCTTTGGGCCTTATGGAAGTGGATGAGAAAAATCCTGGTGCACTGGTTGCCGGCGATACCGTTGTCTCTATCGTTTCCGGCATGTCGAAAGAGAACAAACAGATTCTCAAGGACAGTGTTCTGCTCGCTTCGCTGGCCGCCAGCAAGAAGTACCGCGACAACAATGAAAATGCCGTGCAGTGGTATGAAACCTTCACCAAGGTGCTGGGTTACTGCGGCTGGTTCTCTCAGTCCAAAGAGCTTTCGGACTATCGAAGCAGCAATACGCGTTTCACCATGGAGCAGGAAGCACTGAAGATTCTGGAATCGGCCATCTTTGCCATGACAGTACCGGGTCCGACCTCTGTATTACTGCTCAAGGTCGCCAAGGACACCGTCAAGGCTCTGCAGTCCAGTGACAAGCCACTTCGCTTGTTCGAGAACTCAAGCAAAACCCACAAAAGTGCCAAATTCGCTATCGCGTCTGCCGCCGAGTCCAGTGATGGTGAAGTGGTCATGGCCATGGGTGCAGTGAACTTTGTCACGTCTCAAGACATCACCAACGTGCTGTTCTGGGAGTGGAACAATGCTTCTGTTCGCATCAAGCGTGCCGAGAACAATCTGGTCCTCAACCCTCAGCATTATGCGCGGGTAAAGGGTGAGGTTGAGGCGAAGCTGACGGCAAATGCCCGATCTGCCCTGGCTGAATTCGAGATCTGATGTGTTGTTGAGCCGCGGTTCGCCGCGGCTTTTTTTGATGAGCGTAGTGAGGGAGTCTTATGTGCAAAGGAATGCAGCAGAGTTATATCAATGCAGGCAGCCTGTTCTTTTTTTCCAGCGGCGTCTCCCCTTCATTTAAGGCGGATGTGCTGGACTGCAGCCTGTATAGCCAGTTGGCCGCTTCGGCCAAGCATGAAAAGTTTGCCGAGCCTGTCGAATGGCGTCAGACCTATCTCAATGCGCTGACCCGGTTTCGCTGCAATATCGTTTACCGCGAAGTGCAGGATGCGCCTCTGGAGTACACAGGTTCACTGTGGGCCTACGTTAGGGAAAAGCTGTCCAAGCGCGTGCCTTTGCCACTTATCGAGCGTGCAGAGTGCATCTTGAAACGCTCTGCGGATGGCACCGAAAAGAAGGCCGTCACGGCCTTGTTGGCGGAGCAAACGACGCAGTGTCTGCCGGTTCTGGTGCTCCCTGAGTCGGCCACGGAGCCGGACGCACCAGGCCAGCAGGATTGCTCGGTCATCCTGCAACTGGCGTTCGTCGATGTCGAGCCGGTGGTCAATCTGATTATTCTCTCGTTCAAAAGTACGCCACCCGCAGGTGAGCAGTCGCTTGCGCAGTTGTTTGCCGAATTGAGCAACGTGAAGAGCCTGGAGATCGCATATGTCTCCGCCGAGCTGGATGAACATGGTTTCGGTTATTTCAGAAAGGATCTGGTCGCCAGGCTGGGTGTCAGACGCGACGAGTTGATTGTCGGTCTGGAGGGGGACGAGCCATGAGTTCAAACTCTCTGTTGATGGCCAATAATCTGGTTTCTTTCCTGCCTGGCTTTGATGCGCAGGAGCGGGCGGATATTCAGGATTGCCTGTTACTGGCCGAGCTGTGTGCTTTCGATGCTTTTGATCGCAAGAAAAACTGGGATGGCTGGATCAATGCTTACCAGCAGAAGTTGGTAGTGTGTGGGCTTTCACGCACATCGGCCATTGATCAGAAATCTGCGGTATTCAAGAAACCCAAGGATTTTCAGAGCCAGGCCGCGCTGCTGGTGGCGCGTATTACTTCTCCCCGGCTCGCTGAGCTGGCGAAATCCTCGCTGCAGGACATGTTCAATAGCGAGCATGCGAAGGTTTTCTTCAGCAGCTGGTTCAGTGTGGGGCGCTCCGAAAGCTTTCAGATGGTACCTTGCGAGAAGCGCGAGTCCGGGCAGATCCACATTGTGATCTGTGGGCTGCAAATGCTCAGTCTTACCAAACCCAAGCCCTGGTATTCATGGATTTCGAAGATTCCCATGTGGCCGCTCAGCTATGAAATGAAGTTGTTGCTCAAGGGTGGCGGCTTCGTCTTCGACAATACCCAATACGCTTTAAATCGCGACCGTGTGCGAAAGGAGTTACAGGACAGGGGAGCGGAGCGTATCAAGCGCATTCCGCTCTGAAGTATCAGGGCACCAGATACCCTTTGACCCCGGTGAAAATGATTTGCGCTGCCAGGGCACAGACGAACAACCCCATCAGACGGCTGACAATCTGCAGGCCCTGGTCACCGAGGATGCGTTCGATTCGGTCCGACAGATACAGAACGACACCAACGCTGAAGCTGGCCAGGGCAATACTCAGGATGGCAGTGAGTTTGTCATCCCAATGAGGCTGGCTGACCCCCATGACCAGCAGCGCACCGATGGTGCCCGGGCCTACGGTGATCGGGATGGTCAGCGGGACGATGGTGACATCCTGCTGGATGTTATCGGTCTGTACCGCCGATTTGCCTTGCGCCATGCCCAGCGCCGAAATGAACAGCACGCTGCCTGCGCCAATCCGGAATGCATCCACGGTGATGCCGAATACATCGAAGATCACCCGGCCGAACAGATAGAGCAGCACGCTGGAAATCAGCGTCGCCAGCGCGACTTTCCACGCCAGACGCCGCTGCTCCTTGCGTGAGTGGCCACGGGTCAGGCTGATGAAGCAGGAAAGTACGAAAAAAGGGCTATAGAGCACCAGCATCTTCAGATAAACGCTGAATAGCACATGAAGCATGGTCTTGGCTCACTTGGGGAAAGGCTTTGTCATGGCCCGTCAGTTCTGCTGGTAGAGGTTGCCATTAGACGTCAGGGTGCGGGTTGCCTCACGCTGTTCGACCCAGTATTCGATCAACTCCCTCAACTGCGACAACTCGATGGGTTTTGCCATATGCCCGTCCATACCCGCCTGACGGGCACGATCCTTGTGTTCGGTCAGAATGTGCGCCGTCAGGGCTACTACCGGAGTACGCACCCGCTGGTTGCCCACTTCCCAGGCCCGCAGTTGCTCGGTGGCCGAGAAGCCATCGAGGATTGGCATTTCACAGTCCATGAGCACCAGGTCGTAACGCTGTGCCTTCATGGCTCGCAGCGCCTCTTCGCCGTTGCTGGCAGTGTCAGGGCGCAGGTTGAGTTTGCCGAGCATGCCGCGAATGACCTTGGTCGAGATGGTGTTGTCTTCGGCTACCAGAATACGGAAGTCGCCGGGCACGCTGACCGGCGTGTTCAAGGCAGGCTGCGACGAAAGCGGAACGACACCCTTGTTCAGTTGAGTCAGTTCGTCTGCCAGCGTGGTCTTGAGCGTATAGCCAGCCACCGGTTTGGCCAGAATGCGCTTGATGCCGGCATTGCGGGCGATGATCTTGCTGGGCGCGTTGCTGATACCGGTGAGCATGATCAACAGGATGTCGTGATTGAGGCTCGGGTCTTCCTTGATCTTGGCCGCCAGTTGCATGCCGCTCATGCCGGGCATGTTCTGATCGAGCAGTACCACATCGAAATAGTCGCGCAAGTTCGCCTTGGTTCGCAGCAACGCCAGCGCTTCCTTGCCGGACGGCACGGCACTGACGTTCAGGCCCCAGGCGCTGCACTGCTGCACCAGCACTTTGCGGCAGGTATCGTTGTCATCAACCACCAGCACGCGAGCATCCTTGAGCGGGCCGTCCAGATCGGTGGTCGGCTGCTCCAGCAGCTTGGCGTCCAGTGGCAGGCTCAGCCAGAGTGTGGTGCCTTGAGTGTGGCCGTTCTGGATACCGAACTCGCCATCCATCAGCTCTGTCAGCCGGCGCGCAATGACCAGCCCCAGGTGGCCACCGAGCTTGTTGCTGGTCAGGAAGTGCTTGCTGTGCAGTTCGGTGTGCATCAAGGCATCGCGCTCTTCCGCAGACAACGGCATGCCACTGTCCTGTACCGAGATGCGTACGCGATGTTTGCCGGGCTTGGAGTCAAGCGCGACCGCCAGCAGGATTTCGCCTTCTTCGGTTTTCTTCAGCGCGTTTTCCAGCAGGCTCAGCAGCGTCTGGCGCAGACGTGTCGGGTCGCCACTGATGACTCGCGGCACCTGGGGATGGATCAGGCTGATCAGTTCGACGTTCTGCTGTTCGGCCTTGGCGCGGAATATGTTGAGGCAGTCCTCGATGAGGGCACTGATATCGAATTGCACGTCATCGAGTTCGATCTGGCCCGACTCGAGCTTGGAGATATCAAGGATCTCGTTGATCAGCGTCAGCAGTTCGTTGCCTGCGCTGTGGATGGTTTCCACATAGTCGCGCTGCTTGACCGAAAGCGGGGTATCCAGCAGCAGTTCGGTCATGCCGAGCACGCCGTTCATGGGCGTGCGGATTTCGTGGCTGATCTTGGCCAGGAACTCGGCCTTGGCGTTGACTTCCGCCGTGCTGGCGGCCTGATCGCGGCTCAGGCTGAACTTGTCTTCGGTAATGCTGCGCGAGCGTTCGTTGAGCGCGATGCTCATCAGCAGGCCGCAGATACAGAAAACCCCCAGCAGGGCGAGGATCAGCCATTGCGGCGGGATCAGGCTCAGCCACAACAGACCCGGCACGATCACCAGATAACCGAGGTTGAAGAGGATCATCGAGGCCACGAACGTCCGCGCCGGACGGTAGCCTTTCTGCCAGTGCCAGACCGATACCGTCAGGATGCTCAGCGTGGTCAGGGAAACCAGCAGGAAGGTCATGACGTTGAGTGGAACGCTATCGAACAGCAGTACCAGCAGCACGCCGGTGCCCATGAGCACGGCATCGACCTGCATCAGTCGGTCGAGTACCTTGATACCTCGATGCACGAAGAAGCAGTAGGTGTAGAACAGGCCGGCCACGGCGGCGAGCAACAGCGCAACGTGGGCCCCCGGCGTTTGCGCGATATGCCAGGTCTTGGCCATGTCGATCAGGTTGAGCAGCAGGAACGCGCTCAATGCCAGCAGGGTTTCACAGGCGGCCAGCCACAGGTTGCTGCGCGACTTGGTGTGCCAGTAGCGCGTGAGGTTCTGGATGATCAGCATGATCAGCGCGCCGAACAGCAGGCCGAACAGGAAAGGTTCGCGCTCGTCGGCCGCGCTGGCTATCGCCGGTTGCAGCGTGATGCTGGGGCGCAGTTTCTGGGTCGAGACGAGTCGCAGGTACAGGTCCAGCGGGACATCGCTTTGCGGGACGGGGAGCAGGAAATCGTTGGAGGGCAGTCGCTGATCCTGCTTGGGCACATCGTTACCGGTGCGCAGGTGGTCGACCAGCTTTTCGCCTTCGATGATGTACAGGTCTCCGCTGGCCAGGTCTGGCGCGAAGATGCGTATCAGTTGTTCGTGTCGGGTAGGAGGTACCCGGTAGTGCAGCCATAACGCGCTGTCGCGGTCGGCTGCCGTGACCCGTTCAAGGTCGATGGGGCTGAACTGGTTCTGGTAGCGGGCCGAGCGGATATCGTTCAGTTGCAGGCTTGCCTGTTCGTCGAGCAGCGTGGACCACCCAGCGCCATGCTCGGCCTTGGCCGTGAGCATGAAGAGCAAGGACAGTAGTCCGGCTGTTGAAACTATGGCAATCCTGAGCCAGCGCACGGTGATATCCCTTCCTGAGTGAATGCCTGATAACAGTGCGCAGTGCCGGAGCAACCGACCAGCCCCCTTGTCAGGGGCTGGTCCGGTAGACTTACTCCTGACTCTCACCACGCTCACGGGCAATGGCACGGTAGCCAATGTCCTTGCGGTAGAAGCAACCTTCCCAATCAATCCTTGCAGCCAGGGCATAGGCATTTTCCTGTGCCTTGCCGACTGTTTCGCCCAGAGCGGTTGCGCACAATACGCGACCGCCGCTGGTGACGACACGCTCGTCCTTGAGTGCTGTGCCTGCATGGAAGACCTTGCCCGGCAGTTGTGCCGCAGCATCCAGACCTTCGATCGCGGCGCCTTTGGCGTAATCGCCAGGGTAACCACCGGCAGCCAGAACGATGCCCAGACTTGGACGAGGGTCCCATTGTGCCTCGACCTTGTCCAGTGCCTGTGCCAGCGCAGCTTCGACCAGCAGCACCAGGCTAGATTGCAGGCGCAACATGACAGGCTGGGTTTCCGGGTCGCCGAAGCGGCAGTTGAACTCGATGACTTTCGGGTTGCCCGCCTTGTCGATCATCAGACCAGCATAGAGGAAACCGGTATAAACGTTGCCTTCTTCTGCCATGCCACGAACAGTTGGCCAGATGACCAGATCCATGACGCGCTGGTGAACTTCGGCAGTCACCACAGGCGCGGGGGAGTAAGCACCCATGCCGCCGGTGTTCGGACCGCTGTCGCCGTCGCCGACGCGCTTGTGGTCCTGGCTGGTGGCCATTGGCAGGACATTCTTGCCATCGACCATCACGATGAAGCTGGCTTCTTCGCCGTCCAGAAACTCTTCGATCACGACCCGCGAACCGGCTTCGCCAAAGGCATTGCCAGCCAGCATGTCGCGCACGGCGTCTTCGGCTTCGGCCAGCGTCATGGCAACGATCACGCCTTTACCGGCAGCCAGGCCGTCAGCCTTGATGACGATCGGAGCGCCTTTTTCACGCAGGTAAGCCAGTGCAGGCTCGATCTCGGTGAAGTTCTGGTAGTCGGCGGTCGGGATCTTGTGGCGAGCCAGGAAGTCCTTGGTGAACGCCTTGGAGCCTTCAAGCTGAGCGGCGCCAGCCGTCGGGCCGAAGCAGTCCAGGCCACGGCTGCGGAACAGATCCACAACGCCTGCGACCAGCGGGACTTCCGGACCGACGATGGTCAGGGACACGTTCTTCTCGGCGAAGTCGGCCAGTTGCTCAAGAGCCAGCACGTCGATGGCGACGTTCTCGCACTTGGCTTCGATGGCCGTACCGGCGTTGCCCGGCGCGACGAAAACCTTCTCGACCCGCGGGTCCTGAGCCACTTTCCAGGCCAGAGCGTGTTCACGACCGCCGCTGCCGATAATCAATACGTTCATAAGTGAAAGTCTCCTTCGGAGAAAGCTACAAGCTGCAAGTAAAGGCTGATCGCGCAGCTCTCGAACTACAGCTTATGGCTTTGAAAAATGGAGCTGCCGCATCAAGAAAGAGCGGTGCAATCCGCTCTTTCTTGTCGCTTGCAGCTTTAGGCTCAAAACTGCAATCAGTGCCTGAAATGGCGCATTCCGGTGAAAACCATCGCAATGCCCGCTTCGTCTGCTGCCGCAATCACTTCGTTGTCGCGCATCGAGCCGCCTGGCTGGATGACGGCAGTGATGCCGGCCTTGGCGGCATTGTCGATGCCGTCGCGGAACGGGAAGAAGGCGTCGGAAGCCATGACCGCGCCCTGAACCTGCAGGCCTGCGTGCTCGGCCTTGATGGCGGCGATACGTGCAGAGTTAACGCGGCTCATCTGGCCGGCGCCGACACCGATGGTCTGGCGGTTCTTGGCGTAGACGATGGCGTTGGACTTGACGTACTTGGCGACTTTCCAGGCGAAGATCAGGTCGTGTACTTCGTGTTCGGTCGGTGCGCGCTGGGTGACGATCTTGAGGTCGGCAGAGGTGATCATGCCGATGTCGCGGCTTTGTACCAGCAGGCCGCCATTGACGCGTTTGTAGTCCCAGGCCGCGCCACGTTCGGCAGCCCATTGACCGGTGGTCAGCAGGCGAACGTTGGCTTTGGCGGAGACGATTGCCGCAGCTTCAACGCTGACGCTTGGCGCGATGATGACTTCGACGAATTGACGATCAACGATGGCCTTGGCGGTTTCGGCATCCAGCTCGCGGTTGAAGGCGATGATCCCGCCAAAAGCGGATTCGGTATCGGTGGCGTAGGCCAGTTCGTAGGCCTGGCGAATGCCGCCTTCGGGGCTGACGGCAACGCCGCACGGGTTGGCGTGCTTGACGATCACGCAGGCCGGCTTGACGAAGCTCTTGACACATTCCAGTGCAGCATCGGTGTCGGCCACGTTGTTGAACGACAGTTCCTTGCCTTGCAGCTGGGTAGCGGTCGCGATGCCGACTTCGGCAGGCTTGGCTTCAACGTAGAACGCCGCGCTCTGGTGCGGGTTCTCGCCGTAACGCATTTCCTGCGCCTTGACGAACTGGGTGTTGAAGGTACGCGGGAACTGGCTGCGGCCTTCGGTGCTGAGGGTTTCTGCAGTCTGGTCGACGCTGCCCAGGTAGTTGGCGATCATGCCGTCGTAGGCGGCAGTGTGTTCAAAGGCCTTGAGCATCAGGTCGAAACGCTGAGCGTAGGTCAGGCCGCCAGCCTTGAGGTTTTCCAGGACCTGAGCGTAGTCACTGGCATTGACCACGATAGCGACGTCCTTGTGGTTCTTCGCAGCGGAGCGAACCATGGTCGGGCCGCCGATATCGATGTTCTCGATGGCGGTCGGCAGGTCGCAGCCCGGCTTGGAAACCGTGGCTTCAAACGGATAGAGGTTGACCGCAACCAGATCGATCGGCTTGATGCCGTGCTCGTTCATGATTGCATCGTCGATGCCGCGACGACCCAGGATGCCGCCGTGGATCTTGGGGTGCAGGGTCTTGACCCGGCCATCCATCATCTCGGCAAAACCGGTGTAGTCGGCTACTTCCACGGCTGCAACACCGTTGTCCTGCAGCAGCTTGAAAGTACCGCCAGTCGAAAGAATCTCTACGCCCAGCGCTTCAAGCTCGCGTGCGAATTCGAGAATTCCTGTCTTGTCGGAAACGCTGATCAAAGCGCGGCGGATCGGCAGGCGGGTAGTCTGGTCGGTCATTTCAATTTCCATCAAAAGCAAAGGAAGTCAGCAAAAAAAGGCGACCGCTGTGCAAGGTGGGTCGCCTTTTCTGTATTGAATAATGCTTAAAGCAGGTCGTACTGCTTGAGTTTCTTGCGCAGCGTGCCGCGATTGAGCCCCAGCAGTTCGGAAGCCTTCGTCTGGTTGCCCTTGACGTAGTTCATCACGCTTTCGAGAAGCGGAGCCTCGACTTCCGACAACACCAGGTTGTAGACGTCAGTGACGGAAGCGCCTTCGAGGTGGGCGAAATAATTGTGCAGCGCCTTCTCTACACTGCCGCGCAGGGTCTGGCCCTCTTCGCTCGGCGTGTTGAGGTGCTGTTTCAAATTGACGTTGTCGCTCACGGGTGTTGTTCCACTCACTAAAGTCTCGGTCATCATCGTCATGCGGCCACCTCTTCTTTATTCTCGTTATCCGGGCCCCTGTAGCCTTGGCTCAAGAACTCCCGGACGTTGGCGCACTGTGCTTCCGTATCTTCCAAACGATTGAAATGGGCGCGAAATTCCCTGGCGCCCGGCAAGGTTGCGAGATACCAACCGACATGCTTGCGTGCAATGCGCACGCCCATCACGTCTCCATAGAAGGCGTGCAGGGCTGTCAGATGTTCAAGCAGAATACGTTCCACTTCACTCACCGGCAGCGCCGGCAGTTTCTCGCCGGTACGCAGGTAGTGATCTATTTCACGAAAAATCCATGGTCGCCCCTGGGCGGCCCGGCCAATCAACAACCCGTCCGCTCCGGTGGCCTGCAGCACGTACCGGGCTTTCTCGGGTGAAACGATGTCTCCATTGGCAAACACCGGAATCGACATCGCCTGCTTGATTTCGGCGATGGTGTCGTACTCGGCTTCACCGGTGTAAAGGTCTGCACGGGTCCGCCCGTGGACCGCCAGCGCCTGTATGCCGGCCTGCTCGGCGATTCTGGCGACCGTAAGGCCGTTTTTGTTATCGCGGTCCCAGCCGGTGCGGATCTTCAGGGTCACCGGTACATCGACTGCGGCCACCACGGCCTGCAGTATTTCGCTTACCAGCTTTTCATCTTTCAGAAGCGCCGAACCTGCGGCCTTGTTACAGACCTTCTTGGCCGGGCAGCCCATGTTGATGTCGATGATCTGGGCACCCAGTTCGACATTGGCCCGCGCTGCCTGAGCGAGCATCTGTGGATCGCCACCGGCGATCTGGACCGAGCGGGGCTCGGGATCACCTTCGTGGATCATGCGCAGACGCGATTTGCGACTGTTCCACAGGCTCATGTCACTGGTGACCATCTCCGACACCACAAGCCCTGCGCCGAGTTCTCTGCACAGTTGCCGGAAAGGCTGGTCGGTGACACCCGCCATCGGGGCGAGGATCAAGCCGTTCTGTAACGTATATGGACCGATGCGTACCGCCGACATAGCTTTACCTATCGTGGGGCCGAATCATCCGCAGGCCGTGTAAAAACCGTTCTACACGGTCTGCAACAGCCCCGTCTGCCGTTGCTTTCGCAACATTCAGACCGAACCGAGAGTTTGAAAAAGGGTTGGCATGATACCCGCTCTCGATGACTGGATAAAGGCTGAATTGGATAAAATCTGAACAGTTATTTTCTTATCGCCAACGGTTCGCTTCTTGAGCGAATTGTCATGAAAACGTCGGTATTCAGGCTGTCTGCCACGGGAAAACATGCCTTCAGGCCCGAAGAGCACCGGCAGGCAGGATCAGGCAGAGGCTTATTCCGGTGATCGGAAGTTCAGGCTGTAATTCACGGCTTTCGCGCCAGGATCGAGGATGTCCAGCGCAATATGGATCGGTGTCTGGGGTGGCATCTCTTCCTTGCCAGCCATTTCGCCGCTCAGGTATTCCCCCGGCTTGAACCGACGACTGGCAATGAGCTGACCGCTGGTATCGGCAAATCTTAGCTCAAGGAGCGGAAAGGGCTGGGAGAAAGAGGCACGGTTGTAAATGATGGCGTCTACCACCAGCGCGCCCTGGAATTCGGGATGACTGCGTACCACCAGATTGCTGCTCTTGAGCAGGTTGATGTCGACCTTGGAAGGCACCTTGCAGTCGATCTTCGGGCAAATCTGCTGGAACCAGGGACGATACTGGTCCTGTCTGGCCAGATGGTCGAAGTGATACCAGATGTACTGGCCAGCCAGGCCGGCCAGGGCGAGCAGAACCAGCAGGCTCCAGAGCAGGCGACGGCCCCAGCGTGGCTTGGGGCGTTGCCAGTCCAGTTGCAACGGGTCATCGGTCAGGTCCAGAAGGGCCTGATCGCGGACTGCTGGTTCGTTTCGGGCGCGTTTGCCACGAGAGTCGATTGCCGGCTCGTGGTCATCGTCGTGATCGTCTTCGTCGTCATCCCGCGCCGACCAGCGCTCTGTGCTTTCGCTGGCTGGCTGCTTGCGGGCGCTGAGTGCTGGCTGATCATCGTCCAGATCGACAGGGGTCGATGACAATGAAGGCTCGGTCCGCTCGCGGCCTGGCGGCTGCTCGGGTTCGTCTTCATGGTCCGGCTCAGGAGCCTGTTCCGTGGTGCTGATAACCTCGGCCTGGATTTCCGGTAGCTGGCTGACATCGTCGTTGCGCAGGCTGCCGACCCATGTGCCTTCTTCGGTTTCCGAATGGTCGCGCTGGGCAGTCAGCGTTGCATCGCTGTTACGTGTGCCCGGCTTGCCGAAATTGTCGGCCAACTGGATTTCCCGCTGCTCGAGCCGGGCGAGTTCTTCGTCCAGGTCCAGGTTGTCCAGATCGAACTCGCTGACTTTCCAGGGATCGTCATCTTCTGGAACGGTCTGCGTCGGCTCGGGAAGCGGCTCGGCAGTCAGCACCGCAGGCGCTTGCTCGACGACTTCGGGGGCGACGATTTCCTGATCGGGTGGTGGCGTGATGTCGGCTTCGTCGATCGAGCGCTGCTCCAGCAGTTGCCGGGCGGCATTGAAGACCTGCAGGCAGGCCCCGCAGCGCACCACGCCGCGGGCCACGCTCAGTTGGGCGTGGCTGACTCTGAAACTGGTTTGGCAGTGGGGGCACTGGGTGACGAAGCTGTCGGTCATGCTGCTGTCCGGTTCAGGCGGCTGTTAACGGCGACGACCCGTGATGCGTACCCAGCCATCACGGTTGGCGATAGGGTCCAGATCGAATGTAGCAGCATAGGCGGCTGCCACTTCCGGGCCTTGTTCTGCAAGGATGCCGGACAGCGCCAGGCGACCGCCGGTCTTGACCAGGGTTGCCAGTTGCGGAGCCAGCGATACCAGTGGGCCGGCCAGGATGTTGGCGACCAGCACGTCAGCTTGCTGCTGAGGCATGTCTTCAGGCAGGTAAAGCGGGAAACGTTCGGCTGCAATGTTGTTGCGCCCGGCGTTGTCGCGAGAGGCTTCGAGCGCCTGGACGTCGATATCGGTGCCGATTGCCTGCTCTGCGCCCAGCAACAGTGCAGCGATGGCCAGAATGCCCGAACCGCAACCGAAGTCCAGCACGTTGCAGCCTTTGAGGTCCTGACCGTCCAGCCATTCCAGGCACAGGGCCGTGGTGGGGTGGGTGCCGGTGCCGAATGCCAGGCCCGGATCGAGCAGCAGGTTCACGGCATCAGGCTCGGGCGCGGCGTGCCAACTCGGGACGATCCACAGGCGCTGGCCGAAGCGCATTGGCTGGAAGTTGTCCATCCAGCTGCGTTCCCAGTCCTGGTCTTCGATGACTTCGGCGGTGTGCTCGGGCAGTTCGGCGTCGGTCAGCAGGCGCAGGTGCGCCAGGGCCAGATCGGCGTCGGTGTCTGCCTCGAACAGGGCCAGCAGGTGGGTGTGTGCCCACAGTGGCGTGGTATTGAGTTCTGGCTCGAAAATCGGCTGGTCTTCGGCATCCATGAAGGTCACGGATACGGCGCCGACTTCAAGCAGCGCGTCCTCGTAGGTTTCGGCTTGTTCTGGGCTGATGGCGAGGCGGACTTGCAGCCAAGGCATGGCGGATTACCTTCGAGTCAAAATGGGTGCGCGGTACTGCCGCGAAGAAGCGGGCAAGTTTACTTCTATGCGACGCAAACAACAAAGCCGCATCGCTGCGGCTTTGTTGATCTGAAACACACTGACTTATTGATTGGCCAGTTTGTGTTCCAGATAGTGGATGTTGACTCCGCCTTCGCAGAAGCCTTCATCACGGGTCAGATCGCGATGCAGCGGGATATTGGTCTTGATCCCGTCGACCACGATTTCGTCCAGGGCATTGCGCATGCGTGCCATGGCTTCGTCGCGGGTCGCGCCCCAGGTGATCAGCTTGCCGATCAATGAGTCGTAGTTCGAAGGAACCTTGTATCCGCTGTACAGGTGCGAGTCGACACGTACACCGTTGCCGCCTGGTGCGTGGAAGTGCTTGACCAGGCCTGGGCTCGGAATGAAGGTTTTCGGATCTTCAGCGTTGATCCGGCATTCCAGCGCATGACCATGGATGACGACGTCATCCTGGGTGTACGACAGTTTGTTGCCGGCGGCGATGCTCAGCATCTCCTTGACGATGTCGATACCGGTGACCATTTCCGAAACCGGGTGCTCTACCTGAACACGAGTGTTCATTTCGATGAAGTAGAAACGGCCGTTTTCGTACAGGAACTCGAAAGTGCCCGCTCCACGGTAGCCGATGTCGATACAGGCCTGAACGCAGCTTTGCAGTACGTCCTTGCGCGCGTCTTCGTCGATGAACGGTGCTGGTGCTTCTTCCAGGACTTTCTGGTGACGGCGTTGCAGTGAGCAGTCACGGTCGCCCAGGTGAATCGCATTGCCCTGGCCGTCGGAAATGACCTGGACTTCCACGTGACGTGGGTTGGTCAGGTACTTTTCCAGGTAGACCATCGGGTTGCTGAACCAGGCAGCCGCTTCGGCGCGGGTCTGGCTGGCAGCTTCGATCAGGTCTTCCTCGCGGTGAACCACGCGCATGCCGCGACCACCACCGCCACCGGCGGCCTTGATGATCACCGGGTAGCCGACTTCACGGCCGATGCGCAGTGCGGTTTCTTCGTCTTCCGGCAGCGGGCCGTCAGAACCTGGAACCGTTGGCACGTTGGCACGCTTCATGGCGTCCTTGGCAGAAACCTTGTCGCCCATCAGGCGAATGGTGTCTGCTTTCGGACCAATGAAGGCGAAGCCCGACTTCTCTACCTGCTCGGCGAAATCCGCGTTTTCCGCGAGGAAGCCGTAGCCCGGGTGAATCGCCGTGGCGCCGGTCAGTTCGGCTGCCGATATGATTGCCGGGATATTCAGGTAGGACAGGTTGGCTGGAGCCGGGCCGATACAGACGGTTTCGTCTGCCAGACCCAGGTGCATCAACTCGCGATCTGCCGTGGAATGTACAGCGACGGTCTTGATGCCCAGTTCCTTACAGGCACGCAGGATGCGCAAGGCAATTTCGCCGCGGTTGGCGATCAGAACTTTTTCCAACATCGCAGGCTCTCCCCGGTTCAAACGATAGTGAACAGCGGCTGGTCAAATTCAACCGGCTGACCGTTTTCTACCAGGATGGATTCGATGACGCCGCTGGCTTCTGCCTGGATGTGGTTCATCATTTTCATCGCTTCGACGATGCAGATGGTGTCGCCTTTCTTGACGGTCTGGCCGACTTCGACGAATGCAGGCGAAGTAGGCGCAGGGGTGCGGTAGAAAGTACCGACCATTGGCGACTTGACCACGTGACCGTTCAGCTTTGGAGCCGAAGGTGCTTCTGCAGCAGCGGCAACCGGTGCGGCCGGAGCAGCTACAGGTGCAGCCACTGGAGCTGGCGCGTAATACGGTTGTGCCGGAGTCTTGCTGTGACGGCTGATCCGTACGGATTCTTCGCCTTCACGGATCTCCAACTCGTCGATACCGGATTCTTCCAGCAGTTCGATCAGTTTCTTGACTTTGCGAATATCCATTAATCATCAACTCCCAAGGGGTCTGTCAGGGCATTTCGGCAGCCGGTTCAAGCCGGATGGGCCAGCGTTGCTGGTCCGGTCATGGCTTGGAGCTAACGGCCAATTGTTCCAGGGCGGCCTCCAGGGCCAGTCGGTAACCGCTGGCGCCAAGGCCGCAGATCACTCCTACAGCAGCATCTGAAAAGTAGGAGTGATGGCGGAAAGGTTCGCGTTTGTGCACGTTTGATAAATGCACTTCGATGAATGGGATGCTCACTCCCAGCAGCGCGTCACGTATTGCCACACTTGTATGTGTAAAAGCAGCCGGATTGATCAGAATGAAGTCCACGCCTTCCGTACGGGCAGCATGGATCCGGTCGATCAATTCGTACTCGGCGTTGCTTTGCAGGTACATCAGATGGTGACCGGCGTCGCGAGCGCGCCGTTCCAGATCCTGGTTGATTTGAGCCAGGGTCACTGCGCCATATATCCCGGGCTCGCGAGTACCGAGCAGATTCAGGTTGGGGCCGTGCAGTACCAGGAAAGTCGCCATCGTTTATTCCTTTTTGTGTTTACGGGCGTTCACGCCCGGCGACTATGCCGCAAGGAGGATGTACTGTCCAGTTAACTACAGTAGCCAGCACAATGAGCGATGTTTGCGTAAAGTTTGTGACCCGACAGCTATTTTGGGTCATTTGCTCTATTTATGCGCTCAATGAAGGCAGGGGCGTCGATTTCACCGATGACCCGGACATTTTCCAGTTCTTCGCCGCTTTTACTGAAAAATAACAACGCGGGTGGTCCGAACAGCTTGTAGCGGTCAAGCAGCGCTCGTTGTTCTGCATTGCTGTCAGTCATGTCGAAACGGATCAGGCTGTAGCCTGCCAGTTTCTCGACGACGCCCGGATCGGGCAGTACTTCGTGCTCGATCACCTTGCAACTGATGCACCAGTCGGCATACCAGTCGAGCAGCAAGGGCTTACCTGTATTTCTGGCTTCGCTGAGGGCACGCTCCAGTTCGGCAGACGTGGTGATGGTCTGCCATTGGGATGACGTCGGTAATACCGTGCCGTTGTTGAGGGTCGCTTGTGGGCGTCCCAGTGGACGAGTCGGGTCGGTCTGCCCGCTCAATGCGCCGTACCAGCATGCCAGAGCGTAGACCAACAAAAGCAGGCCGAGCAGTTGTGCGAGCTTTTGTCGTGGAGATTTTGCAGTGAGTTCCAGCGTTCCGAGGAACAGCGCGACGCCGGCACACAGAATGCCGATCAGCAGCAACGTGACCTGTCCCGGCAATACACGGCTCAGCAAGCCGATGGCCAGACCCAGCAGCAGCACGCCAATGGCGTTTTTCACGGTTACCAGCCATGGGCCGCTTTTTGGCAGCCAGGCCGCACCGCCGGTCGCGACCAGCAACAGCGGCGCTCCCATGCCCAGGCCCAGGGCGAACAGTTTCAGGCCTCCGCCCAGTGCATCGCCGCTGGCGCTTATATAAAGCAATGCACCGGCCAGTGGTGCCGAAACGCAAGGCGATACCAGCAGGCTGGAAACCACGCCCAGCACGGCGGCACCCCAGAGCGAGCCGCCTTCGGTCTTGCCTGCAATACGATCCAGCCGGTTACTGATGGCTTGTGGAAGGCGCAGTTCGAAGACGCCAAACATCGCCACTGCAAACAGCACGAAGAACAGCGAGAACGGCACCAGCACCCAGGCCGATTGCAGGCGTGCCTGCAGGTTCAGGCCAGCGCCGAACATGCCCATCAATGCGCCCAGCAAGGCGAAGCACAGAGCCATCGGCAATATGTAGGCCAGTGACAGATTCAGACCGCGCAGCCCGCCGACCTGACCCCGCAGGACCACGCCGGAAAGAATCGGCAGCATCGGCAGTACGCAAGGAGTGAAGGTCAGGCCGATACCGGCGAGGAAAAACAGCGCCAGCTCTTTCCAGCTCCAGGCCTGTGAAGTGGTATCGGCGGGCACATCACCAATATTCAGGCGTTCGGTTTCCGGGGGATAGCACAGGCCTTTGTCGGCGCAGCCCTGGTAGCTCACGCTCAGGACAAAGGGGCGCTCTTCACCGGGCTTGCGGGGCAGGTCGATATCGAGAATGCCGTGATAGACCTCGACGTCGCCAAAGTACTCATCGTGCTTCTTTTCGCCGGGAGGCAGTTGCGCTTCGCCCAGGCCGATGTCGGCGGGTTCGGTGCGGAACTGGAAGCGATGGCGATACAGGTAATAACCGTCGGTGGCGACGAATCGCAGCTTGATCGATTGCGGAGTCGTTTCGATCAGGCTCAGTTTGAATGCCTCGCGTACAGGCAGGAATTCCTTGCTGTTATCCAGTGAGGTGCCACCCAGTGTCGGTGCAGGGCGACTGTCCAGCAGGCTGGTCCCTAAAGCGGGCAGGGCCAGGATCAACAGCATCAGGCATAACAAACGGCGCATGGCAGGCTCGATTCTCGAAAGTCAGCGCATGATAGCGGAGTGTTTCAAGGCATGCAGGGGTGAGGTTTGTAAGGACGGATTTCGTACTTGTCCTCGGCGGCTATTGTTCCTGGATTTGCGGCTCGGGCAGTACCACGTGATAGGGCTCTTCAACCACGGCTGAGTGAATCTGATTGCGACCTGCATGTTTGGCGCGATACAGCGCGTTGTCGGCCTGGGAGGCAAGGGTCAGGCTGTCGTCATACACGCCCAGCGCCACCACGCCGGCACTGAAGGTGCAGAACAGGTCCGTCGGCTGGGCGGGGTAATGTATTTCCGCAAAACGGTAGCGGATCTCTTCGAGTACCTGATGAGCACTCTGAATATCGGTATCCGGCATCACGATGGCGAACTCTTCGCCACCGTAGCGCCCGATGAAGTCGGTCTTGCGCAGGCGCTGCTTGAGAAACAGTGCCAGGCTCTTGATGACGCGGTCGCCCATGGGGTGGCCGTGGCTGTCGTTGACCTTCTTGAAATGGTCGATATCGAGCATGGCAAAGCACAGCGGCTTGTTTTCGCGCCGGGCGCGAAAGCTGCAGTCTTCCAGCAACTGAAGAATGTGGGTGTGGTTGTACAGGCCGGTCAGGCTGTCACGCACCATGCGCGCCTTCAGGCTGCGCGCCCGGGCCGCACGGTTGCGGACCGTGGTGATCAGGTGGCGCGCCTTGATGGGTTTGGTCAGGAAGTCATCGCCGCCTTCGCTCATGGCGTCGAGCTGCTTGTCCTGATCGTCTTCGGCGGACAGGTAGATGATCGGCACACTGACGTAACGGTCGTTGTGGCGAATGACTTTGGCCAGTTCGGTGCCTGTGCAGCCGGGCATGTACATGTCGAGGATGATCAGGTCCGGCTGGAATTCCGCCAGTTCGGACATGGCCTGGATCGGGTCCAGCAATGTGCGGGTCACGATTCCGGCAGCATTGAGCACTCGTTCGGTGTGGGTGGCCTGGGCGCGGGAGTCATCGATGACCAGCACCTTGTAAGGCTCGTACTGTGCCACGCAGGTCAGGACTTCGATTTTCTCCAGCAGGCTTGAGGCTTCCAGGGTTCCGGTCAGGAATTCCTCACCGCCGGCGCGAACGGCCGCCAGCCTCGTCGGTGTATCGGTTTCATGATGGCTGAAGAAGAGGAGGGGCAGTTTCTGCTCAAGTCCTTCCTGAACCTGTGAGGCGAGTTTCAGGCCTTCGCCCGGTCCGCTGAAGTCTACATCCATGATGATGACCGACGGATGGCGCTCCAGCATTGCTGACTGAAACTGGGCAACGTTGTCCAGTGACAGGGCTGACAGGCCGAAGAACTCCAGCTGTTTGGCAAGGCGTTCGGCCCGTTCGCGATCTTGAAGCACGACATAGACTGGCTTGCGCAGTGGCGGGAGTGCGGTTTGTTCCAGTTTGTCGCCGTGACGCAGGCCGGTGCGGGAAAGGCGCTGCATCAAACGGTTGAGTTCGGTGATCAGGGTGCTGTTGAGTCGGCCGCGGTTGGCTTCGACGGTTTCCAGTGCCTGCCCGATATCCCGGGCCAGTTCCAGGTGTTCGTCCTGCTCGAACCGTTCGGCGAACCGCTGCAGGCGCAGGGTCGAGTCCTTCAGTTCGGCCATGTCGGCGATAGACCATTCGGATTTCTGCAGTCGCTGCCAAGTCTCAAGAATCTGACGTGCTTGATGAGTGACCCTTTGGGCAAAGTGGTGCTTGAGACGATCGCGGCTAGGGTCTTCTGACTCGGTCATATTATGAGTACTGTGGGGTTGCTGAGTAGTACCGATGCTGGCTCTATGCTAGCACCTCCGCTTGTATAGAAGAGTGCCGTAAGTCACTTATTCGTCAACAAAAGGGCGTCCGGTTTCTGTCAGAGTCATTTTTGCGCCTAAAGTTTGCACGATGGCTGTATTTCTCTGCCATTCGCACCTTGTTCCAGGGCGGCAGGTTTCGAGGCGACAACAAAACCTTGCGTCGCGCATGTCAGCAAAAGGCACCTTGCTGTAAGGTTGCGGTCGAAGCCCTGAACCCGGACTGAAAGGACCCTTACCATGCTGGATTGGAAGAACCGCGCAGGCAGCGCGGGTGAGCGTACCGCTGATACTGCGTCGGTCAAGAGACGTGGTTACCTGGGCAACCTTTTCTATAGCAGAGCCCTGGGTTCCCTGATTCTGATCTATTTGCTGGTCACCCTGCTGGTGGGCTGGTACTGGAGCAAGGAGCCTGCGCTGTTTCCCGTACAGCAGAATGCCCAGGCCGCTGCCGAGCGTGAAGGCAAGCCGATGGTGATCGGTTACACCACGGTCGAAACCCTCAAGACAGTCTCCCGGACACTGCTCGACAAGCGTGGCGGCTATCTGTCCAACGATCGCTTCCCGCCAGGTCTGTGGCTGGACAACATGCCAAGCTGGGAATACGGCGTGCTGGTACAGGTCCGCGACTTGAGCCGTGCGTTGCGCAAGGACTTTGCCCGTTCGCAGTCGCAATCGGCTGAAGACGGTGATCTGGCCCGTGCCGAGCCGTTGTTCAACTTTGATAACCGCAGCTGGGTGCTGCCGTCGAGCGAGTCGCAGTACACTGATGGCATCAATGCCCTGAGCCGCTATCAGGCACGCCTCTCCGACCCCAATCAGAAGGGCGCCTTGTTCTATGCCCGTGCCGACAACCTGAATAACTGGCTGGGCGACGTGGGCACACGTCTGGGGTCCCTGTCCCAGCGTCTGTCGGCCAGTGTCGGTCGGGTCAAGCTCAACAGCACTCTGAAAACCGAAGCCATGGCCTCGGTCAAGCCGGGCGAAGTGCCGCAGGTCGACGAAGAAATAGTTGAAACCCCGTGGCTGCAGATCGACAACGTCTTCTATGAAGCCCGTGGTCAGGCCTGGGCGTTGTCGCATCTGCTGCGTGCCATCGAGGTGGACTTCGCGGACGTACTGGCCAAGAAGAACGCGACCGTCAGCGTGCGTCAGATCATTCGTGAGCTGGAGGCTTCCCAGGAGCCGCTGTGGAGCCCGATGGTCCTGAACGGCAGCGCGTTTGGCGTGCTGGCCAACCACTCGCTGGTCATGGCCAACTACATCTCCCGGGCCAACGCGGCGGTGATCGACCTTCGCCAGTTGCTGTCCCAGGGTTGATGGACTTTTCTGCGCAAGAGGCCGCGCATCGCGCCGCCTCGGACGCCGAGCAGATCGCCTGGGTCGATGAGCAGGACCGGCTCCAGGGTTCGCTCCCTCGGGCCGAACTGCGCGAGCGTGGCCTGATCGGGCGAGGCACTTATATCTTGCTGTTCAATTCGGCAGGCGAGCTTTGCGTTCACCAGCGCACCCTGAGCAAAGCCATTTATCCCGGTTTCTGGGATGTGGCGGCGGGAGGCATGGTGCAGGCCGGTGAAAGCTATGCCGAGTCGGCTGCCCGTGAGCTTGAGGAAGAGCTGGGTGTTGGCGGTGTTGCGTTGCAGGCCCATGAGCAGTTTCTCTTCGATCAGCCGGGCAACCGGATCTGGTGCGCGGTATTTTCCGCCGTCTGGGACGGGCCTCTGAGCCTGCAACCTGAAGAGGTCTTGCAGGCGCGCTTCATCCCGGTGGCCCAGGTCTTGGCAGAAACTGCCGAAAAGCCTTATTGCCCGGACTCTCTGGCAGCGTTGAAACGCTATCTGGAGCAGGTCGCAAATGTTCAGTAAATTGGCGCATTCAGGCTCTTAGCAAGCATGCTTTTTGCCGGTACACTGCGCGACCTTTTAAAACTGGGCCGGCCATGCCGTTCCAGTAGCGCTGCCCCTGCCAGAGTGGGGCTTCGCGGTCGAAGGCTCACGATCGAGCCCGGCCCGTCTTCAGTCCTCAACAAGAGGATTTCCAGTGGCTAAGAAAGCCGCATCCTTCGCCGCCCTGGGTGGCTTGGTGTTTTCAACCGACGCAGGGCGTCATTGTCCCGAATGTCGTCAGCCTGTCGATGCCTGTACCTGCAAGCAGAACGTCATCCCCGAGGGAGACGGTATTGCGCGCGTGCGGCGCGAGAGCAAAGGCCGTGGAGGCAAGACCGTGACCACCATCACGGGCGTGCCACTGGCCGAGGATGGGCTCAAGGAACTGGCCAAGGCGCTCAAGCAGCGTTGCGGCACGGGCGGAGCCCTCAAGGACGGAGTGATCGAGATTCAGGGCGATCACGTCGAGCTGTTGCTGGCGGAACTGGTCAAGAAAGGTTTCAAGGCCAAAAAGTCCGGCGGCTGAGCGAGAACCAAACCGTCATTTCCACTCTCTACACTGCGCATGCCTGTCATTGGGGCGGCGCTACATGACTTATCTATAGGGGACTTCGATGTCCGTAAGACGCACACGCAAAGACGATGGCAGCCAATGGACCGTTGCGGACAGCCGCAGTGTTTACGGGATTCGTCATTGGGGGGCCGGTTATTTTGCGATCAATGAATCCGGTCGCGTTGAAGTTCGTCCCAACGGGCCGGGCAGTTCGCCCATCGACCTTTATGAGCAGGTCGACAATCTGCGCAAGAGCGGTTTGTCCCTGCCATTGCTGGTGCGTTTCCCCGATATCCTTCAAGACCGCGTTCGCCAGTTGACCGGTGCCTTCGACAGCAACATCGCGCGCCTGGAATACCAGAGCCAGTACACCGCGCTGTACCCGATCAAGGTCAACCAGCAGGAAGCAGTGGTGGAAAACATCATTGCCACCCAGAACGTCTCCATCGGCCTTGAGGCGGGTTCCAAGCCTGAGTTGATGGCGGTGCTGGCGCTGGCGCCCAAGGGCGGGACCATTGTCTGCAACGGTTACAAGGACCGTGAGTTCATCCGTCTGGCACTGATGGGCCAGAAGCTGGGCCACAACGTCTTCATCGTGATCGAGAAAGAATCCGAAGTCGAACTGGTCATCGAAGAGGCTGCAGAGCTCAAGGTTGCTCCGCAAGTGGGCCTGCGCGTGCGCCTGTCTTCGCTGGCGTCGAGCAAGTGGGCCGATACCGGCGGCGAGAAATCCAAGTTCGGCCTGTCGGCCGCGCAACTGCTCTCGGTGGTTGATCGTTTCCGCAAGGCGGGCCTGGATCAGGGCATTCGCCTGCTGCATTTCCACATGGGCTCGCAGATCGCCAATCTGGCGGACTACCAGCACGGGTTCAAGGAAGCGATTCGTTACTACGGCGAGCTGCGCAATCTGGGGCTGCCGGTAGACCACATCGACGTGGGCGGCGGTCTGGGCGTGGATTACGACGGTACGCACTCGCGTAACGCCAGCTCCATCAACTACGACATGGATGACTACGCTGGTGTCGTGGTCGGCATGCTCAAGGAGTTCTGCGACGCCCAGGGCCTGCCGCATCCGCACATTTTTTCCGAAAGCGGCCGCTCTTTGACCGCCCACCACGCCATGCTGGTGGTGCAGGTGACCGACGTCGAAAGGCACAACGACGAAGTACCGCTGATCGAAGACAAGGAAAGCCTGCCGGAAACCGTGCAGTGGCTGATCGATCTGCTGGGCCCGACCGATATCGAGATGGTGACCGAAACCTACTGGCGTGCCACGCACTACATGAGCGATATCGCGACCCAGTATGCCGACGGCAAGATCAGCCTGGCGCAGAAAGCTCTGGGCGAGCAGTGCTATTTCGCGGTTTGCCGCCGCCTGCATAACTCGTTGAAAGCCCGTCAGCGTTCCCATCGCCAGGTGCTGGACGAACTCAACGACAAGCTGGCCGACAAGTACATCTGTAACTTCTCGGTCTTCCAGAGCCTGCCCGACACCTGGGCCATCGGCCAGGTGCTGCCGATCATTCCGCTGCATCGTCTGGGCGAAGAGCCCGTACGTCGTGCGGTGCTTCAGGACCTGACCTGCGACTCCGACGGCAAGATCAACCAGTACGTTGACGAGCAGAGCATCGAAACCAGCATGCCGGTGCATCCCCTGAATGAAGGTGAAGATTATCTGCTGGGTATCTTCCTGGTAGGTGCCTATCAGGAGATTCTGGGTGACATGCACAACCTGTTCGGTGATACCGACTCGGTGAACATCTACCAGAACCAGGATGGTAGCGTTTACCACGCCGGTATCGAAACCCACGACACCATCGAAGACATGCTGCGTTACGTGCACTTGTCGCCGGAAGAACTGATGACCCATTACCGGGACAAGGTTGCCAGCGCCAGGATCAGCCCGCGTGAGCGCACTCAGTACCTGGATGCGTTGCGCCTTGGCCTGACTCGTTCCTCTTACTTGTCTTCCTGACTTTTCGCGAATGAATTCGCTCCTGCACCTGTGGGAGCGAATTCATTCGCGATCAATCATTGTGTAGTCCAAAACCTCTTCACATGTAGGCAGCTTCCTGTTCTGCCTTTTGCCCTCTACTCGATCCCGCTTCTCGGCCAGAATCGCCGCTCGGATTCCTCTGTAGAGAACACCCTCATGCCCGATCCCGCCAGCGCGCCGCTTTTTCGTCTGGAGATCGCCCGTCTGCGTCATTGTTTTACCGTCCTCTGGTTACGGGGTACGGAAGCGATCAGTCAGCCGTTTGCCTTCGAGCTGGAAGTCGTCAACGAAAGCCTCGATGTGGATCTGGCAAGCCTGATGTACAAGCCGGTATTCCTGAGTTTCAAAGATGGTAGTCATGGCTTTCATGGCCAGATCCACAGTGCGGTGCGCAGTCATTTCCGGCCCGGGCCTGCTTGTTATCGATTGAAGGTCGGCCCTCGGCTGGCCTGTCTCGGGCAGCGTTACAACCAGCGCATCTTTCAACACATGACCGCCCCGCAGATTATTGCCAGGGTTCTGGAAGAGCATGGGCTGCGCAAGGGCAGCTATCGCTTCGAGCTGAAAACCCAATGCCGCGAGCGTGAGTATTGCGCGCAATATCAGGAGTCTGACCTGCAACTGTTGGCGCGTCTGTGTGCCGAAGAGGGCATTCACTATCACTTCATTCATTCTCGCCAGCGCCATGAACTGGTCTTTGGCGATAGCCTGCGCGGTTTTCGTCCTGCGCCTGCGGCGCCCTGGCAGCAATTGCCACACCGACAGGGCGTCACCCGTTTTGCTGTCACCACCCAGGGCCAGGACTTGCCAGGCAGTCGCTCCCGGCAGCGGGCCGAAGGCGAAAGCAGCCTGCCATTTGTGGTCTCGGGGTATCTGCTGCCGCTGACCGGTCACCCGGAAACCGAGTGGAACCACATGTGGCTGGTCAACCAGGTCGAGCATCACTGCGTTGAACCGGGGTCGGAAGCTGAAGACGGTGAGGGTTATACCAATCGTTTTCAGGCTGTTCCCTGGGAAGTGGGCTTCAGCGTGCCTGAGCCGCAGCCACGTGCGAAGGTGCCGCAGTTGCAGCGGGCCTGGGTCGTCGGTCCGCCGGGGCAGGAGGTCGAGCGCGATTCGGTGGGGCGTCTGAAGGTGCAGTTCGAGTGGGGGTTGCAGGGATGTGGTGCGCGTTACAACGATTGCTGGCTACCGGTGATGCAGGGGCTTGAATGGGTGTTTACCGGCGGGATGGAAGTGCTGGTGAGTTTGCTCGATGACGATATGGATCGCCCTGTGATTACTGCCTGCCTGCATTCTCGTGCCTGTAAGCCAGCTTTCAGCCCGTGCGAAAGAGCCTTGCCCGCCGACAGCGTGCAGGCGCAACTGGACTGGCAGATGATCTTGGGCGAGAAGCGCCGCTTTCGTCTGGATAACGGGCCGACCGTGTCGTTTGAAGAGGGCAGCGAGCTGTCGTTAAGCATCGGTTCCAGTCGGGTGCGGCTTGATTCAAGCGGTCTGACCCTGACCAGCCCGAGAATCACCTTTGCCGGCAGGATGGCCGAGAGCGATCAATAGGCGAACCAGCCGTCCTTGCGGTTCAGGCGCCAGGCGATGGTCCCAAGGCTCAAGCCACGCACCAGGGTGAAGGTCATGAACGTCAGCCAGAGTCCATGGTTGCCCTGGTCGACGGCGAAAAAGGCGACGGGAGCGATCAGGGCAACGCTGATCAGCATCGCATTGCGCATTTCACGGGCGCGTGTGGCGCCGATGAACAGGCCGTCCAGCAAATAACTCCAGACCGCGAGCAGGGGCATGGCAGCCAGATAGGGCAAATAGACAAGGGCGGTTTCACGCACTTCGGGGATGTTGGTCTGCATCTGCACGAAGAGATGCCCGCCCGTCAGGAACAACAGCGCAAAGGCCAGGCTGGCAATCAGGGACCAGCCACCGGCGACCACCAGAGAGCGACGTAATGCCGTGCGGTCACTCGCTCCGATGGCATGCCCGCACAAGGCTTCCACGGCATGGGCCAGCCCGTCCAGTGCGTGGGACGTCAGCAGCAGGCCGTTGAGCAGCAATGCATTGGCGGCGACGGTGGCATCTCCCAGTCGAGCGCCCTGGGCGGTGATCAGGAACATGATCGACTGCAGCGCCAGGGTACGAATGAAGATGTCGCGGTTGACCGCCAGCAGCGGGCGCCAGTTGCTCCAGAGTTTCAAGGCTGCCCAGACGATCCTGCCCGGCCAGGCCCGCAGAGCGTTGCGAGCCATGAACAGACCGATCAATGCACCGGTCCACTCTGCCAGCACCGAAGCCCGCGCCGAGCCGACCACTCCCCAGTCCAGGCCCAGAACGAACCACAGGTTGAGAAGGATGTTCACCGCATTGGTGATCAACAGAATGGCCAGCGACGCCCTGGCGTTCTGGGTGCCGAGAAACCAGCCCACCAGCGCATACGTGGCCAGTGCCGCAGGCAGGCCGAAAAGCCGGGCGTGGAAGAAATCCAGGGTCATCTGTTGCAGGTCGGCCGAGGGCTGCATCAACGACAGGGCCAGATGACTGAAGGGCAGGGCAATCAGTCCCAGCAGGCAGGCCAGCCCCATCGCCAGCAGCAGGCCTTGCAGCAGAATCTGGCGCAACGCCGCGCCGTCGCTACGCCCGGCAGCCTGGGCAGCGAAGCCGGTGGTGCCCATGCGCAGAAAACCCATGGCCCAGGCCAGGAAGGTATAGAGCGTGGCCCCCACCGCGACTGCGCCCAGTTGATGGGCGTGGGGCAGGTGGCCGATCACGGCGGTGTCCACCAGCGCCACCAGCGGTACTGAGATATTCGACAGAATCATCGGTAGCGCCATGCCCCAGACTCGATGATGAGTGGGGCGATGGCGCCAATCGCTGGACAACTTGGACATGAGGACTCCCGGCAAGGCGGGCATTGTAGCCGTAATGCCGGTCAGTTGAAGCGCACGGGGTGTGTGACGGTCAGTGAATGATCCAGCTCAGCAGCCACAGTCCCAGCGCCAGCCAGATGATGCCCATGATGATGGAGGCGCGCATGAAGGCACGGATGGCGGAGTACAGAAGCATCAGGCCGATGACCAGTGCAACGATGCTGATCAGTGAAGCGTCCATGCCCAGGGTGCGGGACAAACCGTCCACGAAGTTGCCGCCGGCATGGGTGAAACCGTTGAACAGCCAGGCAAGAGTATCCACCACGAAGCGGATCACGGACCCGATTGCCTGGCCCAGCCATTCAAAAAAGCTTTCTACCTTCATTTGTGCATCCTGATCACGTTATAGGTCTGCTCGCTTTGGCTATGGAGCAGTATGGCTAGTTCCGTGGATCATGAAGGTTCGTGTCATTGCACCTGAAAGATTTTCGGCTCGGGAAAGAGGTTGTTGAGGGTTTCCAGCAGGCGGACGTGGTAAATCGGCTTGCGGAACAGATCCAGTACCTGCAGGCGCAGCAAGTCGCTGACGTCCTCCATATCGGCATGCCCCGAAGTGACGATCACAGGCAGGTGCTGGCGCGAAGTGTGTTCACGCAGGCGTTTGATCAACTGAATACCGCTCTCTTCCGGCATGCGCAGGTCGGTGATGACAAGCGCAATGTCCGGATGGCGTGTCAACTGCTGCAGAGCCATCTTGACGGAGGAAGCAGTGAAGCAGCAGAACCCCTCGCCTTCGAGCAGTTCTGCCAACTCTTCATTGGCGTCCTCTTCGTCATCAACCAGAAGCAGCTGTTGGCGTGTGGGGTGGACGGCCATATAGATACCCTTGAAAACGTTGGTAACGGCCTCGGATCTTACAACACTTTATCCTCGTTCAATCAAGCGTCAGACTGCCGTACCGCCCAATGCGACCAGAACCTGGTTGAAGATGACTCGCACTTGAGCACTGATGGCTGGCACGAAGGCAACAATGGCCACGGCCACCATGGCAGCCAGAAGTACGTACTCGATAGCCGAAGCGGCTTCCCGGTTTTTCAGGAAGGCCTGAATGTGCGTATAGACGCGTATGTACAGATTGGTAAGGAACATCTCGATTCTCCTTGCACCCTTCATGGCGCGGCTCATACCCGCAATTTCGTACAACCTTTGCACTTACAGCATTGCCTCCAACTCGCGAACCCACAACCGTAATAAAGCATTAATCACAAAGTTATAAATCGCCTTTCCAGACCATCCAGAGAGGGATATTTCACCGACCTTGATGGCGTTTTGGGTGGTGTGGGCTACCTTCAAAAGAGCGGCATGTGATTGTTCTTCATTGCTATTGCGAAGTTGATGCGTTGGATTGAGGTGGTCATGCGATGACAAAGGAAGCGTTGCCATGAGCAGTCGTATCACCATGGTGCTCGCTATCGTTTTTTTACTCGGTGCACTGGTTGCCGGGTATCTGGGAATAGTGGTCAGTAAAGAGCCAGCGCCGCCGCCCCCTCCTGTGGAGGCCCCCGTCGTACAGGCACCGCCTCCCGTGGAGGTCGCGCCGCCTGCGCCGCCCGTCGAAGAAGCGCTGCGCCAGAGTGTCGTGGTGCTGGCGCGCGATGTGCCTCCCTACACTTCTCTCAAGGAAGACGATCTGCTGATCGAGCGTCTCAAGGTCGCGCCTGTCGGCAGTTTCAGCAAGATCGAAGACGTGCTCGAACGCCGCACCTGGCGTCCACTGGCGGCAGGGACCTGGCTGAGTGAAAGCAGTTTCGAGGCGGGTGGCACCCTGGCGCGGATGATTCGTCCCGACGAACGGGCACTGGCCTTGTCCGTCGATGAGGTGATTGGTGCTGGCGGGCTGCTCAGCCCCGGCGATTATGTCGACGTTCTGCTTTATCTCCCCGAAGACACTGCCAACCCTGTTCGCTCCAGTCAGGTGGTGGTGCCCGCCTTGAGAATCCTGAGTGTAGGTGGGCTGCTCGGGCTGACTCGCGACGGCAAGCCTGCCCACAACATCAGTGCCGACGAGCGCTTCCAACTGGAGCAGCAACGCATAAATGCCAGGAGCGTAGTGGTGGCGGTGCCCGAAGCCTTGCTGAGCCGCTTGCTGCTGGCCACCCAGACTGGCGTGTTGCGTCTGGCCGTGCGCAGTGCCGATGAAGGCAATCTGCAGGATTACTGGACCGGTGACCCCGGCCGCCCCGATGTTGCCGTACGCCTGGATACGGCCAGACGCGACCTGGTGCAGTTCAGCCAGTTGGCCCTCAGTGGTGGAGGCAACCAGCATGGCGGTGCGTCTCGTGGATCTCGTGGTGTCGAGGTGATACGCGGCAACCAGGTAACGCAACAAACTCCCTGATCGAGCAAGGAAGCATTTGATGAGCCGTTGTTTCGTACCGGTCTTAAAACGTCACGCGCTGTTTTTGCTGTTCGCTGGACTGGGCGTTGATTCAAGCTGGGCAGCTTCGAGCACTGCCAGTAATGCCGGCAATGGCTGTGCAAGTCTGGCGGCCATGCCGACCGTGCTGGAAGTCACGCAAGGCATGCAGCAGGATGTTCGTTCGCCGGTGGCCATCACCCGGATTGCCGTGGGTAATCCGAAGGTGGCCGATGTGCTGGTCAATGGCAACCAGGGCTTTCTGCTGACGGGCGTCTCTACGGGGGCCACCAGCCTGATGGTCTGGACGGCCTGTTCCACCTCGCCGCGCCAGAGCATGGTGTTTGTTCGGGGCAGCGGCACAGCCGCGCTGGTCGATCCTGCGCCGGTGCCTTCTCTCGACCCCCAGTTGCCAAGTCAGGTGCAGACCGACATTCGCTTCATTGAAGTCAGTCGTACCAAGCTCAAGGAGGCCAGTACCTCGATCTTCGGGACCGGCTCGAACAACTTTCTGTTCGGCGCTCCCGGCACGGTAACCGATGTCACAGTCTCGCCAGGCACGGTCGGCTCCACGCGGCCAGCCATCGGCCTGAATAACAACAACTTCAATATCGTCTGGGGCGGTGGCAGCAGCAAGGTGCTGGGCATGATCAACGCCATGGAAGGCAGCGGCTTTGCCTACACCCTGGCGCGCCCGAGTCTTGTGGCGTTGAACGGGCAGAGTGCGAGCTTTCTGGCGGGCGGCGAGTTTCCGGTGCCGGTGCCCAGCGGAGACGGCAATGGCATTTCCATCGAGTACAAGGAGTACGGCGTACGCCTGACGTTGACGCCTACCGTGGTCGGACGTGACCGTATTCTGCTCAAGGTCGCGCCCGAGGTCAGCGAGCTGGACTTCTCGGCAGGCATCACCATTTCCGGAACCACTGTGCCGGCACTCAATGTGCGACGTACCGACACCAGTATTTCCCTGGCCGACGGGGAAAGTTTTGTGGTCAGCGGCCTGATCAGCTCCAGCAATATCGCCTCGGTGGACAAGTTTCCGGGACTTGGCGATATCCCCATTCTGGGCGCTTTTTTCCGTAACTCGCAGATTCAGCGCGATGAGCGTGAGCTGCTGATGATCGTCACGCCGCATCTGGTGCAGCCTCTGGCGGTCAACGCCCAGTTGCCTACGCTGCCAGGCGAAGGCCTGCGCAATTACGATCCGAATTTCTTCCGTATGTATTTCCTCGAGAACGGTGATTTCGAGCGCCGTAGCGGGTTATCTCAATGAGTCAGAGCCTGAGTCAGACATTCCTGGCGATTACCCGAAACCCCACTGATCTTGAATGGTTGCAGGGCGCTCTGGGATCGCTGGGTCAGGTGGTGAGTGCTGGCAGCGGCAGCCTGGACGATTTGCTGGCGCTGGTGGACGTGACCTTCGCCAGCGTGGTGTTCGTGGGGCTCGATCGTGAGCACCTGATGAACCAGAGCGCTTTGATCGAGGGCGCACTGGAAGCCAAGCCGATGCTGGCGATTGTTGCGCTGGGCGATGGCATGGATAACCAGTTGGTGCTCAATGCCATGCGCGCCGGAGCCAGGGATTTCGTGGCCTATGGCTCGCGCTCCAGTGAGGTTGCCGGTCTGGTGCGGCGCTTGAGCAAACGCCTGCCAGCGGTGACACCGAACCCCAACATGAGCGGTCTGTCGGTGTTGTATGGGGCTCAATGCGATGGTGACGGGGCTCTGATCGCCTCTCACCTGGCGATGGTGGTACAGAAGGCCGGACAGCGCACCTTGCTGCTGGATCTGGGCTTGCCCCGTGGCGACAGCCTGTCGATGCTCGGTCTTGAATCGACGTTCAGTTTTGGCGACGCACTGCGCCATTTGCGCAGGCTGGACGCGACCCTTATCGACAGTGCTTTCACCACCGCCGAGAACGGCTTGCGCATTCTTGCCTACACCGAGGCCGACGATCATCTGGAGCAGTCCAGTGCGGCCGAGCTTTACATGCTGCTCAGTGCCCTGCGCCAGCATTTCCAGCATGTCATCGTGAATCTGGTGGGCCAGCCGGACAGCGAAGCCCTGCGCACCTTTGTAAGCCACTGTGACCAGTTGCTGTGGTACGCCGACCAGAGCGTGATCGAGTGCCGACGCAATCTGGCGGTGCTCAATCTGTGGCGGGAAAAGGGCATGCGGATGCAGCACGCCGGGTTGTTGATCGACGGCTATCTGCGTTCGGTAGCGCCCAATTCGGAAACCGTGGGGAAAACCTTCGGCCTGCCGGTGATTTCGGTCTTGCCGCTGAGCCCTGAATTGCGACTCAACGCGAAGAATCAGGGTGTTTCGCTGTTCGATCTGGCGCCCAGGGAAGCGCTGTGCGCGGGGTTACGTCGACTTGGGGATCACCTGGTCCGTCATTCCGATGCTTATGAAAAACCCAGTGAAGGTTTCTTCGCTCGACTATGGGGGAATAAATAATGGCGGAGAAATTGTTTGGCGTTGCTTCGCGTACCCAGGGCAGCACGGATGACGGGCAAGGGCTCAAGCTGGTGTTGCATCGCTACATCATCGATGGCATCGAGGAGAGCGGCAAGAACCTGCTCGAAGGCTCGCGGCCGGTCCTGGCGCAGTTTGTGTTCGACAAGGTGGCTGAATATGTCGCCCGGTTGCGGCTGGCCATTTCGCGTTATGAAATGGAGCGTCTTGCCGAGGAACTGGTCGACGAACTGACCGGCTTCGGCCCGCTGGAAGTGTTGCTGCGCGATACCGCAGTGACGGAAATTCTGGTCAACGGGCCGGGCAAGGTCTTTGTGGAACGTGACGGTATCTTGCACCACACCGACTTGCGTTTTATCGACTCGCACCACGTCGAGCGCGTCATGCAGCGCATTCTGGCGCCCCTTGGCCGTCGGCTGGATGAGTCCTCGCCCATGGTGGATGCGCGACTGCCCGACGGCAGCCGGGTCAACGCAATCATCCCGCCGATTGCTCTGGACGGGCCTTGCCTGTCGATCCGGAAATTCCGCAAGGACATGCTCAAGAGCACCGATCTGGTGGCGATGCAGACCATCGATCAATCGATCTTCGATTTCTTCCACGAGGCGGTGGGCAAGCGTTGCAATGTGTTGGTCAGCGGCGGTACCGGCACCGGCAAGACCACCATGCTCAACGTGCTCAGTCAGATGATCGACACGCAACAGCGGCTGGTGACCATCGAAGACGTTGCCGAACTGCAGCTGATTCACCCCCATGTGGTGCGCCTGGAAACCCGGCCACCCAACGCCGAAGGCCATGGTGAGGTGCGCGCCAGCGACCTGATCCGCAACTCCCTGCGGATGCGCCCGGACCGCATCATCCTTGGGGAGATTCGTGGTGTGGAAGTGCTGGATGTACTGACTGCCATGAACACTGGCCACGATGGTTCCATGAGTACTGTGCACGCCAACAACGCTCAGGATGCCTTGTTGCGTCTGGAAACCCTGGTCGGCCTGACCGGCCGGCAGATTCCCGAGCGGACCCTGCGGCAAATGATCTGCGCGGCACTGGACGTCATCATCCAGCTGGCCCGCCTGCCCGACGGGCGTCGTTGCGTCAGCGAAGTGGTCGAGGTGGTGGGCATTCGCGACGACATTTATGTCACCAACACCCTGTTCCGTCTGGACCGGCGCACCGGCATCGGCTTCCTGCGTGAGGCCGTGCACGCCGCGGGTGACAAATTGCGACCTTCTTACTGACGCGAGCAGGGAGGCTGCCCCATGAAAGCATCACTGGTGCTGGCGATCATTTTTGTACTGCTGCTGGGCGCTGCGTTCTACATGTTCTATCTGGCGCTGAATCGTGGCGCCAGCGAGCGAGTGATGAAGCGCCTGCAGGTCGGGCAGACGATCGCGGTGAAAGAAAAGCCCGGTATCGAGTGGCTGGAACGTGCCTTCCTGCGCGCCGGGCTGGGCAGGCCCACCGAGCGAATCGGTCTGGCGATTACCTTGTGGGCCGTCTCGATGCTACTGGGCTACCTCATGGGCGACTGGTTCGGTTTCGGAGTCGGTCTGGTCGCAGCTCCATTGATGCTGCGCATGTTCATTTCCTGGCGCTATCGCAAGCGGGTACGGCGCATGATCGAGCAGTTGCCGCAGATGCTCGATCACACGGTGCGCAGCCTCAAATCCGGGCGGACACTGGCCGATGCGGTGTTGCACGGTATAGAGGCCGCAGACCAGCCGTTGCACGACGGCATGCTGCGGATCGAGCGCAACGTGCAAATGGGCGTCAGCCTGCCGGATGCTGCACGGGATTTTGCCGAGCTGTATGAACGAGATGAATTTCACCTGTTCGCTCTTGGGCTCAAGGTCAATCACCGCTATGGCGGTAACGCCAGCGAACTCATGGAGAACCTGATCAAGCTGATCCGCGAGCGTGAGCAGGCAAGCCGGCAGTTGCGTGCCATGACCGGTGAAACCCGGATGACCGCCATCGTGCTGGCGCTGTTGCCCATCGCGATGGTCGGTTATTTCATGCTGACCAATCCCGATTACCTGATGCACATGTGGCAAGACAGCGGCGGGCAGAGAATGCTGATCGTCGCGTTTGCCTTCCAGGTGATGGGTTGCCTGACGTTGTGGCGCATGCTGCGGAGTGTATGAGATGGGCCTGACTATCAGTGCAGTGATGTTTGTAGCAGCAGCCTTGTTGCTGTTGTCCAATCTGGCTCGCCAGCGTCGCAACGAGCGCCAGGTCGCCTTGCGGCTCAAAGGGCAGATAGTGCGTGAAAGCCGAATTGGCAGTTGGCTTCGACTGCTGGGCGATACGCGTCTCGGACAGCGCTCGATCAGCCTGGATACCGAAACCCAGATACTGCTCAACCGTATCGGTTGGCGCCGGGCCAGCAAGCGCTCGCTGTATGCGGCTTGCCAGATCGGAGTGCCCTTCGGGCTTTGCACGCTGGTGATCCTGCTTCAGATAGTGTTTTTCAATGCCATCGAGCAGCCGATTATGGCGCCGGTCTTTGCATTCGGTGTGGGTTATCTGATCCCTAAAAGGGCGCTGGCTGCCTACGCCAAGTATCGTCAGAAGCAAGTGGTGATAGAGATCTCTACCTTCATTCCGCTGCTGCGCATTCTCTTCGAGTCCGGCATGGCTGTGGAGCAGGCGCTGCGGGTGCTGAGCAACGAGGGCAAGGACTTGCTGCCGGTGCTGTCCGAGGAAATCCGGGTGATTCTGGTGCGAGTCGATTCCGGGCTGGAGCTGGGCGAAGAGTTGAGAAAGACCGCAGCCCTGCTGGCCGTGGATGAGTTCAGCGATACCTGCGTGATCCTCAATCAATTGATCCATCAGGGCGGCGGAGCCATGCGCTCCTTGCTGGCCCTCAAGCAATTGCTCGACGACCGTCGTCTGACGCGCTTGCAGGAATACATTTCCAAACTGTCGGCCAAAATGTCGGTGGTGATGATGGTGTTTCTGTTCCCCGCGCTATTGATCGTGCTGGCCGGGCCAGGATTTACCGCCATCGGTCATGCCTTGAGCAGCCGGTGAAACGTGCATGGATGAAGGAAAGTGTGCAATGAAAGCAGCGATGATCCTCTTGGGACTCTTGATGCTGGGTGGGTGCGCCAGTCACGGTGCCACGCCCTGGATGCAATCGGCGGCGAGTTGTCCCAAGCCGACATCGGATCAGGAGTTCACGCTGAATATGGCTCAGAACATGGCCGATGAAGGGCGTTTGCACGCCAGCCTGGCCAATCTCGAAACACTGCCTGACACCATCGAGGAAGTGAGACTGCGCAAGGCGCGGGTATTGCGTCTGCTGGGCAGTCGCGAAGCCGAGCCTCTGTATCGCAGCCTGCTGGGCACTTGTCGGGCGGCTCAGGGCGAACATGGCCTGGGGCAACTGGCGGCGTCCCGTGGCGACAATGTCCAGGCCCAGCAGCACTTGATGCGAGCCAGCAAGCTGGCGCCCACCGATGAAAAGATTCGCAATGATCTGGGGGTGGTTTATCTCAATCAACTGAAGCTTGAACAGGCCCGCTTCGAGTTCCTGACCGCCATCGAGCTTCGGCAGTCCGACACTTTGGCGGCGGCCAATCTGGTCACGCTGCTGATCTATCAGGACAACTGGACCCAGGCCGCAGAACTGGCTTCCCGTGCCGGGCTGACGGCACAGCAGGTCAGCGACGCTCAGGTCAGGGCCGAAAAACTGAAAACCCCTGTCGTCAGGCAGGCAATCCCGAAAGACCAGGTTGCGTCCAGTCGTCTATCCGAGGGAGCACACCCATGAAGCGCATCATCTTCAGCGGCATTCTGGTTTTTGGTCTGTGCGGCGATGCATGGGCCATCGACGAAGGGCCTTCATCGAAGGCGCAGAAGCAGACCGAGGCCTGGCTGCAATTGCAGGTTCACGGCAATGCGGCTTCGCCCACTCCGCAGACCGTCACGCCTGCCGAGCGTGATCTGAGCCTGCAGCGCTGGCTCGAAACCTACAAGCATGAGATCCCGGAATTTTACGAGCAGAAGGAAGGAGGGAGCGTCTCCTCGGGCGGGAAATAATCGGTTTCACGGCCTTTTCGCCAGCAAGCTGCCTTCCACAGCCATCGAGCTGACTTTGCTACAGGGCTGATATGCGTTGTCGATTGGGTGACAGGGCCAGCGCCAATTGGGTGCGGTTGTGCATGTGGGTCAGGCGCAGTACCTGCGAAACATACAGTTTGACGGTGTTTTCCGTGATACCCAGTTCGCAGGCGATCTGGTAGTTGGTCTGGCCCTTGCTCACCAGACGGGCGACGGCAAGTTGTCTGGGCGACAGTTGGGCGAAAAGCTTGCTCTCGACCTCAATGCTGTCCTGCTCCGGGGCGTCCTGTTTTTTATCCAGGTTCTTGTACAGGTCGTCGATGGATGCCGCCAGGTACTGGAGCTTTTCATTGAGCAGCCCCAACTGTTGCAGGTTTTTTTGCCGCTCCAGCAGCGCGAGCTCCTGGGTCTGGATACCCTGGAGCAGTTCGTTCAGGTCGACGGGTTTCTGGTAGTAGTCGGCGATACCGGCGCGCAGCGCCTTGATGACGTCTTTTTTCTCCGCAAACCCGGTCAGCATGATGGCCTCGAACAGGTGCTGCTTGCCGCCGGCCCGCTTCATGGCTTCGACCATCTCGATGCCGTTCATGTCCGGCATATCCAGATCGCACAGCACGATGCCGATGCTGTCGTCATTGCGAAACTGTTCGACGGCTTCGGCCCCCGAGTGGCAAGGGATGCAGTGATAGCTGTTGTTTTCGAGGAAGTCGCTCAGTTCTTCAACGATAAGAGGCTGGTCATCGACTACCAGAACTTTGACGGCTGAATACTTGTTCACGCGCTACTCCATGCCGGTGGGCCACAACTATTGCACTGAGGCCGGTCCCTATCAGCAAAACACGGTTTACAATTTACCGTAGTCGTACTTTCCGACTATGTACATAGCGTTATGTCTGTCATTCGACTAGTGGATGCAGAGTGCTGCCAACAGGAAGCCGACAAGTAAGAAGGGCGAGAAGGGATGTTTATTTGTCGCTTCGGCATTCATATAGAGATAGCGCTGCGCAAACCGTTGTCCCATAAGGGGCCAGACTTTTTGACGTATAGCCATCCATGTAAGCATGGCCAGTCCTGCACCGATGAAAGTACCCAGCAGATACAGGCTGCCGCTTGCCAGAGCCAGCGCTGACAGCAGCTTCACATCGCCTGCGCCCAGTCTGTCCATGGCATAGCCGGGCAGCGTCAGCGCCACCGCCAAGAAAAATGCCCAGCCCGCGTCTGTTGATTCATATCCCAGCCATGTATGGCCGCTATACAGCAGATAACCCAGCGCCAGGGCAAAGCCACCCAGGGTCAGCCAGTTGGATATCTGCCGTTGGCGGGCGTCCTGTTCTGCGCATATGGCGAACCATATGAGTAGGAAAAGTAATTCCATTGTATAAAAAACATCCTGTTTTTCTGAAAGAACCTATGCTGTCTAAAGGTAGTAAAGGTCAGAATGGACGTCGACATGCCAACAGCCTTTCGTAAATTCTCCCGGCGAAAACAGAAGGGCGCCGCTGCAATCGAGTTCGCGGTGGTGTTCGTTGTGTTCTTCGCTGTGTTCTATGGCGTGGTGAGCTATAGCCTGCCCTTGCTGATGGTGCAGTCTTTCAATGCTGCTGCCAGTGAAGCGGTGCGCCGCAGTGTGGCGTTGAGCCCGACCATTGCCAATTACGACACCTTGCTGGTTACCCAGGCTCGTACCGTCCTGACCAGCCAACTGGCCTGGATGCCTGCCGGGCTGAACTTCACTGCCTCCGACATGACGGTGAGTTACACAGCGGGCGTCCTGACGGTGAGTATTCACTATCCCAAGAGCAAACTGACCAGAATTCTTCCGGTGTTGACCCTGCCAGGAATCGGCGAAGTACCGAACCTGCCGACCAACCTTTCTGCTCGAGCGAGTCTGCAACTTGTCCCTTGATAAAACCCGTTTGAGTCGTTGGTTGGGGCGTTCCGATGCGCCGACGGCCCCGCAACCTGTGCCAGCGACAGTCGAACCCGAACCGATTGGCGCCGACCTCTATCTGCTGCTTGATGACGAAGGGCGTGTGCAGAGCGTCAGCCAGCACCTGCTCTCGCGTCTGGGAGTCTCGGCCCAGCATGTGGTGATGCAGCGCTTGATGAATCTGCTGCTGCCCAACAGCGCCCTGGTGATCGAAGGTGTGCCGTCCGAATGGGTAGGGCACATGCTGGATCTGGATTTCAAGAGTGCCGATGCCCATACCCTGCATGCCCGTGGCTGGGTTCAGGCTCATGGCAAGGGCTGGTTATTGCAGTTGCTGGATATCAGCGACCTGATGGAGGAGGCCAGCGCCGCCCGCATTCGTCAGCAATGCCTGCGCCTGGCCGGGCAGATCGCCGAAAAGATACGGGTCTGCACCCTGGAGCGACTGGCCGCGGTGGTGACCGAGCAACTGGAGGAACTGGCTCAGCTCTGGCACATCCCCTGCGTGGCTTTGGCGCTGCCGGAGATCAATGGCGTCGGCTGGCGAGTCTATGCCCAGTACCACGCCCATACCGCGCCGGAGTTGTGGCAGGTCGGTCAGCGGCTGGGAGTAGAGCTGGACAGGCTGGATGCCAACATCAGCCATCAACTGGCGTTTGGACCCGGTACGGGGTTTGCGCAACTGCAAAGCGCCTTCGGCAATGCCGACGGTTTTGTCATGCCTCACAGCCGTGATCGGGTGGCCAAGGCCTGGCTGATGTTCGGTTTCTACAATGCACAGCAGCAGGCGCCGGACCTGGGCGAGCGGGAGTGGCTGAACCTGTGCTCGGCGCTGGCCGGCCCGGTGCTGTTCCGCTTGTCGGAGCAGCATAACCGCCATCATGTCGAGCGGCTGGCGGTGCTTCAGGATTTGCTGGGCACCGGCTGGTGGGAGTTGTTGCCCGACAGCGACGAGATCCTGCTGGCCCCGCAACTGGCGCGCAGCCTGCGCCTGAGCGACAGGGTCGATCGTTTGCCACGCCAGGACTGGCTGGCGATGATTCACCCGGCCGACCGGCAGGAGCTGTCCACGCGCCTTGTCCTGTTGCGTGACAAAGGCACGCCTATGCTGCTGTGTGTGCGCCTGCTGCAAGCGGATCCCGCACAGGAAAATATCTGGTTCCGCATTCAGGGCCAGGCCTTGATCAGCGGTCAGGTGCAGCGGGTACTGGGTTTCATGCTCGACGTGAGCGATATCAAGAACCAGGAAACCGAAGCGGCTGCAGCCCATGCGCGGCTGGGTAACCTGATTGCCAGTTCGCCAGCGGTGATCTACGTCCAGCGCTATGATCAGGGCAACCTGGAACCGAGTTTCTTCAGCGACAGCCTCACGCCTTTGCTGGGCTGGACGCTGGCCGATTGCGTCGACGGGCAACTGGCCGGGTATATCCATCACGACGATCAGGACATCTGGTTCGATCGCAGCCGGCAGTTGCTGCGCGAAGGCTTTGTCAGCCGTCGTTACCGGCTGCGGGACAAGAAGGGCGATTATCACTGGCTGCTGGATGAGGCGCGGTTGCTGCGTGATGACCTCGGAATACCGGTGGAAGCCGTCGGGCTGTGGCTGGACGTGACCGACGCCACTCTGGCGGCCGAACAGGTTCGCAAGAGCGAAGAGCGCTACCGGATTCTGGTGGAAGACTCGCCCGCGATGATCTGCCGTTACACACCGGATCTGGTGCTCAGTTTCGGCAACCGTCCACTGGCCAATTATATGGAGTGCACGCCGGAGCAATTGACGGGTATCAATCTGGGCGACTGGCTTTCAGACGAGCAGCGCGAGGCGTTCAAGAAGCGTATTGGCCTGCTGACGCCTGAAGCGCCCATGAGCACAGAGGAAATCTGCATCGAGCTGCCCGGCCGTGAATATGCCTGGTGGGTATGGGCCGACCGGGGCGTGTTCGACGAGGACGGCAAGCTGATCGAGATTCAGGCGGTCGGGCGCGATAACACCGATGTGCGCCGCTCGCGGATGCAACTGAACCAGAGCGCGAAAATGGCGACACTGGGCGAGATGGCGACCGGTCTGGCCCACGAGATCAACCAGCCGCTCAATGTCATGCGCATGGCGGTGGTCAACGTGCTCAAGCGTCTGGGCAAGGGCGATATCGATATCGACTACCTCACCGAAAAGCTCAATCGTATTGACACCCAGGTTCAGCGCGCAGCCCGTGTGGTGGATCATATGCGGGTATTTGGACGCCGTTCCGAGATCGAAGAGCAACTGTTCAATCCGATTCAGGCCGTGGAAGGCACGATCTCGATGCTCTCTGAGGGCATGAAGGGCAAGGGCGTGCAGATCCGCATCGGAGAAATGTGCGCCACCGTGCAGGTGCGCGGGCATGTGGACCAACTGGAGCAAGTGCTGATCAACCTGATGGTCAACGCCCGGGACGCCTTGCTCTCGCGTCGGGAAAAGGACCGCGACTTCGAGCCCTGGATCGGTCTTGGCGTGGAAGAGGACGAAAACATCATTCGCCTCTCGGTTCAGGACAACGGCGGCGGTATCGATCCACGTTTGCTGGAGCGTATTTTCGAGCCGTTCTTCACCACCAAGCCGGTGGGCGTCGGCACCGGTCTGGGGTTATCCGTCAGCTACGGCATTGTCGATCAGATGGGCGGGCAACTGAGTGTCAGCAATGTCGATGAGGGGGCAAGGTTCCAGATCGAATTGCCGATTTTCAAACACACCTAAATGACCAGCGTGGCCTGACCGAAATTACAACTGAGGTTACCGCCCACCTCGGCGGGCGACAGGGTCAGGCCCAGCGCGTCAATCAGCGGGTCTACCACCGATGTCAGCAATGGCCTGAGGGTGCTGGCGACAATTCCATCCAGGCTGGTGGTGATTGCTCCCAGCAGGGATGCAGCACCGGTGATCACATTGCCCAGGCCATTGGGGCTGGTGGTCGACGGCCTGTAGACGCTGACTTTGGCGCCCGCAATGACGCCATCGAGCAATGTACTGGGAAGAATCACGGCGGCGGGGTCCGTGGGGAAGTGGGGGGCGCTGCTGACCTCTGGAAGGTTGGGTGAGCTGAAGGTGCTGTTGGTGGAGGACGAGCTTCCTCCCAGTGGCGACTGATTGACCGGATCAAAACTGATCCCTACGCCTCCACCGCCAAAGGGCACCCGTGTGGTGCAGCTACCCAGCAAGCCCAGGATTTTCTGGCAGGTCTGGGTACCGATATCGATTACCGGTATGGGAAGTGCGGTAATGGCGGAAGGGTCGGTGCTTGCTGGAAAGGCGCTTGCGGTGTCGATCAGGCCTATTTTGGTGCTGATCAGTGCCGTATCGGTATGAATGTTCAGGGCCTTGTTGGTGTTGCTTGTGCAGGTGTAGCCGGTGACGTAAGTGTCAGCGCTTGCCAGTGAAATGCTCAGGTCGATTCTGGGGCCGGCGCTTGAGGATGAGCTCGAAGTCAGCAGCTTGATGTCCGAGACCATGCAACTGGTCAGGCCGAGGGCGCAGGTGGTCGAGCCCAGCAACCCGGCGAGGTTCAGGCTCAGGGCGCTGTTGAGCACCGGCGTGAGGCTGCTGACCAGCGAGGTTGCCGTGTTGACCAATGGGGTAATTGCCCCGAGCACCGGCAAGTTGATCGACACCAGCGCGCGCATTTGCGCGGTGCGTACATAAAGTCTGTTGGCGCCGGTCTTGGGGTTGAGCGGGTCGATCTTGCTGGGGTCGCCCACCGCAGAAAGTTGCGGTGGCTCGATGACCTGAACCTTGGTGGTGACTTGCGCCAGCCCGGCCAGGTTGATCTGTGCGGCAGACGAAATACCGTTCTTGTCATTGGCCAGTTGTGCAATGCCTTGCACCAGGTCGAGCAGACGCAGGTTGGTATTGAGCGCCGCGATATCCGAACTGCCTTGTACCGACAGCAGATCCCCCAGCAACACAGTGGTCGCACCAGCGGCGACCTTCAAGGCTTTCAGCCCGGCGATGGTGGCGGTGGCGCTCAATGTCCCGGCAGGGTCCAGCACATTGATCGCGGTCTGGATCAACTGGCTGACCGCGACATTGCTGTTCAGTACGTCGGTGTAGCCGATGGCATTGATGTTCAGGTCGGTCTTGAGCCGGTTCAGGTAGCTGAGCATGCTCAGGTCGGTATTCGCGATGCCTTGCCAGTTGGCGACACTGAGGTTCAGGGTTCCGCCCAGCAGGCTGCCGATCACGGGGTTGAGAAGTGCGGCCTTGGTGCTGTCGATGGTCATCGCGGCGCTGCGGATGGTCAAGGCTGCCAGTGGCGGTGTACCTGCCGCGACCGCTATGGCACTGAGCTGAATGTTCGGCGGAGTCGGCGTCTTGTCGAAAATCGCAGCAATGCCCGCCGCGATGCTTCTGGGGACGGCATGAGTGGCGACGACCCTGATGGCCTCGGATTTGGTGGCGTCGGCAGTAAAGGTGCGTTTGCTGTCGAGATCAAGCGCCAGGGTGCCGCAGTTGATTGTCAGCGTGCGGTTGCCGTTGCCAGCCACGAAACTGTTCCGGGTTGCGCTCTGGTTGGCGAATGTGGAGGCACTGCTTCCTGGGCTGCAGGTGCCTTTACGGCCTGCCGCTTCCAGTGCGGCCATGTCCGCTATACGTTGCAGCGAGCGCTTTTCCAGATACAGCCTGCCACTGTCGATGACCAGCAACGTGCACAGCAGGGCAAAAGCCAGAGTCAGCCCTGCAAGCAAGCTGATGGCACCACGTTGCCGTGCCGGTAACCCGGCATAACGATTCAGGGGAGACATCAGCACTCCTTCGGCCAAGCCGTCGCTTACTCGCCTGTGTGCAAAGGAGTGTAGACAAGGCCTGGTCAGGCTGCCCGATGCGTGGGAGCGGATTCATCCGCGAAAACGGCTCAGCGAGGCGGATACTGCTCCAGAATTCTGGCCACTGTATTGCGCACGGCAGTGTCCCTGGCCGCCGGATTTGCTGCGTTGTCGCTCAGGATGCGTTCGGTGCTGCCGCGCCAGACCAGTTTGCCGTCCTTGCCGTCGAACAGGTCGATCTGCAAGGTCGTGACCTTGTAATCCACGCTGCGGGTTTCAGTCGGGAACGGACCGCCCCAATAGCCATAGCTGCCCCAGGGTCCCCAGCCGGCATTGTTGTTGGTGCTGACCAGTTGCTGGCGGTTTTCGACAATCAGCCAGGTCTGCACAAGCAGGTCGCCCCGGGTTCCATTGGGTGCCAGGCGCAGGCCGCGCTGGTCCAGTTGATCGCCAATCGACTGGCGAATGCGCTGTTCGGTCAGGTCGCTCTTGATGCGCGGGTCTTCGGGCTGATATTGAACGCCGGGCTCTTTCCAGCTCCAGCTGCGATAGCCGCCGAAATCCCGCTGGGCATCGAAGTCACGGTTGATCTGACTGGTCTGGCAGGCGGTGAGCAACAAGGCCAGTGACAGCAAGGCTAGGCGGCGAAACATGGCAGTTCTCCGAAAAGGTTACGAAGGGGGATACGCCGTCAAGGCTTGTTGCACCGCCTGACGCAAGGCTTTGCTGCGCGACGCTTCATCGTTACCGCTGCCGGTGTCTGCGCTGGCGCTCCATACCGGCTGGCCGGTGCGGGCATCGAGCATGTTGATCTGCACCACCATCACTTTTACCTGATAGGTGCGCACCACCGGGACGCTGGCGTAACCGCCATAGCCATTACGATAACCGTTGTAGCGGCCATAACCCATACCGCCGCCATAGTATGGGTCGGAATAGTCTTCACGCACCTGCCGCAACCGGGTTTCCTGGCGAATCGAGGCGCTGACGTAGACGTCTGCCGGCTGGCCATTGCGGTTGGGGCGCAGCCCGCGCTGATCCAGGCCATTGCTGACCGCATCCGCGATCTGTGCCGAATCCATCCACGCCGTTCCCGCTGGCAGATGACCGTCCAGCCAGGCCCAGTTTCGATAGCGGGCGTAATCTCGCGGCGCTGCCGGGTAGGCGCTCATGTCCACAGTGTTTGCCGCTTGCGGCGGGGCAGGCGGCAGAGGCGTGGAGCTGGCGACATAGGGGTTGTCGCTTTGGCAGGCACTCACGCTCAGGCAGATGGCGATCAGGGCGAGGCGGCGTTTCATGATGATCTCCGCGTGGTTTCAGACCGGACGGCATATCCAGTGCAGGTAACGACCCAGACCTGCAAAGCCCGGATGGCGTCGATGGGCCAGCTCCATCTCCAGCAGGTCCTGCAGTTCGGCCCGCGCCTGGAACTCGACCGGCATGTAATCGTGGAACACTCGCACGCCACTGCGGGTTTCGACCTGCCACAGGCCTTCAAGTTGCGTTGCCAGTTCCCGAGGGTCGAGGGGCTGTTGTGGCGTCAGGCTCTGTTTTTCGCCTGCCATGTCATTTTTGCGCATCTTGCGGAAGTGGCCCTTGAGCAAGTTGCGATAAATCAGCGCGTCCCGGTTATAGAACGCCAGCGACAACCAGCCATCGGCCTTGGTCAAGCGATGCAGCACCGGCAGGATGGCGTGGGGTTCGGCCAGCCATTCCAGCACGGCATGGCACAAAACCAGGTCATAAGGTTCGGTCAGTTGTCCGGGCAGTTCCTGCCAGGGAGCCTGAATGAAGGTTGCGTTCTGTCCGGCTTCGGCAAAGCGTTGGCGTGCGCCTTCGAGCATCGGTTCTGCCGGTTCGGCCAGGGTGACTTCATGACCGCGTTCTGCAAGCCATAGCGACATGTGCCCAAGCCCCGCGCCGATATCCAGCACGCGCAACGGACGCTCAGGCAGCGCCTCTGCAAGGTCCGCCTGCAGCACGACCAGGCGAATGGCGCCCTTGGCACCACCGTAGATCTTTTCCGCAAAACGGGTGGCCAACTGGTCAAAATGACGATCACTCACTTGGCGAATCTCCGCTCGCTGTCGGCCAGCTTGCTGCGCACGACTTCTTCCATGTCCAGCCCGAGCTCGCTGCACAGAAGCAGCAGATACAGCACGATATCGCCGACTTCCTGACCAGCATGGGCCAGTTGCTCCGGTGGCAGTTCGCGAGACTGGTCTTCGCGCAGCCACTGGAAGATTTCCACCAGCTCGGCCATCTCCACGCTGGCGGCCATGGCCAGGTTCTTGGGGCTGTGAAACTGTTTCCAGTCGTTCTGATCGCGAATGCGGTGCAGACGCCGGGTCAACTCGTCGATGTTCATGGTGTTCTCCTGAAGGCGCATAGCTTCAGGGGGAACCGGGCTTCAGGCAAGTCATTCGCGAATGAATTCACCTACAGCGGTTGCCAGCTTCCGATCATGTGTACGATGCCTTGTTCGCCCTCGACCTGAAGTTGACCATGGGAACCGGCTGCGCTGGCTGACAGTACTACATTGCTGGGCAGGCGGACCGGTTTCTGGAACTGCACGCTAACCTCAACGTTCGACGCGGGCAAATGGTCGTCCAGGGTTGCCAGTGTCTGGGCTTTGAGCCACATGCCATGGGCGATGGCTCTGGGGAAACCGAACAGCCTGGCGCTGGGCGCACTCAGGTGAATCGGGTTGTAATCGCCGGACACCTTGGCGTATTGCCTGCCGATAAGTGATGAAGCGTGCCAGCGTGCCAGTTCGCTCATTGCCATGGGAGCAGGCTCGAAATCGCCGCTGATCTCGCCTTCCAGTTTCACGCCCTTGCAGAGCATGGTGCTTTCTTCTTCCCAGAGCAGTCCCAGGCCGTCTTCGACCTGAGTGAGCAGGCTGAATGTCGCGCCTTTGGCGTGAGGTTGCAGGTTGTTGGCCTGGACGCTGATATATAGCTGGCTGATACCGCCCAGAGGGCGATGAATCCGGATGCGGTTGGCAATGTGAATCAGGCCCAGTAACGGGAACGGGAACTCCCGGGAGGTCATCAACTGCATCTGTAACGGAAAGGCGAGGATATGCGGGTAAGTGGGTGGCAGGAGGCTGTCATCCTTGAAGCCGCAGACACTTCGATAGGCTGCCAGCTTGTCGGCGTCCACCGACATCCAGCTGCGCAGGCCAAGATCAGGCAGTTGGGTCCCGGTTACCTTGCGTTTCAGTGCTGCCTGCATGAACAGGTTGGGCAGAGTTTGCAGGGAGTCCAGGTAGCGCCAGTGAGCAGTCATTATCCATCTCCTTTTAACGAATGCGGGCTCAGGCCCCGATCACACTTTGGCCGCAGACACGCAAGACCTGGCCGGTCACAGCGCCGCTACCCGGCTGGCTCAGCCAGGCAACGGCTTCGGCGACGTCCTGCGGCAAGCCGCCCTGGCCAAGAGAACTCATGCGTCGACCTGCTTCACGCAAGGTGAAAGGCATTTCAGCGGTCATACGTGTTTCGATAAAACCGGGTGCTACGGCATTGATGCTGATACCGCGCTGCCTGAGCGACGGAGCCATGGCCCGGGCAAAACCGATCAGGCCAGCCTTGCTGGCGCTGTAATTGGTTTGTCCGCGATTGCCGGCCAGTCCGCTGGTAGAGGACATCAATACCACCCGTGCGTTGTCGTTCAGGGTGCCGTTATCCAGCAATGCCTGAGTCAGTACCTGCGGGGCTTCGAGGTTGACCGCCACTACCGAGTCCCAGAAATCCGCCGACATGTTGGCCAGGGTCTTGTCGCGGGTGATACCGGCGTTATGCACCAGAATGTCGAGGCCACCTTGCAGGTGTTCCTGCAACTGGGCGGCGGCATCCGGGCTGCAGATATCCAGCGCCAGCGCTTGCCCGCCGAGCCTTGCAGCCAGGGCTTCCAGGTCTGCCCGAGCTTGCGGCACATCCAGCAGCACGACATCGGCGCCATCGCGGGTAAGGGCTTCGGCAATCGCGGCGCCTATTCCGCGTGCGGCACCCGTGACTACCGCCCTGCGCCCGGCCAAGGGGCGGCTCCAGTCCTGAACTTGTGCGGTGTTCGGGCTCAGATGGATGACCTGTCCCGAGATGAATGCGCTCTTGGGGGACAGGAAAAAGCGCAGCGCGCCTTCCAGTTGGTCTTCAGCCCCTTCGTCGACCTGTAACAGTTGAACGGTGCTGCCGTTGCGCATTTCCTTGGCCAGCGAACGGCTGAAGCCTTCAACGGCCTGCTGGGTGCTGGCTGCCAGAGGGTCTTCACGTGTCGCGGGGGCACGCCCGAGGATCACCACATGGGCGCATTGATCCAGATTGCGCAGCAGCGGCTGAAAGAAATCCCGTAACTGTTTGAGCTGTTCGGCGTGTACGAGCACGCTGGCGTCAAATACCACGGCCTTGAGTTTCGGGCCTTGTTCGGCGGCCCAGGCTGTTGCGCCGGGGATATCGCTGCCAAAGCTGTAGAGCGAGTCGGTCAGGCGTTGTGCGAACAGTCTGATGTGATCCGCCAGTGGCCCGGCGCTGATCAGCAGCGTTCCCTCTACAGGCCGCAAGCGTCCGGCTTGCCAGCGCTCCAGGTGCGTCGGGTTCGGAAGACCTACGGCTTTCACCAAGCGCCGACCCACGTCGGAATTGGCGAAATTGATGTAGCGATCTGACGACATGGAACACTCTCCTTGAATCGGGGTTCAAAGACATGGACCACACTGAAGCGAGATTTGTTCTTGTTTCAGCACGCTGTTCATCACCTGCCCAGACAACGCTTGAAGAAAAGGGAGTTTTTCATGACGCAGCTACGTCGTGTCGCCATCATCGGTGGCAACCGGATTCCATTTGCCCGTTCCAGTGGCGCTTATGCCACTGCGAGTAACCAGGACATGCTGACGGCCGCGCTGGAGGGCTTGATCGAGCGCTTCAACCTGCATGGCCTGCGTCTGGGCGAAGTGGTTGCCGGTGCAGTGCTCAAGCACTCCCGAGATTTCAACCTGACCCGTGAATGCGTGCTGGGCTCGCGCCTGTCGGCGCAAACACCTGCTTACGATTTGCAGCAGGCCTGCGGCACCGGCCTTGAGGCGACCCTGCTAGTGGCCAACAAGATTGCCCTGGGGCAGATCGAGTGCGGCATTGCGGGCGGTGTAGATACGACCTCCGATGCGCCAATTGGCGTCAATGAAGAATTACGCAATATTCTGTTGCAGATCAATCGCAGCAAGACCGGCGCCGACAAGCTCAAGGCCCTCCTGAAATTGAGGCCCCAACATCTCAAGCCGGAGCTGCCTCGTAACGGTGAACCGCGCACAGGTTTGTCCATGGGCCAGCATTGCGAACTGATGGCGCAGCACTGGGGGATCGAGCGCGAGGCTCAGGATCAACTGGCGCTGGAGAGTCATCTTAAAATGGCAGCCGCTTATGCAGAGGGCTGGCAGAACGATCTGGTGACGCCTTATCTGGGCCTGACCCGCGACAACAATCTTCGCCCTGATCTGACTCTGGAAAAACTGGCGAGTCTCAAATCTGCATTCGAGCGCAGTGCCAAGGGCACTTTGACAGCCGGTAACTCTACGCCGCTGACCGATGGCGCTTCGCTGGTGCTGCTGGCCAGTGAGGAATGGGCCAGGGAGAGCGGCTTGCCCGTGCTGGCGTACTTGCGTGACGGTGAGACGGCCGCCGTCAACTTCGTCAATGGCGAAGAAGGTCTGCTGATGGCCCCGGCCTATGCCGTGCCGCGCCTGCTGGCGCGCAACGGTTTGACGTTGCAGGATTTCGACTATTACGAGATCCACGAAGCTTTCGCGGCCCAGGTGCTGTGTACGCTCAAGGCCTGGGAAGACTCCGAATACTGCAAGACTCGTCTGGGGCTTGAGGCACCTCTGGGTTCCATTGATCGTAACAAGCTCAATATCAAGGGCAGTTCACTGGCGGCCGGTCACCCCTTTGCGGCAACGGGCGGCCGGATCGTTGCCAACCTGGCCAAGTTGCTGGCGGTTGCCGGGCAAGGCCGTGGCCTGATCTCGATCTGCGCCGCAGGCGGGCAGGGCGTTACCGCGATACTGGAGCGCTGACACAGGCCCCATCGCGAGCGTTCTGCTCGCGATGGGGCACGTCTCAGAAGTCGAGGCTCAGTGCCACGCTGACGCCTTGTTGAGTCGTGTCATCATTCTTGCGCCAGTTGTAGCCTGCGCGTAGGCTCAGGTCGCGACTCAGTTGCTGGCTCACGCCAAGGGTGGCGCGGTTCAGGTTGCGTTGTGGCGTGTAGCCTTCAAGGGTGAAATCAAGACCGGGCACGCTGTTGAGTGCCATGGTCACGTTCTGCCGGTCTTTTTCAAATTCCCGTTCATGAGCGATCTCGCCCCATATCCGGGTCGAGGAAGTCAGCTCGAACGCGGTCTGCAACCCCACGCCCGCGCGCCGGGATTTGCGGGTCTGATCGCTGAAGGTCAGTGCTGTCGAACGGCTGCTCTGCTCCGAGTAGCCATCTACGTCGATGTGCGCATAATCAGCGCTGACAAAAGGTGACAGGTGCCAGCGGCTCGCCGATCCCGCAATATCAAAACCGAGTCGTGCGCTTGCGGCCCATAGCTTGCCATCGGTATCACCCTTTTCCTGCCCCTCACCAGCGCCCAGCGCGAACTTGCGCTCGGCCTTGTCGTAATCCAGATGCCCGCCGGATGCGGACAGATCGCCCCACCAGTGGTTGGCCTGATACTGCACAAAGGCTGTAGCAATGTAGCTGTTGAGCCGGTATTGCGAGTCTTGCGCGCCAGCTTCCAGACTTTGCCGATACGCCCCGCCAACCACCCCGGCCCGCCAGTTTTCAGCGAACCGGTAGCTGCCGCCGACCGTCAGGTTATAGCCACGGCCATCCGCCTGGGCTGATGTGTCTTGAGCATCGAAGTCGATCTTCTGCCCGCCTGCGGCAAGGATGCTGCGCCACTGGCCAACGCCCTGCCAATTGCCCAGATCGCCGAGCCACTGGGAACGAAGTTCATCCTGCTGGGTGCGCAAGGTGCCGAGGGCCATTTCCGGCAGCAGCGTGATTTCCCATGGAGCGGCCAGCAGCGAGTAGGCATAGTCGGCCAGCAGGCGCTGGGCTGCGGTGGTGGGATGCACGCGATCATTGAAGAACAGCCGGTCCGGGTCAGGCGTGGCGCTGTCCAGCCCGTAAGTGCTGTTTTCATCGCAGCCTGCGCCGTTGAAGCAGGTGCCCACCAGATCCTGATCCGCTGCGAAGCCGAAGCGTGCCGGGTTGGCCAGAGTTTCACTGATAAACAGCGGTACGTTGAGCGGGATGATCTGGGCATCGATCTGCTGCAGGCGACTGATCAGTTGTTCGTTGAAGTCGGCGCTGAGGGCCGAGGTGATCGGTTGCAGGATGGTGCCACTCAGGGCGGGCGTCTGGCCGATGTCGGGCAGCAGCCAGACCATGATGTAGCGTGCTCCTGCCTGTTGCAGGGCCTGGACGCTGTCGGCCAGATTGTCGGCGGCATCCGCTGCATCACTGCTGCTCAGCACCCGGCCTTGCAGGAAGTCATTGCCGCCACCCGTCAGGTAATACAGCGCATTCGGGTCCGCTTGAAAATTGATGCCCGGCAGATAGCCGGTCCGGGTTCGCAGCACGGTGCCGCTATCGGGATCGACCACACTGGACTCGGAAGTGATGGCGTCGAAGATCTGGTCCGTCCGGTCGCCGCCCACCGCCCAGTTATTGCCGTCCGGTATACCCAGTGCAGCATTTACTGCAGACGTGGAGGCATTCAGGTCACGGCCAGGGATGTTGAGCAGCGTACCCAGTATCGTCGAGGAGTTCAGCCCGATGATCTCACCGCTGCCATCCTGATAGGTCGGCCCGACCCGGTTGGTGAAACGCAACGTTGCGCCGGGTGGCCCATCCACATCCGGAAACTGTCCGGCATCGGCCAGGCTGTCGCCAAACACGACCATTGTGGAGTAAGGCATGGGGGCTGCAAATGTCGAAGTGCAGGCCAGGGTGAATAAACATGCCGCCAGGGGCATGCGCAGTGATATTCCGGTCATGGAAAAGCCCTTTTTATTGTTTTGTCACTGTAGGGACCCTAGCAAGCATCCTCGCCACTTCCAGAACTGAAAGGACTTACCGCCCAGTGGTGCTGGAACGGATTGAAAATCTTGAAGGGGGTGTTTCCGAAGGTTTACAGAAATCACATCGCTGCGGCTCACGCAGATGATGTGCTTGAGGCCGCGTCTGTGAGCGGCCCGGTGATGCTTTATGTACAGGGAAGGCTGGTGGCGTACGTACAGATTTTTCCGAGAAATTATCCATAACCCTGCAACACCTTGGAGGTTTGGAAGTGCTGTTCAGTACTCCCACGCTTCCACGACTCTGGTGTGGGAAAGCGGATATTGAAAGCATGAATTGCGAAGGTGTGACATGACTATAGAGCTGCCTGATATCTGTATATACAGATGCACCGTCACTCCAAATCGCAGCGGGTTTGGCTTTATCACCAAACCCGGCTTGCTGGCATTTCCATTCGCATCACGCTGCCTGTTCGTGTGCGATTGCATCCAGATAGGCGGCCAGCTCGTGCAGGTACACGAAGGGATGGCCCTGACGTGTGCCGCCGGTGCGGTTGACTTTCAAGGCGATACGCCCGGCGTTGATCTTGCGCAGCAGATTGCGGTCGTTCGAGATGTGCGAGAAATACCGCTCCCTGACTGCGCTCAAGGTTGGGCATGGGGTGGCAAATTCTTTGCGAAGCAGATCCAGTGTGTTGGTCATGGTCGATTACTCCCTGTGGGTAAAAGTCTGAGTCATGTTTCGTCTCTTTCCCACGGGCCATCGGGTCTTCAAGTGTTGCCTGGATGGCTCGGTCATCTGCGATGAGAGACGTGAGGCAACAATACGATATGTATTGTGTTTGAGCAATACGTTTTGTATTTTTAATCTACGATCTGTATTGGCTATCGTCTTCGTATTCCACATACCAGGCGAGATGGAGGGTGTCGTTTGCACTGTCGCGGGTGACGGTGACGCCTTCGGCTTCCATGAGTTGCTCGGCGATCTGCTCCCAGTGCAGGCGCGACTCACCGGGTTCCCTGTGCAGGCGAATCTGGTGCTCGATCTGAGCCTGGGGGCTGCTGATGAGTGCTTGAATACGTTGGACCAACGCCAGATAAGCATCGTGTTGCGACATATCAGGTGTCCAGGCAGGCATGCTTTAATTCCTTTTTACTGTATGTGCATACAGTAATTCAGGTCTTTTTCCTACGCAACAGTGAAATGTGTCCGGCTTGCAATAAGAAGGAAGGGCTCGAATGGCGGAAATAAAAAAGCCCCGAAAATTCGGGGCTTTGATCTGGAAGGCTTGAGCTAGAGCCGCATCGTCATCTGTCTGATGACGCCGATCAACTTGCAGTCTTCCGTGATGGGGATCGTTGGATAGGCTGGGTTGAGGGGTTTGAGGAAATAGCGACCGGCATCCTCGACCAGCTTCTTGAATGTGGCCTCGTTACTCTCGGGCAGCTTGGCAATCACCAGCTTTCCGGGGGTTGGCTCGAGCCCGGTGTCGACCAGGATCAGCATGCCTTCCGGAATGCTCTGACCTGCCGTAGCGGTCATGGAATCGCCGCGCACCATCAGCCAGAAGGCCTGGCCTTTGGCCTTATAGTCGGTGAGTTCAAAGGTATCCGAATAGCCGGCCGGGTAGGGCTCGACAGCTTCGTTCCAGCCGCCGGCCTCTACCCAACTGATCACCGGGTACCGATAAAAGCGCGAGGGTTGAACGGTAGGCGCAACGTTCTGTTGCCCCTGCTCATGGGAAGGGAGCGACGTTGCAAGAATGGGTAGCCCCAGCTCGCTCAAAAACCGGTTGATCACATCTATCTTCGGTTCACGCTTTCCGTTCAGCCAATGCCCTACGGCACCTGGAGTCACACCCATTCGCTCAGCCATGTCTTCCTGGCTGATGTTCAGGTTCTCCATGGCCTTTCTGGCGATTTCATACCATTTATTCATGCGCGAAATACTACAGCCTGTATGGGGTTCGACAATCGACACATTGTAGTGGTTTTTCTGGATTTTCAATACAAAATGTATTTTACTCGCAAAATAAACAATTCGCTTAATGAGTTGCTTTCAGCGAGGAAAGAGAATGATTGATGAAGTCGAGGCCGTGATGGCCAATTGGGGAGAGCAACGGATGCGTCTGGGCCTGGGCGGCGGGTTGAGCAGCCCGATGGCCGGCATCATGGAGTGGGGCGCTTATATCCCCAGGCGTACGCCGGGCTCCAGAGCCTTGATCGGTAATGGCAGCGGCATGGATTACATCGGCAGTGAAGTCGAGGCCGCTGTGGCGGAACTGTCCCGTGGTTCGGCCAAAGGCAGAGGTCCCGAGTTGGCGAAACTGGCGCAATACCGTTACGTCGATCTGCTGCCTGCCCGTGAGCAGATGCGTTTGCTTGGTATCAATGAAGGTGCTGACAGGACCTATCGAAACTGGGTGGAAAAACTGCACCGGCAGGTTTTGTTGATCCTGGCGACCCGTAGCGCAAATCGTGGCTCAAGAGATAAAGCTCAGGCATCCGAGGGGGCAGGCCGCAAGGCGGGTTGAGTTTTTGCTTTGATCATGTCCGCCAGAGCCGTTTCGTGTACTGGCGAACGAACAAACTCTTCACGGCCCTTCCTGGGCCGTTTTTTATAGAGGGACGCTGCTCCCTTGCTTCTTTCAATTCCCCCCTCGCCATCGCTTCCCTGAAATTGCCTCCATTCATCTGCCTGGATTTTTTCGCGAAGAAATACCGTTTATCCGGGCCAATTGTCGAAGCGTGGTTGAACTCCGGTTGAAGTCTGGTCGAACTCGACCCACCCCCGAAAAGGCCCTTTCCAGCCTTTCCGAAGGGGGGTACAAAGGCACCACGATATGCGATTTGCGTCTGGGGACAACGACTCGGGACACACTTCAAATCAACATACCGCCAGCTTCTTTTCTTGTTCCTTCTGGCCGCCTCGTGCGGCCTTTTTTATTCCCGGAGTACCGATGGACCCTACTGACCTAGGCCCAGGCACAGCTACCTGGCTGGGCGGGACCGGCACCATCCTGCTTGGTGGTTTTTTATGGCTGCGCAAGTTTCTTTCCAGAGACGCCGCCGACCGGGCAATGGACAACGCCGATATCGGCACCGTCCGGCGTCTGAATGAATTGCTCGATTCCGAGCGTGAGGCTCGCAAGGAAGCTGAAGCCCGAGCTGACCAGTTTGCCAGGGAGCGTAACGAGCTGGCCGCTGCGGTGGGCCGGATGGAGGGCAAGGTTGAAGTCCTTACCAGCCAGATTGCCCAGCTCACTGACAAGGTGACAACGCAAAGTGCCGAAATTGCCCGGCTGCGTTCTCAATTAGGAGGCTCCACGGATGGACAGATGCGCAATTAACTTTATCGCCCGCCACTGGTGGCGTCGGGTGGAGATCTGGGTGATCGCTGCTCTGCTGGCGGCTGGGAGCCTGACACTGGGCTTTCAGGCCGGGCAATGGTCGGCCAGTTTCGAGCACACCAAGCAACTGGCCGAGATACGCCAGGCATACGACGCTGCCATGGGTAAGCGCGATATCAGTCTTGTCAGGCTGGCAGAGAGCGCAACTCAGGCGGTAGACAAGGCCGAAAGCGCCGCCTCAGCGGCGACCGAGGCGGCGAACACAGCAAGCCGTGCGGCTGACAAGGCCGATGCTGCCCTGAGCAAGGCCAGACAGTAACCCTATCGATCTCCGACACCTCTGGATTCACTCATGAAGATAACCCCGATTGTTGCTCATCTGCAGGCGACATGCCCGACCTTTGCCGGACGAATCAGCGCCGGCATTTACTGGAACGCTGTCATGAACAGCACTGCGCTCGCTTCCCCCTCGGCCTACGTGATTGCCACGGGCGATGCGGCGACGGCCAACGACCTGAATAACGCGATCCGCCAGAACATCACCGACCGGATTGATGTGGTGGTCGTGCTCTCTGGCAGTGATGAACGCGGCCAGGACGCAAGCGAGCAACTGCATGCCATTCGCGCCGAGATATGGCGTGCGCTGGTGGGCTGGAGCGCCGGCAGCGACTACGAGCCGCTGGAGTACACGGGCGGCGGGCTGTTGCAGGTCAATGCCTCGCAAGTGGCGTGGCGCTTTGGTTTCTCGGCGCAGTTTCAACTGGGCCGCAATACATCCGATCAGCCTGCCGAAACCTGGCACGAGGCTTTTCTGGATGGTCTGCCGGGTTTCACCGGCGCGACTTTCGACATGGACTGTATCGATCCGGCAGATCCGAATCTGAAATCTCCCGGCCCCGATGGACGTATCGAAATGAAGTTCTCAGGAGACGTAACACCATGACTCAACGCATCACTGTGATCCCGGTCGCTGGCCGGGTTGTACCTGATCCGGAGGCTGGCGACCTGTTGCCGGCCGAAGGTCGTGAAGTCCGATTCAACGCATGGTGGCAGCGCCGCTACAACGACGGCGATGTCACCACTGCAACCGAGCAATCCCCAACCATCAAGGCCGTCACGGCGTAATCAAGAGGAAGCCAAACAATGGCTATCAGTTTCAATAACATTCCATCCGATGTTCGTGTTCCGCTGTTCTATGCGGAAATGGACAATTCTGCCGCCAACAGCGCATCGGCCAGCATGCGCCGTCTGATCGTTGCCCAGGTCAACGACGATGCAACCGGTCCTGAAATCGGTTCGCTGGTACTGGTGCCCAGTGTATCGCTGGCCAAGAACATCGGCGGCCAGGGTTCCATGCTGGCCTCGATGTACGAAACCTGGCGCAAGGCCGATCCGACCGGTGAAGTCTGGTGCCTGCCGCTGCTCAACACGGTCGGCTCCAAGGCCAGCGCCACCCTCACGTTTACAGGCACTGTCACCGAATCCGGTCTGCTGAACCTGTACGTCGGTGGCGTACGGGTGCAGGCTAGCGTCGTCAATGGCGCGACCGCTGCCCAGGCGGCCACGGCGTTGTCGGTAAAGATCAATGCTACGCCGGACCTGCCGATCAAGGCCGAGGTCGAGGCGGGTGTTGTGACCCTGTCCGTCAAATGGACAGGTGAGAGCGGTAACGACATCCAGCTGGAATTCAATCGCCTGGGTAAAACCAATGGCGAGGTGACTCCAGCCGGTCTGGCCGTTGTTGCCACTGCCCTGACCGGCGGTGTCGGCACTCCCGATCAGGTGGCTGCACTGGCCGCGCTGGGCGATGAGCCTTTCGAGTTCCTGTGCGTGCCATGGACCGATACCAACACGCTGGATGCCTGGAAGGCAGCAATGGATGACAGCACCGGTCGCTGGAGCTGGGCCAAGCAACTCTATGGCCACGTCTACAGCGCCAAGCGCGGTACGGTCGGTACGCTGGTCGCCGCAGGTCAGCTGCGTAACGATCAGCATGTCACGATCCAGGGTGTCGAAATCGGTGTGCCACAGCCGGTGTGGGTGCAGGCTGCAGCGCTGGCTGCGCGTACTGCCGTGTTCATCTCGGCCGACGCCAGTCGTCCGACCCAGACCGGCACCCTGCCTGGCCTGGACCCGGCGCCTGCCAGTGCCCGCTTCACGCTCACTGAGCGCGAGTCGCTGCTGCGTTACGGTATCGCTACCGCTTACTACGAAGGCGGTTACGTGCGCATTCAGCGTTCGATCACCACGTACCAGAAGAACGCCTACGGTCAGGCGGACAACTCGTACCTGGACAGCGAAACCCTGCACCAGTCGGCGTTCATCATTCGCCGTCTGCAAAGCGTGATCACCAGCAAGTATGGCCGCCACAAACTGGCCAACGACGGTACCCGTTTCGGTGCCGGCCAGCCGATCGTCACGCCAGTCACCATTCGTGGTGAGCTGATCGCTCAGTACGCCAGGCTTGAAGAAGAAGGCCATGTGGAAAACGCAGAACTGTTCGCAGAGTATCTGATCGTCGAACGCGACAGCCAGGACCCGAGCCGTATCAACGTGATGTTCCCACCGGACTACATCAACGGTCTGCGTGTGTTCGCCCTGCTCAATCAGTTCCGCCTGCAGTACGACGCTGCGGCTTAAATTCAACCTCAACATTCAAACCCGCCTTGTGCGGGTTTTTTCATTCTGGAGATATAAAACATGGGTCAGAAAGTAGCTGGTACTTGCTACATCAAGGTCGACGGCACTCAATTGACCATCAGCGGCGGTGTTGAAGCCCCGCTGATGAACATCAAGCGCGAGACCGTCTTGCCGGGTTATTTCAAGGAAACCGACAAGGCGCCGTGGTTGAAACTCACTGCGCTGCACACCCCGGACTTTCCCTTGAAAGCGCTCACCACCGGTGTGGACATGACCATCACCTGTGAATTCAAGAACGGCAAGGTCTACGTCCTGTCGGGTGCGTACCTGGTCGATGAGCCGGGCAGCAAGGGCGAGGAAGGCACCATCGAGCTGAAGTTCGACGGTAACCAGGGGAGCTGGCAATGAGTGAAGTCATCGTACTGGCGAGCCCGGTCGAGGCTCACGGGGAATCCCTTTCGCAACTGACTTTCCGTCGTCCTACGGCGCAGGAAGCACGAGCGATCAAGGCGCTGCCTTACAAGATCGACAAGCACGAAGACGTGTCGCTCGACCTTGACGTTGCTGCGAAGTACATCGCGGTCTGCGCAGGCATTCCTCCGTCCTCGGTCGATCAACTGGACCTTTCCGATATCAACAAGCTGAGCTGGAAGGTCGCGAGTTTTTTCATGGCAGCGGCATCAGGGACCTCCAAGGCCTGATAGCCGTCGTCTACGACCTCGCGTACTTCTGGAAAGTTGATCCCGAACTGATGATGTCCAGGGAACTGGACATCATCACCGAGTCGATTTTGCAGTCGCAGCGTATCAATCAGATCCTGCAGGGGGAGTGATGGCAAATCCATCCAGGCTTGAAGCGCTTTTTAAAGGCGTCGATGAGCTGTCTCCTACTCTGGCTAACATGCGCAAGAATGTTGACGCTTTCAAAACCGGGCTCGAAGGGTCCGGTTTGGGGAACATCAACATTGCAGGCGTGATCGAGGGGAATGCCCTGACGGGCCCCTTGATTGCCGGAGTAAAGGCAGCAATCGGTTTTGAAACATCCATGGCCAATGTGAAAAAGGTCGTGGCTTTCGAGACACCGCAGCAATTCCAGCAAATGGGCACCGATATTCTGGACATGAGCGAACGGCTCCCGGAAACCGCCAATGGAATTGCGGCAATCGTGGCAACAGGCGCCAAGGCCAGCGTGCCGCGTGCCGAGTTGAAAGGCTTTGCCGAAGACGCCGTGAAGATGGGCGTTGCCTTTGGCCAGACGGGTGCTGAGTCGGGCGAGATGATGGGCAAGTGGCGATCTTCGCTTAGCCTCTCGCAGCCTGAAGTCCAAAAGCTTGCCGAGCAGATCAATACCCTGGGCGGTAATGATCTGGAGAAAGAGATTGCAACCATGGTCACTGCGATGGCGCCGTTGGGTGCTGTGGCAGGGAAGGCCAGTGGTGAAGTCGCGGCCATGGGTGCCACGTTGGCGGGCATGGATGTGCCGGCTGATGTGGCGACCAAGGGCGTCAAGAGCCTCATGAAAACCCTGACCGAAGGCGGGCCAGCGAAAGCCGGTGCTTTCAAGGACTTGCAGCTTGATCTCGATCAACTGAGCAAGGGCATGCAGACGGACCCTTCCGGGACTATCGAGAAGGTTTTGAGCACCTTGTCCCAGGTGGATCCAGCCAAGCAGAACGATGTGGTTTCGCAGTTGTTCGGTGCCGAATCACTGGGCGCCATAACGCCGTTGTTGAAGAACCTCGATGATCTGAAGGCCAACTTTGGCAAGGTTGCAGAGGGCGCTAAATCCGCGGGCTCGATCGAGCAGGAATTCGCCGACAACTCGCGCACCACGGCGGTTGCCATTCAGCAGATGCAAAACCGTATGGACCGGCTTGGCACCAATATCGGCGGCATTTTCCTGCCTGCGATAAACGATGCAATCGCCGTCATCGGTCCCATGATTTCCATGGTCGCTGCATTGGCGGCCGAACACCCTGAGGTCATCAAAGGCGTTGTAGGCGCTGCGATTGGCTTTGGCGTGTTGCAAGTGGCCGTGCTGGCCGCGACCAATGCAGCTCGACTGTTCAGCATGGTGATCGGCTTGTCGCCGGTGGGAATCGCTGTGCGCGCTATTGCTCTGGCTGCGGGCGCGCTTATTGCCAACTGGTCTTCCGTCGCACCGTTTTTTGCGGCCGTCTGGGAGTCGATCAAAGGAGCGGCCAGTGTGGCCTGGGACTGGCTCAAGGCTGCGTTCGACTGGACGCCACTGGGCATGATCGTGGCCAACTGGCAGCCATTGGCCGATGTTTTTTCAGCGCTCTGGGGCGTGATTGTGGCGTTATCCACGCCGGTTCTGGATTTTCTGAAAACCCTGTTCGACTGGTCGCCGTTGAGGTTGATTGCAGTGAACTGGCAACCGGTCAGCGAGTTTTACGGCGGCCTGTGGGATGGGATCAAGGCCGCAGCGCTTGTCATCGGCGATGTGCTGAAAACCATGTTCGAGTGGTCACCCCTGGGGATCATCATCAAGCATTGGGAGCCGATCAGAAGCTGGTTCACGGATCTGTGGACGGATGTGCGGTCGGGCATCGACTCGGTATTGAGCTTTTTCGGCTTTGGGGAGGAAGGGATTCTCAAAGGCACTAGCAAAAAACTCAATGAGTTTGCCGAAGCACAAAGGCTTCGCAATGCCGGGCCTGGTGGCGGTACTGGCGCGTTGCTGATGGCAGATGCCGTCGACACCAGTCAGCTGAATCAACAACGTCTCAACGCTGCGACGGGCGTGCCATCGACCAGCCAACTGCTGGCTCCTCCAGGGCTGCCTGAACCCGGCAGCCTGCTTCTGCAAGGAGCAGCTGCTAATCGGCGTCTTGAAGGTGAGCTCAACATCCGTTTTGACAATGCACCGGCGGGCATGCGCCCGGAAGAGGTGAGGACCAATCAGCCAGGCTTGACGATCTCGCCAAGCGTTGGCTACCGAACAATCGGAGGCGCAGGATATGACTACATGGCGTGACAGGCTGATGCCCGCTTCTTTCCGGGGTATTGGTTTCTTTGTCGATACGGATTCTGTTCCGGTCGGTCGTAAAGGTCAGCTTCACGAGTTTCCACAACGCGACGAGCCTTATTTCGAGTCGCTGGGCAAGGAATCCCAAATCTATACGATGGAGGCCTTCCTGGTTGGCGATGACTGTTTCGAGCGTCGTGACAGATTGCTGGAAGCTCTTGAAGTCAATGGGGCGGGTGAGCTTGTCCACCCGTGGCTTGGACGCATGCAGGTGCAGGTTGGCGGTTGCATCCTGAAGCACAACCGGACTGAAGGCGGCGTCGTCAGACTGTCGTTGAAGTTTTATCCGGATCAGCCGCTGCGCTTTCCGACTTCAACGGTCAATACCCGGCGACAGCTCGTGCAGGCATCAGACGGGTTGCTGGCTTCGGCGCTCAAGCGTTACAAGGCGGTCATGTCTGTGGTGGACGCAGTGCGCATCAATATCCAGGCGCTGCGCAGTACGTTGTCGGGAATCTTTGCCGTGATTCAGCGGCAGTTTACCCCCTTCATGACGATCTACTCGGATGTGACCAGCCTGGTTCATTCGCTGGTCAATGCGCCCCTGACGTTGAGCACAATGTTCTCCAGTTTCTTTGCCAGCTTTGATGGGGACAGCAGTAGCGGCAACAGTAGCCGTGCCGGCTCAAGTGCAAGCTTCAATGCGAGCACAGGGTCAGGTTCAGGCACTGGCACAAATGCCGGAACAGCTACCAGCGGGAGCGCGAGCAGCAACGGTTCGTCCGTCAATTACAGGGCGACGATTTCCGATGCCACGCAGCAGGCCGAGTCCATTGCCAGTATCAATCTGGTCAATCAGGGCGGCGGTCTTGATACCGGCTCCACGGCCCAGGCAACTGCCAATCTGGTTCAGGATGCTTTGCTGGTCAAGGTTGCCAGGGTTGTGGCGAGCATGCCGGTTGCCACTGCTGCGGTACCGATCATTGCCACGCCGTCACTGGAGCATCAAGTGGTAATGCCGGTCGATCGTGCGCAGGTGCCTGTTGCCGATGATGTGATCGAGTTGCGGGACACCCTCAGTTCGGCCATCTGGGAAGCCTCGCTGAAAGCGGACCCTGAGCATTACCTGGCGCTCAACACATTGCGCCAGGCCTTGATCCGTCATCTGAACGCGGTGGCTGCTTCCGGGGTACGACTGGTCGACATCAAGGTGGCCGAGCCGCTGCCTGCGCTGGTGCTGGCTTATCGCCGCTTCGGCGATGCTACCCGCCTGACCGAGGTTGTGCAGCGTAACCGTGTCCAGCATCCAGGCTTCCTGCCGCCAGGCACTCTGAAAGTCGCGCAGGAGTAACCCCATGGAGAAGGAAAATACGGTCACCTTGTCGGTGGGTGGTATGGATTACGGTGGCTGGAAAACCATTTCGATCTCTGCCGGCATCGAGCGTCAGGCCCGCAGTTTCACGATGGGCATTACCTGGCAGTGGCCTGGACAGAACATCACCCGGCCTATCGGGCAAGGCGACAAATGCGAGGTTCGTATCGGGGGGGATCTGATCCTGACGGGCTGGGTTTTTGCGACACCCATCAGCTATGACGACAAGACGATCACCCTGAGTATTTCCGGGCGCTCTCTGACGGCCGATCTTGTCGATTGCACGGTGATCAACAAACCCGGTCAGTGGAAGGGCCAAGGGGCGCTCAGCATCATTCAGGCGCTTGTTGCTCCTTACGAGGTGGGCGTGGTGAGTGAAATCGCTGAAACCGGCAAGATTTCCGACCACACCATTGAACCTGCTGAAACGGTGTTCAAGTCCATTGACCGGATCCTGACGAAGTTTCGCATTTTCTCTACCGACGATGAGCAGGGGCGTCTGGTGCTGGCCAGGCCTGGCAGTAAGGGACGGGCAGTGGATCGGCTGGAGCTGGGGCAGAACATCCTTTCTGCGTCGGCGCCTCTCGATTTCTCCGGCACTTTTTCCGAGTACCGGGTGATCGGACAACGGGCAGGCAATGACAAGACGTATGGCAAGCAAGCCAGCGAAGTGTCGGCGCAGGCTCTCGATGACAGGGCCAATCGCAAGCGCGTCCTGGTCATCCATGAGTCGTCACCTGTGACTCCCGAGCTTGCCCAGAGCCGCGCGAACTGGGAGCGCAGCAATCGCATGGGCAAGGCGCAGGTCACGACCTACAAGGTGCAAGGATGGCGGCAGACCAATGGCGATCTCTGGCGTCACAACACGCTGGTGCGAGTCGTGGATCGGGTGATCGGGTTCGATCAGGACATGTTGATCTCGCAAATCACGTACAGCCTCGACGAGAAAGGAACGCTGACGACCCTTGTGGTCGGCCCTCCTGAAATGTTCGACGCCGAACCCGACGACCCGCACAAGACTGGCAAAAAGTAGAGAGCGGCAACGCTACGTTGTCCTCCCCCGAAAAGGAAAAACCCTAATGAGCATACTCAATCGCATGCTGGCGCGGGGCACGGTTGTGCTCGCCAGGGCGACCAGCAAGATGCAGGCGCTGCAAATGCACCTGACCGCAGGTGAAATCAAGGACGATATGGAGCACTTCGAGCCCTACGGTTTCACCTGCAACCCTTTGCCTGGCGCCGAAGGCATTGCAGCGTTTATCGGCGGTGACCGGTCCCACGGGCTGCTGCTGGTTGTCGCGGATCGTCGCTATCGCCTCAAGGCTCTGGAGTCGGGTGAGGTGGCGATCTACACCGACGAGGGGGACAAGATTCACCTCAAGCGCGGCAAGGTCATCGACATCGAAACCAACACGTTGAACGTCAAGGCCACCGTGGCGGTGAACTTTGAAACGCCCCAGATCACCCAGACCGGAAAGATCGTTTCCCAAGGCGATCAGGTCGCGGGTGGCATCAGCCAGATCAGCCATACGCACAGCGGCGTTCAAGGCGGCAACGGCCAGAGCGGGCCACCCGTGGGAGGTGCCTGATGATTATCGCAGGCTCTCTTGAAGCTTCGTTGTTGCGCTCGGTCATCATCAGCCTGTTCACCTGGCGTCGAGCCGGGCCGGATGACCAGATCGGTGATGACGAGCGTTATGGCTGGTGGGGCGATACCTATCCGGCAGTGACGGATGATCGTATCGGCTCGCGCCTGTGGTTGTTGCGGCGAGTGAAACTCACCGCACAGACGCAACGGGATGCCGAGTTCTACGCTCGCGAAGCGCTTCTCTGGCTGATCGAAGACGGCCATGTGCAGGACATCGAAATCCTCACCGAGCGGGTGCAGAACAATCGCTTGAATCTCGGCGTCGTGCTGGTCGTCTCAAACGGCCAGAGCGTGCGCTTCAACCCATCCGAACAGTGGCAGGTGATCTATGCCGTTTGAAACTCCTACATTGCCTGCGCTGATCAGCCGTACACAGGTTGACCTGGCTGATGAAGCGCTCCGGCAATCCGATGCCCGAGTGTTGTCTCGCGCTCACAGCGGTGCTGCCTATGGGCTCTATGGCTATCAGCGCTGGATCGCCGACCAGATCCTGCCTGACACGGCCGATGACGAAACCCTGGAGCGTCAAGCCATCCTCAGGCTCCGACAACCCCGTAATGCTGCGCAACCGGCCAGCGGCTCGGTGCGCTTCATGGCTGCTGCGGGTGCAGTGCTGGATGCCGACACTGTGCTGCAGTTCAGCGATGGTCGAACCTATCGGGTTACCCAAGGTGTAACCACCGTGGCGGGCAATAACGTGACCACGGTCGAAGCCGTGGATGCAGGCATTCTGGGGAACGCCGATGCCGGGCTGGTCATGACCGCCGTGCAGCCCATTGAAGGGATCGACAGTAGCTTCACTGTGCTGGCGGACGGCCTGACCGGCGGTGTTGCCCAGGAAAGTATCGAGTCATTGCGTGCTCGTGTGGTTCGCTCATATCGAGTGATTCCCCACGGAGGCAATCAGGATGACTACGTCACCTGGGCGCTGGAAGTGGCGGGCGTGACCCGTGCCTGGTGTGTGCGCCGTTATATGGGGCCTGGCACTGTGGCGGTTTTCATCATGCGCGACAATGACGCCACCCCGGTTCCCGACGACGAACAGCTTGCGCAGGTAGCGGCTTACATCGAACCGCTACGTCCGGTCACGGCTGAGCTGTATGTGCTGGCACCGGTACAGAAACCGGTCGTCTACACGATCAGGCTCACGCCGGATACTTCTGCCGTACGTGCCGCTGTTCAGGCGCAACTGATGGATCTTCATAACCGTGAGGCCGGGCTTGGCGAGACGCTGCTGTTGACCCATATCGCCGAGTCTATAAGCGGCGCGACGGGGGAAACGGATCATGTATTGACGTCCCCTGTCGCCAATGTGGAAGCCGCTTCCAATGAGCTGCTGACATTCGGGGGGATTCTATGGGCGTCCTGAGAACTGCCAGCCAGTATGCCGAGCAACTTCAGGCTCTGCTGCCATCAGGGCCGGCCTGGGACCCTGAGCGGGTTCCCGAGTTGCAACAGGTGATCACGGGGTTATCCCGGGAGTTTGCCCGTATCGATGGCCGGGCCTTTGATCTGCTCAACGAGATGGACCCCACGGGTATCAGTGAACTGGTTCCAGACTGGGAGCGGGTCATGAACCTGCCCGATCCATGTCTGGGCCTGAGCCCCTTGTTCGAGGACCGGCGCCTGTCGGTGCGACAACGGCTGGTAGCCGTAGGAGGGCAGAACCCCGCGTTCTACGTCGACATTGCCATCAGCCAGGGCTATCCCAACGCCACCGTCACTGAATATCGAGCGCCCCGTATGGGGCGTTCTTGTTTCGGCAAGGCGCATTTCGGGACCTGGAATGCGCAGTTCATGTGGGTGTTGAACACAGGTGGCCGCAAGCGACTGGGTCGCCGCTTTGGTGCGAGCTATTGGGGCGAACGCTTCGGCGTGAATCCGGGGACGGCTATCGAATGTTTGATCCGTCGGGCGGCACCTGCACACACCGCAGTATTCATTAATTTCAACTGAGGAGTAATAACGTGGACTATCCAAAAAGTGTCCCCAGCGTCGGGCTGGTGAATGGAAAGTTTGTTGATGAAAATACTGTTTCCGGCGCGCCGGGATCTCTGATTTCCGCCAGTTGGGGGAACGCAGTAACCGATGAATTGCTAGCTGTTATCCGGGCTGCCCAGATCGATCCGAAAGAGGAGGATGTGGATCAGTTGCTGGAGGCTATTCGTTATATCGTTCAGAACGATGCGTATACCAAGAATCGCGTTTACAGCAAGGAAGAAATGGATGCCTTGTTGAAAAGTAACAACGTGGTTCCTGTCGGAATGATGGTGCCGTTTCCAAAGGCAGCTATTCCGCCTGGGTATCTTGAAGTCGATGGTAGCCTGCAGAGTATTGCTGCTTATCCTGATCTGGCTGCTTATCTGGGCACTAGCTACAACAAGGCAGGTGATCCTGCGGGTTACTTCCGTCTTCCTGAATCGCGTGGTGAGTTTCTGCGAGGGTGGGATCATGGGCGGGGTGTGGATGCAAATCGGGCCTTAGGCAGTTCTCAGCTTGACGCCTTACAGAATATCACTGCCGTTCTTGGTCTTCGTGGCGGTACCTCAGCAGGTACTGGGGCTCTGGGGGGAGCTAGCGGAGCGATGTCTGTCTCATTCGGTTGGGGGGGAGAGGCTAATACGATCACTCGTGATGCTAATACTTCAGCTCGAAGCGACACTATTTTCTTTGACGCTTCAACGGTAGCAAGGACATCTACTGAAACACGTCCACGCAACCTGGCAGTCATGTGGTGCATCAAAGCCTGGAATGCGCCGACCAATCAGGGAAATATCGATATCGCTGCACTAAAGGCGCTTGCGGTACAGGCCACGGAAATCAATTGGGGATTGGGCAGGATCGCGACTCAGGCCGAGGTGAATGCCGGTGTGGATGACGCCCCAGTTGTAACTCCAAAAAAGCTGCGTTTCGGCTTCGCAATGAGCTTCACACCTGCAAGTGGTTATGTCTTGTTTCCGACTTGGCTGGGCGGTTTGCTGATCCAGTATGGCCGGGCGACTTTGGCTCCCGATACCTTTTCTACGCTGACTTGGCCTCTGGCCTGGCCGGATGCATGTTATGGCATTGCCGGTGCTGTGCATTCATCTCTTGAGCGCGTTGATGATGACATTACCCCGCAATATCGGAACCTCACTAAAACCAGCGTTATTCTTGATCGACAAGATAATGGTTTGGTTTTTACAACTCTTCGGGACGTCTTCGTTATAGGTATAGGAAAATAATCATGGCTATTTTTTATTGCGCTGAAACTGGCGGGTTCTATCTGTCAGGCATGCAGCCAGTCGGTAAGGACTGCAAAGAAATTACTGATGCGCAGCATGTTGAGCTCCGGGCAGCGAATGCGGCTGGAAAGATTATTGCTGCTGATGCCGACGGATTTCCTGTGGCAGTTAATCCCCCTGGTTTGACTGCCGAACAACTGGCGAACAAAGAGCGTGCGTGGCGGGATCAGGTGCTTTCGGCTGCATCTGGTGTAAGAGATCGTCACAGGGATCAACTGGAGTTGAATCTGTCGACGACTCTGGAGGCGGAGCAATTCACCGCGCTTCTGGTTTATATCCAGTCCTTGCGCGATTGGCCGCAGACTCAGGAGTTTCCCGATATTCTATTCCGCCCAACCGCCCCGACCTGGCTCGAAACCAACTGAACGCCCCGCACTGACGGGGCGTTTTCTTTAGTGTCTCTGGCATGGCTATCCCTCATGGTCAAACTTCTGCGCAGTTTCCATATGCGCTTGGTTGTGAGGGGCGTCTTGCTATGCCATCAAAGGATGGTTGATGGAGGTTACATGCCCATAACACAACAACAGCTCCTGCAAATCCTCCCCAACGCCGGCTCTAAAGCCGGCGTTTTCATTTCCGCGCTCAATGCCGCAATGACCCGATACAGCATCCTCACCCGGTTGCAGGTATCGGCTTTCATCGCACAGATCGGTCACGAATCCGGCCAGTTGCGGTATGTCCGTGAGCTGGGAAGTGACGATTACCTGAAGCGGTACGACACGGGGCAACTGGCGTTGCGCCTGGGTAATACGCCTGAAGACGATGATGATGGTCAGTTCTATCGTGGACGGGGGCTTATTCAGGTGACGGGCCGGGCGAACTATGTCGCCTGTGGTGAGGCGCTGGGGCTGGATCTGCTCAATCGCCCCGAGTTGCTCGAGCAACCGGAGCATGCCGCCATGTCCGCTGCCTGGTTCTGGGATCGGGCAAGGCTGAATGCTTTGGCTGACAAGGGGGATTTCCTGTTGATCACCAGGCGCATCAATGGCGGCACCCATGGTCTTGCGGATCGCGAAGCCTTGTATCAACGCGCTTTGAAGGTGTTGTCATGACGACTCTGGATCTGCGCTCTGTGGTCCTGGCGATGTTGTGTGGCCTGGGGCTTGGCTTTTGGACTGCGTGGCAATGGCAGGCGCACAGTTATGGTCGGCAATTGGCCGAACAGGCCGGGATTCATCTGCGTGAACGCGAGCTTGCTTCCAGGGCGGTCATCGCCTGGCAGGAAGCTCAGCAGAAACTGCGGCGGGACATGGAGGCCCGCCTGCAAACCAACGATGCAACTCACTACAAGGAATTGAGCGATGCACAGAAACTTCAGGCTCAGTTGCGTAGTCGCCTGGCTACCTCTGATTTGCGGTTGTCAGTCCTCCTCGCCGCTCCAGCCGGTGGCGCTGGAAAGTCAGCCGTTGCCTCCTCCGGCAGCCTGGTTCATGGAGCCACGCGAGCCGAACTTGACCCGACGGCTGCTCAACGAGTTGTCGCCATCACCGACGACGGAGATCAGGGACTGATTGCGCTCAAGGCTTGTCAGGCCTATGTGCGCGAGATAGCCCGTTGATTTCCCGATGTGAGTGTTCAGTCACTGTGGGAGTCGGCAAGCCGCCTCCCACTTCCACATTCCCCCTTCCGTACCCGCAGACACTGATCTGCCCCTCCAAAAGTCATCTGATCGGATACATGGCCTGATTTACCCGGCACAATCATATTGCGCCGTGTGATTCGGTAAGTTAATGTCCCGAAACGTTTAGATGAGACGCCTCCCGTGACGATTGTCAGCAAACTCTTGATGCGCGTTATCAAGGCCCACGCCCGTTGGCGTTGGCGCGCCTGACTATTTCTTTTCCGGCCTGCCCGGACCTTTACCTGTATGCCTTCGATCCCCCTGATGTATTGCGCCAGGTCACGTGCCGGACCTTGGGTGCATACGCAAGCGGGCCAGAATTCGGAAGGCTGAATAAAGTCAGTAAATTCAAAAGGTTGATAGCAACATGCTGCTGATGATCGATAACTACGACTCCTTTACCTATAACGTCGTGCAGTACCTCGGTGAACTGGGTGCCGACGTTAAAGTGATTCGTAACGATGAGTTGACCATTGCTCAGATCGAAGCCTTGAACCCGGAGCGCATTGTCGTTTCCCCCGGCCCTTGCACGCCTAACGAAGCCGGTGTCTCGCTTGAGGTGATCACTCACTTCGCGGGCAAACTGCCGATTCTGGGTGTCTGCCTGGGGCATCAGTCCATTGGTCAGGCGTTCGGTGGTGACGTGGTGCGCGCCCGTCAGGTCATGCACGGCAAGACCAGTCCTGTCGTCCATGAGGACAAGGGCGTGTTCAATGGCTTGAACCACCCGCTGGTCGTGACCCGTTACCATTCGCTGGTGGTCAAGCTCGACACTCTGCCTGATTGCCTTGAGGTCACCGCCTGGACCGCGCTGGAAGATGGTTCGGTGGACGAGATCATGGGGCTTCGCCACAAGACGCTGAATATCGAAGGGGTGCAATTTCACCCCGAATCGATCCTGACAGAGCAGGGACACGAGCTGTTCGCCAACTTCCTCAAGCAGACCGGCGGCATTCGTCAGGAGAACCTATCGTGAGTTCACCCATGAATATCAAGACGGCGCTCAACCGCGTCGTCAATCATCTGGATCTGAGCACAGACGAGATGCGCGATGTCATGCGTGAAATCATGACAGGCCAATGCAGCGAAGCGCAGATCGGCGCCTTTCTGATGGGGATGCGCATGAAAAGCGAGAGCATCGATGAAATCGTCGGTGCTGTCTCGGTCATGCGCGAGCTGGCAAACAAGGTCGAACTGCAGTCTCTGGACAAGGTTGTGGATATCGTCGGCACCGGTGGTGATGGCGCCAACATCTTCAACGTCTCCACGGCTTCGGCGTTCGTGGTTTCGGCGGCGGGGTGTACGGTGGCCAAACACGGTAACCGTGCCGTTTCAGGCAAGAGCGGCAGTGCCGACCTGCTGGAAGCTGCGGGTGTTTACCTGAACCTCGATCCGGTCCAGGTTGCACGTTGCATCGACAGCGTGGGTATCGGCTTCATGTTCGCCCAGTCTCATCACAGTGCTATGAAACATGCCGCCGGCCCTCGGCGTGACCTGGGGCTGCGCACCCTGTTCAATATGCTCGGCCCGCTTACGAATCCGGCTGGCGTTCGTCATCAAGTGGTGGGCGTGTTCAATCAGGCGCTGTGTCGCCCGCTGGCGGAAGTCCTGTCTCGCCTGGGCAGCAAGCATGTGCTGGTGGTGCATTCCCAGGATGGCCTGGACGAGTTCAGCCTTGCGGCACCGACTTTTGTCGCTGAGCTGAAGAACGGCGAAATCACCGAATACTCGGTACAACCCGAAGACCTGGGCATGAAAAGCCAGAGCCTGTATGGTCTGGCGGTCGAAAGCCCGGCAGCCTCTCTTGAGCTGATTCGGGACGCCCTTGGGCGTCGCAAGACTGAAAATGGCCAGAAGGCCGCGGAAATGATCGTGCTCAATGCCGGTGCGGCGCTCTACGCTGCTGATCATGCCACCAGCCTCAAAGAAGGCGTAGAACTGGCACACGATTCTCTGCATACCGGCCTGGCCCGGGAGAAGCTGGACGAATTGGGTGCTTTCACGGCGGTATTCAAGCAGGAGAATGAAGGATGAGTGTGCCAACCGTACTGGAAAAAATTCTCGCCCGTAAAGCTGAGGAAGTGGCTGCTCGTCGTGCCATTGTGACCCTGGCAGAGCTGGAGCGACAGGCTGCGGTGGCCGACGCGCCTCGCGGCTTTGCCAATGCCTTGATCGAGCAGGCCAGAAGCAAGCATCCGGCAGTAATTGCCGAGATCAAGAAGGCCTCGCCGAGCAAGGGCGTGATCCGGGAAGACTTTCAGCCTGCCGAGATCGCCAGAAGCTATCAGGCCGGCGGTGCGACCTGCCTGTCGGTCCTGACCGATATCGATTTCTTCCAGGGCGCCGACGCCTATCTGCAGGAAGCCCGTGCGGCCTGCAAGCTGCCGGTGATCCGCAAGGACTTCATGATCGATCCGTATCAGGTCATCGAAGCCCGTGCTCTGGGTGCCGATTGCATCCTCTTGATCGTGGCGGCGCTGGATGACGTGAAAATGGCCGAATTGGCCGCGGTTGCCAAAGGTGTGGGTCTGGACGTTCTGGTTGAAGTTCATGATGGCGATGAGCTGGAGCGCGCCCTGAAAACCCTCGATACCCCGCTGGTCGGTGTCAATAACCGCAACCTGCATACCTTCGAGGTGAGCCTGGAAACCACGCTGGATCTGCTGCCGCGCATTCCTCGTGATCGTCTGGTCATTACCGAGAGCGGCATCCTCAACCGGGCCGACGTCGAGCTGATGGAAATCAGCGATGTGTACTCGTTCCTGGTGGGCGAGGCCTTCATGCGCGCCGAGCAGCCGGGAGCGGAGTTGCAGCGGCTGTTTTTCCCGGAGCGTGGCGTGCCGGTCAGTGGGTCGGCTCTCGATTGAGCCTTAGATCATGCCGGTAGTCGACATCTGCATCGAGAAAGGCCTGCAGGCCGAACAGGACCTGCTGGCTTCGGTGTGTGCCGGTGATGCGGATCATGGGCTGCTGTTCTGGCGTCCCAACGATCAGGCGCTGGTCATGCCACGCCGGATGAGTCGCCTGCCGGGCTTTACCGAAGCCAGTGAAACCCTTGCAGACAGCGGCTGGCCTGTCCTGCTGCGTGAAACGGGTGGTGAACCGGTGCCGCAGTCTTCTGCCACCGTGAACATTGCTCTGGTTTATGCGCAACCCGGTACGGACGCCGATCGGGACAGAATAGAAATCGCCTACCGACGCTTGTGTCAGCCGATTCTGGATCTGTTGACTGAATTGGGTGGCCAGGCTTCGTTGGGGGAAGTGGACGGTGCATTCTGCGACGGCCGTTTCAACGTCAACCTCGATGGCCGCAAGATGGTCGGTACCGCCCAGCGCTGGCGTCAAAGCCAGGGTGGAACACGTCCTGTGGTACTGGCTCATGGCGCCTTGTTGCTGGATAACGAGCGCCAGCAGATGGTGGCTGCAGTCAATCGCTTCAACGAATTGTGCGAGCTGGAAGCGCGCGTGCGAGCCCAAAGCCATATTGCACTGTATGAAGCCTTTCCCGAGAGCCGCTTCAGTGTGCTCGAACGCCTCATCCAGTCTTATCGGCAGATGCTGGCCGGGCTCTGAGCGATACAGGCCTCAACGGGTTCCGAACACCACCATGGTCTTGCCTTTGACGTCGACCAGTTGCTGTTCTTCCAGGGCCTTGAGCACGCGCCCGACCATTTCCCTCGAGCAACCCACGATACGTCCGATCTCCTGGCGGGTCACCTTGATCTGCATGCCGTCGGGATGAGTCATGGCATCCGGTTGCCGACACAGGTCCAGCAGCGTGCGGGCCACTCGTCCGGTCACGTCGAGGAAAGCCAGATCACCGACCTTGCGCGTCGTATTGCGCAGGCGATCAGCCATCTGGGCGCCCAGAGCATAGAGAATTTCCGGTTCCTGGTGCGTCAGCTCGCGGAACTTGCAATAAGAGATCTCGGCCACTTCGCATTCAGTCTTGGCGCGAACCCACGCACTGCGCACGGTTTCATGGCCGGTCTGCTCGAACAAGCCCAGTTCACCGAAGAAATCCCCGCTGTTGAGATACGCGACGATCATCTCCCGACCTTCGTCGTCCTCGATCAGGATCGTTACCGAGCCCTTGAGAATGATGAACAACGACTCGGACTTCTCGCCAGCGCAGATGATATTGCTCTTGGCGGCGCAGCGACGACGTTGGGCATGGGGGAGAAGCTTTTCGAGACTCTTTATTTTGGGTACCACTGAGATTGCGACCATGCGTGTATTCCGAAAAAAGATTCTTCGCCAAATGGCACTCTCATAGGTATCGGCTGCACTGGCATTCTCGCCAGCTTTTCGACGAGGGTTTGAAACCATTTGGGAGCTTTCCTACATATTGGCCGCAAAAAGCATTTTCAGAGGCTGCTCCAGTGGATTCCCGGGCCTGTGCTAAGCTGGCCCCCCTTTTTTTAGCAGTGGAGTCTGGCGATGAAGGCACGCATCCAATGGGCTGGCGAAGCCATGTTCCTCGGCGAGTCCGGTAGCGGTCATGTAGTGGTAATGGACGGCCCGCCTGAAAGCGGCGGTCGCAATCTGGGCGTACGCCCGATGGAGATGGTGCTGATCGGTCTGGGCGGTTGCAGCAACTTCGACGTTGTCAGCATTCTCAAGAAGTCCCGTCAGCCAGTCGAAAGCTGCGAAGCCTTTCTTGAAGCCGAGCGTGCAAGCGAAGATCCCAAGGTTTTCACCAAGATCCACCTGCACTTTGTCGTCAAGGGCCGCGGCCTCAAAGAAGCACAGGTCAAGCGTGCCATCGAGCTTTCGGCCGAGAAGTATTGTTCAGCGTCGATCATGCTGGGTAATGCCGGTGTAGAGATCACCCACGACTATGAAATTGTCGAACTGGGCTGATCCAGACATCCAACGATCATAAAAACGGCGCACACTCTGGCAGACGGCTTCCGACGTCTGCATAATGCGCGACTTTTTCAGGCGCAGCATGCATTGGTTTTCTGCTGCTGCGCCAGAACAGACAACCAAAATCGCCAACGCGAAGAGGTGTTAACCGTCCTACGCAGCTGAGCGCCGCTCATCTGACGGGCATGCTTGATCACGCGGCTGGCGCCGCACACATATAGAGAGTTTTTAACGGTGAAAAGCAAACTCAAGCTCCACGGGTTCAATAACCTGACAAAGACCTTGAGCTTCAATATCTATGACATCTGCTATGCGGAAACCCCGCAAGACCAGCAGGCCTACGTCGAGTACATCAACAGTGTGTACGACGCTGAACGCCTGACGCGGATTCTGACCGATGTTGTCGATATCATTGGTGCCAATATCCTGAACATTGCCCGTCAGGATTACGATCCCCAGGGTGCCAGTGTGACCATTCTGATCTCCGAGCAACCGGTAACGCCTACCGAAAGCCAGATCGAAGAGTCGCCAGGCCCATTGCCGGAAACCATTCTGGCCCACCTGGACAAGAGCCACATCACGGTTCACACCTATCCGGAAATTCACCCGGTCGACGGGATCGCGACTTTCCGCGTGGACATCGATGTGTCGACCTGTGGCGTGATTTCACCGCTCAAAGCGCTGAACTACCTGATTCACAAGTTCGAGTCCGATATCGTGACGGTTGACTATCGCGTGCGTGGTTTCACCCGCGATGTAGAAGGCAAGAAGCACTTCATCGATCACGAGATCAACTCGATCCAGAACTACCTTTCCGAAGACACTCGCAACGGTTACCAGATGACCGACGTCAACGTGTATCAGGAAAACCTGTTCCACACCAAAATGCTGCTCAAGGAGTTTGAACTGGACAACTACCTGTTCGGCGACGCGACCAGCAACCTGTCCGCTGAACAGCGTGCACAGGTCACCGCCAAGGTGAAGCACGAAATGCTGGAAATCTTCTACGGCCGCAACGTGGCTGTCTGATTTCAGTGCAAACAAGAAAGGCGCCGATCAAGGCGCCTTTTTTGTGTGTGGCTGAAAGTCAGATCCGGTAAGTGCTCTTGGTCATGACCTTGGCCAGGATACTCATGCCGAACTTGACCGGAGCAGGGAAGCGGAAGCCGCCGGCGTCCAGCGCGGTTTCGGCGTGCTGTTCTTCGTCCACGCGCATCTGCTCCAGAATTGCCCGGGACTTTTCATCCTCGGCGGGTATCTGATGCAGGTGTTCGTTCAGGTGTTTGCAGACCTGATCTTCAGTTGCGGCCACGAAGCCCAGGCTGACCTTGTCGCTGATCAGACCAGCCGCAGCGCCAATGCCGAAGGACAAGCCATAGAACAGCGGATTGAGTACGCTGGTGTGGCTGCCCAGCTGATGAATGCGCTGTTCGCACCAGACCAGATGGTCGATTTCCTCTTCGGCGGCATGCTCCATAGCCTTGCGCACCTTGGGCAGCCTGGCGGTCAGGGCCTGACCCTGATACAGCGCCTGTGCGCAGACTTCGCCAGTGTGGTTGATGCGCATCAGGCCCGCTACATGGCGGGTGTCCGCATCGTTCATCTTGTGTTCGGGGCGCAGGATGGCAGGCGAAGGCCGATGAGAATGTCCGCTGGAAGGCAGCAACGTGCGCATTGCACTGTCGGCCTGTAGCAGAAGACGATCAAGGGGAGAGTAGTGACGTTCGGTAGCCATGGGCACCTCCGGGTAGGTCCATGCTGGCCAGTTTACCCCAATCGGAGCGGCCAGGCTTGAGCTGGATCATCCTGTCGAACCCTTGAATAGAGCACTCGGCGGCCTCGACAGGATGCAAACCATTGAAAAAACAGACTCAGCCCGGCGGCCAGTTCATCTGGCGTTTGCCCAGAACATGCATGTGAATGTGATAAACGGTCTGTCCACCCAGCTCATTACAGTTCATGACGACGCGGAAACCCTCTTCGCAGCCCTGTTCCCTTGCCAGGCGTTGGGCCGTGAAAAGGATGTGGCCAGCCAGACCCTTATCTTCTTCGGTCAGGTCATTGAGGGTGCGAATGGGCTTTTTCGGGATGACCAGAAAATGTACGGGCGCCTGAGGGGCGATGTCGTGGAAGGCCAGTACCTGATCGTCTTCGTAGATGATATTGGCCGGGATTTCCCGGTTGATGATTCTGGTAAACAAAGTATCCACAGCCGTTTGCTCCTTTTGGGTGGATGGGCATGCCGGTCGACAGGCCGATACCAATGAGTTCGAGTTTACCGAGCGATAATTATTTGTCACTCAGCGCGGGCAGCAGGCCTTGTTGATATAGCCGCTGATTTGACGAACCAGCCAGCGCGACCCCAGTCGCGGGCTGAAGGCCCATAACCGGTTGCGCAGCCTGGGAATGATAACAGCCTTGTTTTTTGCCAGCGCGCGTACGGTATACAGTGCCACCTCTTCAGGGGTCATCATCTTCTCGTCGTTCACGTTGAGCTGAGCCGTACGAAAGAAAGGCGTGCGGGTCGGGCCAGGGCAAAGGACCGACACGTTTACTCCGTTTTTCTTGACCTCTTCGCGCAAGCCTTCGGAAAAGTGCAGCACGTAAGCCTTGCTTGCGTAATAAGTGCTCATCCATGGCCCGGGCTGGAAAGCTGCCACCGAGGCCACGTTGAGAATCTGCCCGCCGCCCTGCAGCGCCATCAGGTTGCCAACGGTATGGCACAGGCGAGTGAGGGCGAGGATATTCAGATCGATCAGGTCCTGCTCGGCAGCCCATTCCTGGGCCAGAAACGGGCCGCATGTTCCGATGCCTGCGCAGTTGACCAGCAGATCAATCTGATGGGCACCATCTTCCAGTTCCAGCAGGAAGCCCGAAAGACGCAGCGGCTCACCCAGATCGCACGCACGAAACAGCACTTCCACGCCAAAGCGTTGGGTCAGCTCGATGGCGATGCTTTCCAGGCGGTCGCGATGGCGGGCAACCAGCAGCAGATTGTGCCCGCGACGAGCCAGGGCTTCGGCCATGGCCAGGCCGATACCGCTGGAAGCGCCTGTGATCAGGGCGTAACGGGTCATGCAGTTCTCCATTGAACGTATTGCAACCGGCATTTCGGGTGCCGGCTCATCAGCAACGTATTTGCTTAAAGCCTTTGTCCGGACACCGATTGGGCGGGTTGAGCCTGATCGCTGTCTGAGTCGTCATCATAGGGCAGGGACTGTTCGTATTCGCTGGCCGTGGTTTCTAGTTCGTTCTTCACGGCATCAAGGCCCGTGCTCAGCACGATCGTGAAGACGAGACTGAGAAAGACAATCCATAGACAGGCCAGGATTTTCACGGCCTTCGAGTTGGGTGGCGCAGGTGGACCATATTTGTTGGGGCCTTTGGTGCCTGGTATGACCATCATCAGGAATGGAAAGATACCGCCTACGAAGGGCGCCAGGTTAAGCAGCAGAAGCCAGCCGCTCCAACCTGCATCGTGCAGGCGTTGGACGCCCATCTGCACGCTCAGAATAAAGAATGCAGCAACGGCCACCGTGCTCAACAGGCCGCCGCCCACCAGCGAAACGCTCATGACCGTAATACAGACACCCATTGTTGCGAGGCCTGCGAGTACCAATACCAGGCTCCAGGCCAGATAACGCAAGCGACCGATACGGCCTTCCACGCTGAACACCTTGAGCGACGAGTGTGCAGGCAGGTCGGGCGCGACGGTTGATGACTTGGGTGGCGCGTAGGGCGAGGGCGCTTGTGCGGGTTCTACAGGAGCGCGATAGGGTTTCGGTTCATCGATTTCGTCCAGGCTCAGGCTGATTGCAGGGTCGGGTTCTATACGTGCTTCGACGCCAGCGTCGTTGAGTGCCTGGATATATCTCTGGGCATCCGCCTGAGACAAACCGCGCTTGAGGGATACAGGATTGCCGTTGAACAGTCTCTCGACTGCCGAGGTTTCACTCTTGAACAACCGGGCCAGGTTGAGCTTTGCAGTTTCCAGCTCAACGCCATTACGCAATTGCCCTTCAAACATGATCTTGAAGTGGGTATCGGCCATCAAGGGCTTCCTTGTCTCGGTATAAGGGTGCAGCGCGGGCAGCCACCAGAAGCATGGCGTGGCTGCCCGATAGGGATCAGAACGGTTTGACGACTACCAGAATCACAATAGCCAGCAGTATCACTACAGGGACTTCATTGAACCAGCGATAAAACACATGGCTGCGGCCTTTCTCGCCACGGGCGAAGCGCTTTACCTGTGCGCCGCACATGTGGTGGTAACCGATCAGCAGGAAAACCAGCGTCAACTTCGCATGCATCCAGCCCTGGCTGAAATAGCCTGACGGACTGAAGCTGATCAGCCAGCCACCGAAAATCAGCGTGGCAATCATGGCAGGCCCCATGATGCCCCGGTACAGCTTGCGCTCCATCACGCTGAAGCGTTCCTTGCTGACAGTGTCTTCGCTCAGTGAGTGGTAGACGAACAGCCTTGGCAGATAGAACAGGCCTGCAAACCAGCAGACCATCGAAACGATGTGAAGCGCTTTGACCCATAAAAAGAGCATTTTCAGTTATCCCCAGGTTCACGGTGGACAAATAGTAGTGGGTTGTGCGGCCATACGTCACGTTGTCGGTTGTCGCAGAGGCCATAGGCTCATATCATCGACGGCTTTCCAGTTGTTTCGTTGAGGGCAGGTTATGGTCAAGGTCGGTATCGTCGGCGGCACGGGTTACACCGGGGTCGAGCTGCTGCGTCTGTTGGCACAGCATCCGCAAGCAGAAGTGGTCGTTATTACCTCTCGCTCGGAGGCCGGTCTTGCAGTAGCCGACATGTACCCCAACCTGCGAGGCCATTACGATGGTCTGGCTTTCAGCGTGCCGGACGTCAAGACCCTGGCCGCATGCGATGTCGTGTTCTTCGCTACGCCTCACGGTGTTGCCCATGCGCTGGCTGGCGAACTGCTGGCAGCCGGCACCCGGGTTATTGACCTCTCCGCGGACTTCCGTCTCCAGGATCCGGTTGAGTGGGCCAAGTGGTACGGCCAGCCACACGGCGCGCCTGAGTTGTTGAAGGATGCCGTATACGGTTTGCCTGAGGTCAATCGCGAGCAGATCAAGAATGCACGCTTGATCGCCGTGCCGGGTTGCTACCCAACCGCAACCCAGCTGGGCTTCCTGCCTTTGCTGGAAGCGGGCCTTGCGGATAACTCCCGCCTGATTGCCGACTGCAAATCAGGTGTCAGTGGTGCCGGTCGTGGTCTGAGCCTGGGTTCGCTGTACTCTGAGGCCAACGAAAGCTTCAAGGCTTATGCAGTCAAAGGGCATCGTCACCTGCCGGAAATCAGCCAGGGGCTGCGTCGTGCAGCGGGCGGCGATGTCGGCCTGACATTCGTGCCGCACCTGACGCCGATGATTCGCGGCATTCACTCCACGCTGTATGCAACCGTTGCCGACAAGTCGGTGGATTTGCAGGCTCTGTTCGAGAAGCGTTACGCCGATGAGCCGTTTGTCGATGTCATGCCTGCCGGCAGCCATCCCGAAACCCGCAGTGTGCGCGGCGCAAACGTCTGCCGTATTGCCGTGCATCGTCCGCAGGGCGGCGACCTTGTCGTCGTGCTGTCGGTTATCGACAATCTGGTCAAGGGCGCTTCGGGTCAGGCCGTACAGAACCTGAACATCATGTTCGGCCTGGACGAACGTGCCGGCCTGTCACACGCTGGCATGATGCCTTAAGTCTGGAGGCTACAAGCGGCACCCCACTTGCCGCTTGTAGCTTGCCCGCTTGCTACTGCTCTTCACTTCAATAGTTGACCAGTTTTCTAGGAGAAGCGGATAATGCCCGTCATTACGCATTATGACGGCTTAACGCCGGGAGATATCTGACATGAGCGTCGAATCCTTTACTCCTACAGCTCTGGAGTTCACCCCAGGAGCCGCGCACAAGGTGAAAACCCTGGTCGATGAAGAGGGCAATGATCGCCTGAAACTGCGGGTTTTCGTAACCGGCGGCGGTTGCTCCGGCTTCCAGTACGGCTTCACTTTCGATGAAGATGTGGCCGATGACGATACCGTCGTCGAGCGCGAAGGCGTCAGCCTGGTTGTCGATCCGATGAGCTTCCAGTATCTGGCGGGTGCTGAAGTGGATTACCAGGAAGGTCTGGAAGGTTCGCGTTTCGTGATCAAGAACCCGAACGCTTCGACCACCTGTGGTTGCGGTTCGTCGTTCTCGATCTGATCGCGCTCCATATGAAAACGCCGCGCATATGCGCGGCGTTTTTCATTGTGGCTTCGGTCAGGCGGGATAAATAGCGCCCAGAACCCGCAACCCTCTGGCTCCGGTCACGGTTGGCCGGTTGGCCGGTACGCTTTCCAGGCAGCAATGCGCCAGCCAGGCAAACGCCATGGCTTCGACCCAGTCCGGATCCACACCGAATTTTGCGGTGCTGCTGACTTTCGTCTCCGGCAACAGCGCTGCCAGCCTGTCCATCAGCGCCACGTTATGGGCACCGCCGCCGCACACCAGAAGCTCTGAAGTGCTTGATTGCGCCGCTTGCAGAGACTCTGTAATCGTCAAAGCCGTCAGCTCAAGCAGTGTCGCCTGTACGTTCTCCGGCGCGACGGTCGGCAACTGGAACAGGTGATGATGCAGCCAGCCGAGGTTGAAGACTTCACGGCCTGTGCTCTTCGGGCCTTTGGTCAGGAAGAACTGATCGCTCAGCAATCCCTTGAGCAGCCCTGGATCGACCTGGCCACTGGCAGCCCATGCGCCATCCTTGTCGAAGCTCTGATGACGCTGCGACTGAATCCATGCATCCAGCAGCACGTTGCCCGGTCCGCAATCGAAGCCGGAAACCGGACGGTCCGACTCGATGATGCTCAGGTTGCTGAAGCCACCGATGTTCAATACTGCACGGCGGTCCTTGTTGTCATCGAACAGCGCTTCATGGAACGCAGGCACCAATGGCGCGCCCTGGCCGCCTGCAGCGATATCGCGACGGCGGAAGTCGCTGACGACGGTAATTTCGGTCAGTTCGGCAAGCAGGGCAGGGTTGCCGATCTGGATGCTGAAGCCGCGTCCCGGCTCATGACGGATGGTCTGGCCGTGGCTGCCGATGGCACGTATCTGGCCAGCAACCATGTTCTGCTCTTGCAGCAGGGTGGCTATGCCTTGTGCTACCAGTTTCACCCACTTCTGCTCGGCAATGGCGGCGCGTGCCAATTCATCTGCGCCGCTGGAGCAAAGGCCGAGCAACTCGGTATACAGATCTTCCGGCATCGGAATGTAATGAGTTGCCAGAAGCCTTGGACGGTCATCCTGCTCCAATAGGGCGATATCTATCCCATCGAGGCTGCTGCCGGACATCACACCTATATAGAAGAAGGCCATGGATTACCTTTTATTAGAGGCCAGCGTAGTGGCCTTGTCATGGTCCATGCGCGCCATCAACGGTTGGCTTTGCTGCATGAACCGCTGTTTTTCGGATTTGGCGATCGGGTCCGCCATTGGAAGTTTCTGGCCCAGCGGATCGACGTGCACGCCATTGACCTGGAATTCATAGTGCAAGTGCGGGCCTGTCGACAAGCCGGTTGTTCCAATATAGCCGATCACCTGACCCTGCTTGACGCTGCCACCGGTTTGTACGCCTTTGGCGAAGCCTTGCATGTGCCCGTACAGCGTGCGGTAAGTCTCGCCGTGCTGAATGATGACGGTGTTGCCGTATCCGCCGCGACGTCCGGCCAGAAGCACTTTGCCGTCGCCGGTTGCCTTGATGGGCGTACCGCGTGGCGCTGCATAGTCGACGCCCTTGTGAGCGCGGATCTTGTTCAGGATCGGGTGCTTGCGGCCCATGGAAAACATCGAGCTGATACGTGCGAAGTCTACCGGCGTGCGGATAAAGGCCTTGCGCATGCTGTTGCCGTCAGCGGTGTAGTAATTGGTATTGCCTTGCTTGTTGGTATAGCGAATGGCGGTGTAGGTCTTGCCGCGGTTGGTGAAGCGCGCGGACAGGATGTTGCCGGTGCCTACGGTCTTGCCATTGATTACTTTCTGCTCATAAACCACATCGAATTCGTCGCCTTTGCGGATGTCCTGGGCGAAGTCGATGTCGTAGCCAAAGATATTGGCCATGTCCATGGTCATGCTGTGTGACAGGCCGGCACGCTGCGCCGACAAGGACAGCGAGCTGTTTATGACCGCGTGTGCATAAGTCTCACGCACGGTGGGTTGGCTGACTTCGCGGCTGAACGTGAATCCGGCATCCGTTTTCGAGAGGCTGATGGTTTCCAGTTCGCTGAGCTTGCTGTGCAGTTGCTTGAGCTGACCGTCGGGGGAGAGCTCGAACTGTAGAACCTGACCGTTCTGCAGTTTGCTGAACTGTTTGGCCTGTTTGTCGCTGGCCATGACTTCATGCACGGTCGTGGCCGGCAGGCCGACCTTTTCAAACAGCGTGGAAAGGGTATCGCCCTTGGAAACCACAACTTCCTTGTGGTTCGGGCTCTTCATGTCTGTAGTCGGGGTTGGCTGAGCAGAAGCGCTTTCCTGAGACTGATCTTCGCCGTTATCAACCTGGGCAAAGGGTGAAACAGTGCTATCAGGTGTGGCTTGAGTGGCTTGCTGAGCGTCTTGGTCTTGTGCGTTCTGATCTGTGGGGGCTTCCAGATCCAGAACCAGATTGGTTCGTTTTGCTTCAACTTCGCTGGAAGGGAATACCAGAAGTGCCAGGCTCAGCAGGGCGGCGATGCCGCTGGCAGCGAGCAGGTGACTCTTCGGATAAAGCGGGGGCGCTTTAGGCGGTGGTGTGTCGATCATAGGTAATTTGACTTTGAAAAAGGTGAAATGGAAAAGATGAATGACATGATGAAGATGAAATAACTGTATAAAATATAACCAAATCCAGCACGAAGCAACCCTGCTGACGTATCGGTATCCGATTCGTGGCTGTGTGCTGGGCAAAAACTTGTAATTGGGCTCTGATCTTGTATGGTTGGTTCCCTTTAAATTGGGGGCTGATATGAAGTCGGTTGAAGAGCAGCTTGCGCTTATAAAGCGTGGCGCGGATGAACTCCTGGTCGAGGCCGAACTGGTCGCCAAACTCAAGCGCGGTCAGCCGCTGCGTATCAAGGCAGGGTTCGATCCAACGGCACCTGACCTGCATCTGGGTCACACTGTCCTTATTAATAAGCTTCGTCAGTTTCAGGATCTGGGGCATCAGGTCATTTTCCTGATCGGTGACTTCACCGGGATGATCGGCGACCCGAGCGGCAAGAGCGCTACTCGTCCTCCGCTGACTCGCGAGCAGGTTCTGGATTACGCCGAGACTTACAAGGCTCAGGTTTTCAAGATCCTCGATCCGGCCAAGACCGAAGTCGCCTTCAACTCCACCTGGATGGACAAGCTGAGTCCGGCGGACTTCATTCGCCTGTCTTCTCAGTACACCGTTGCGCGGATGCTGGAGCGTGATGACTTCGACAAGCGCTATAAAGGCAGCCAGCCAATCGCGATCCATGAATTCCTGTACCCGCTGGTGCAAGGCTATGACTCGGTCGCGTTGCGTGCGGATGTCGAGCTTGGCGGTACCGACCAGAAATTCAACCTCCTGATGGGGCGTGAACTCCAGCGTGCCTATGGTCAGGAAGCGCAATGCATTCTGACCATGCCTTTGCTGGAAGGGCTGGACGGCGTCAAGAAGATGTCCAAGTCGCTGGGTAACTATGTAGGTATTCAGGAAGCGCCGGGTGTCATCTATAGCAAGCTGGTTTCCATTCCTGATGCCTTGATGTGGCGCTACTTCGAGTTGTTGAGCTTCCGCTCCATGGAAGAGATCAATGAACTCAAGGCGGCGTGCGAAGCGGGTGCCAATCCTCGCGACATCAAGATCAAGCTCGCTGAAGAGATCGTGGCTCGTTTCCATGGTGAAGAGGCGGCCGCTACTGCGCATCGCTCTGCCGGCAACCGCATGAAGGATGGCGAGCTGCCAGACGACTTGCCGGAAATCTCTGTCGGCGCTACTGAAGATATGCCGGTGGCCGCCGTCCTTAATAAGGCAGGCCTGGTGAAGAACTCTGCTGTCGCTCGTGATCTGCTGGCTTCCGGTGGTGTGCGTATAGATGGTGAGGTTGTTGATCGCAGCTTTGTCTTCAAGGTTGGGGCTACCCATGTTTGCCAGGCTGGCAAGAAGGCTTTTGGGCGTATTACCCTGGTTTTGGAATAAAAGTTAAATTAACGGTTGACGGGCGATTTAATGTCTCTATAATTCGCCCCACTTCCGGCGTAGACGGAACTGAAAAAGCCTTGTAAATCAATAGTTTGCAAGTGTTTAGCGGTTCTGGAGTCGAGTTGGAAGTGCTTCGATCGAGGTTGGATCGACAGCGGTGTGAGAAAGCGTTTGACACAGCCTTCGGGTCCTGTAGAATTCGCCTCCCGCTGACGAGCAACCTGAGGTTGATCGAAGCGCAAGTGGTTGAAGTTGCAAAGGAAACTTTGAAACTTGTTG
>NZ_FYDI01000012.1:0-76682 GCF_900187465.1 Pseudomonas sp. Irchel 3A18
CGACTACATCGAGATGTTCTACAACGCAAAACGCCGGCATGGTTTCAACAATCAGCTGTCACCGGTAGAGTTTGAAAAGCGTTACGCAATGAGCTTGCAAGGTGTCTAGAGAATCCGGGGCGATTCATCATGCCTGGGAATATAGAGATAGAGCGCTTTCGTTAGACTTGATCACGGGCTTGCATCAAGCGGGCGTCGAAGGAATAGACGATGACCGGTATCACCCAGGAGAATTGTGCCACGATAACGACGTTGTAGTTGAAGACGGAAATGGCGATGTCGTCCACCAACCGCCTCCCGCAGAAACACTCGAGAAACGTTTGAATCTGGTTATCGACTGGGTCAACACGAATCACACTGACATCAATAGCAAAAACTATATTCACCCTTTGATCAAAGCCATCGTCATTCACTTCATCATAGGCTTTGAACACCCCTTCCACGATGGCAACGGCAGGGTCGCAAGATCGCTATTTTACTGGTATTTGTTCAAAAGCGGTTTTGGCGGATTTCGCTATATTGCGATAAGCACGCTTCTGAAGACGGCTCCTGTCCAGTACGGGCAAAGCTACCTGTACACAGAAACCGACAACATGGATTTAACCTATTTCATTGACTATCAATGCCGGGTTATTGCGCGAGCCATCAGCGAATTTAAAAGCTCATACGACTCGACGGTGGAATCCATCAACCAATTCAATACATTCCTCTACGAATCAGGCCTGTACAGCAAGCTTTCTGATAAGCAAAGAGTTGTGTTCAACGTGGCGAAATCAGGTAGCAACCAGGAGTTCACCGTGACAAACGTCAAGGAAAACCTGGGATGCGCCTATAACACTGCCGCCACGGTCTTGAATGGGCTGGTAGAGCTCAAGCTGTTCACAAAGCGCAAGCAAGGTAACGAGTGGACGTATTCGATGATCGACGCCAGGCAAATCTTGAAAAGCTGGAAGGCTTAGGCGCGTGGCTGCAGGAAATCACCCGCGGCTTCGCCAACAGGCAGGAGCAATCGGGCGGCGCTCCGCTTCTTCGCGAGAGGCGCGTACACCCGAACAAAATGTATCGCCTCCAATGACGTCTCGCGGATAAATCCGCTCCTACCTGCTAATACCGATAAATTGAGGTCATAAATCACTTTGTGGGAGGCGGCTTGCTGGCGACTTCAGTTTCAGAGTTTGATATCTGCCCTGCTTCGACAATCCCCCCAAATAACCGGTCAGCTATCTGCCGACCTCGCTCCAGACCTTCCTCCGTCAACCAGATCGATTTATTCCTGTTCACCGGATCACTGATGAAACCGTGCTCATGCAATCGATTCATGACCTCGAAATCGAACCCTTTCCAGGCATTACCTCGGTCAAAACTGAACGTTGCCAAGAGGGCAAGCACGGCGTCTTCAATCAGTTTGTCGTCGTATTTCATGATCGTTGCTCCGCTCGTATTCAGTAGTGACGTCGTTTTTTTGGGATAACGACATAACACTCAAAGCCTGCCTCGGCTATTCGCGGATGACAAGCTTTGACGTGAACACCCGACCTCAGCATGCCCCAGGCGGAATACCGTCTTTGTTGAAGTCCTTCAGCCGCTCCCGTTCCTTCTCGGTCGAATGCGCGGGGGTGTCGTTCTCGGGTTTTTCCTGTTGTTTCTGCTTCTCGTCGCTCATGATTTGATCTCCTTTAGCCATCAGTCCAGACAGGTTTTACGCCTGGTATTCAAAAGAGCCTGACAAGTGGATAACAGTTCCTGCGGATTGCCCCATTGCAGAAAAACGCCGGAGTAACGGCTTTGAACTTTTCCGGAACGATGGGTTTCAGACACCTGAATTCATGGAGAAAACCTTATGACCCAGACAGCATTGGTCGTCGGTGCCAGCGGCATCGTCGGTAGCGAAACTACTCGACTCCTGATTGAAAACGGCTGGCAGGTTGCGGCGCTTTCGCGCAATCCATCCCCCGCGAAAGGCGTGATCCCGGTCGCGGCTGATCTTCAGGACCCCACATCGCTGCGCTCGGCGCTGGCAGACCTGAAACCTACTCATGTATTCATCACGACCTGGTCACGGCAAGCGACCGAAGCCGAGAACATCCGGGTCAACGCCGCCATGGTGCGCAATGTGCTGGATGCCGTTCGCCCAGCCGCAAGCGTGAAGCACGTAGCACTGGTCACGGGCTTGAAGCATTACCTCGGCCCTTTCGAGGCCTATGGCAAAGGCAGCCTTCCACAGACGCCGTTCCGTGAGGATCAGGGCCGTCTGGACATAGAGAATTTCTACTACGCGCAGGAGGATGAAGTGTTCGCCGCCGCCGAAAAGGACGGTTTCACCTGGAGCGTACATCGCCCGCATACAGTCACAGGTGTCGCCGTGGGCAACGCGATGAACATGGCGACAACCCTCGCCGTCTACGCCACCATCAGCAAACACACCGGACGCCCGTTCGTGTTTCCCGGCTCACGGGTGCAATGGGACAGCCTCACTGACATGACCGACGCCCGGCAACTTGCCAGACAGCAGCTCTGGGCCGCGACTACACCAACGGCGGCCAATCAGGCATTCAATATCACCAACGGCGATGTATTTCGCTGGAAATGGATGTGGGGCCAGATCGCCAATTACTTCGGCCTGCAGCCGGCCGACTTTCCATCGGCGCCCTCTCCACTCGAAACGCAGATGGCCAACGACCAGAGCGCCTGGAGTCAGATCGTTGCCGAGCATGATCTGCGCGAAGCCGACATCAGCCGCCTGATATCTCCCTGGCATACCGATGCAGACCTGGGACGCCCGATTGAAGTGGTCACCGACATGTCGAAAAGCCGGACATTGGGGTTCAGCGCCTATCAGGCCAGTGACCAGGCCTTTTTCGATGTCTTCGACAGGTTACGTTCGGAGCGTTTGATACCCTGACTTATAAGGAGAGGCCTTGGCCGCGACAGCATGAAGTCGCGTCCAAAGCCCCTCTCACAGGGTGTAAGTGCCATCCCTGTCTGCATCAATTCTGCACCACCGGAAAACTCAAGACGGTCGTAGCCCCGGTCGGATCTCCCGTGGTCGCGACAAGCTCGCCACCCAATTGCGCAGCCAATGCCCGGGTGAGTTTACGACCCAGCCCTTTGCGTTGCAGCGTGGAGTCATGGGTTTCGTCAGGCAAACCGATCCCGTCATCTGAAACCGTCAGTACAAACTGTTGGTCAGTGCGACAAAAATCCACGGTAATTTTACCTGTGCGCCCATCGGGGAATGCATGCTTCAAGGCATTGGTAATGAGTTCATTGGTGATCAGCCCCACAGAACCGGCACGATCCAGAGGGAGTTTAAGAGCCTGCGCCTCAACGAGTATTTCAACGGGCCGGGTTTCGGCCATGCTGTAATTCAACCCGGTGACCAGGTCCTGGAGGTATTCATTCATGTCTACGGACATTTCACCATCGTGATGAGCCAGCCGATCATGCATGGAAGCGACAACGTTTATCTGGCTGGCCGCCTGCCTGAGGGCAGAGGCGACGTCGGGAGCCGAGTGGACGGCTTGCAGATGCAGGGTGGCGATGGTGCGCTGCATGTCGTTTTTAACCCGGTGCCCGAACTCGACGAGCAGCAACTGCCGTTCGCGCTCGCCTTTTTCGGCCAGGGCACGCGCCTTCTCTGCATCCTCATGGGCGATAGCCGTCTGACGTTGTAATTGCTCGCTTCGGAGGTAGGCATTACGCAATGCCGAGCCCATTACCGTAATAAGCGCGCTGGTCAGGATGAACAACGCGAGGCTGAAGGCGGCATTGGGCGCAGCAATACCCAGATTGCCAATCGGAGGAAGGAAGAAATAAGCAGCGATAACTGAACTCAGGGCTGTGGCAAAAAAACCGAAACGCCGTCCGAAAAAAATCGCCGAGAACAGAATGGCCGGCAAAAAAAACAATATGGGCAACGGTGGAACAGCGGTGAATACTTTTGCTCTCAACAAATACGCGACCCATACAATCAGCAACGTTACTGCCCATTTAAGGGGCTGGGGCACATCCAGACGAATCAATGCGTGTACATCAAACCGGGTAACAGACATTACGTGTTCCTGAATAACCTGACTGACAAAACTCCCTTTCGTGACCGCTCAAACAAAGACTGAGCACAGCGCCATGATGCAAGGATCACCCTGTTTCAACCCGATTACGTCCCTGACTCTTCGCCCGATACAACAACCGATCCGCCACGCCCAGATTTGCAGCATAGCTTTCACCCTCAGCCAACCGTGCAGCAACCACACCGCCACTGATGCTGACGACATTCAAAGGGCTGGCCGAATGTTCAATACCCTCGGCAAATATGGCTGATCGTATGTTTTCGGCCACATTCAATGCACCCGCCAGGTCTGTATCCGGCAGCAGGACGACAAACTCTTCACCGCCATAGCGTGCGAGAAGATCGGCAGGGCGGCGGATGTTGGCTTGTATAAGGCGCGCAACCTGTTTCAGGCATTGGTCGCCTGCGACATGGCCGTAGGTGTCGTTGTATTGCTTGAACCAGTCGATATCGAGAAGGATCAGCCCGATACTTTGTCCGCTGCGTCGGGCCTGGGCTTCTTCTTTCTGCAACGCTGTATCAAAGCATCGTCTGTTGGCCACATTGGTGAGGCTGTCTGTTTGCGCCAGGATTTCAAGTTCGCGGCGGGCGATATTCAGTTCTTTTTCAGCGTTCAGCAGTTTCTGAACCTGGCTGTAAAGTACAACCCCCAGCAAAGTCAGTGCTGAAGTAATCAAGCCGACAATCGCGAACGAGCGATAGGCGTATATCCACCAGTTGGCGAATACGTAATCGTACGAAAAGCCCGCAGCCGCCACCATGGGCAGGCCTTGAAGACGCCGATAAGCATATATGCGCTCTATATCATCCACTACGGAAGTCATGATGGCGGTGCCACTGTCGCTTGTGCTCAAGTACTTGCTGAATATTTCACCCTTGGAAATATTGGTCACCACCAGGGTGCCAACGGCCGGGCGACGGGCCAGCAAGTCGCCATTTTCAAGGGCGAGAAAGATGACGCCTGTGTCATCAACTTCCATACGCTCGAAAAAACGCTGGAAATAAGCGGCTGAAATCGTGGCCAGTGCAACGCCGGCAAAACGACCATCCGGGTACTGGATACGGCGACTGACCGGAATCACCATTTCTCCGGTCGTGCGACTTGTGATGATCGAACCGATATGAATCGAGTCGTCGTTGTTTTCACGGTGATAGATGAAGTAGTCGCGGTCGCTGTTATTTTTCTTGCTGACATTTGGCGAAAAGGAGTTGGCAACCCAGTTTCCGTACTCGTCGTAGATGAAGAGCCCCTGGATGCTCTTCATGACGGCAGTGTCCTCGGACATGAGCTTGTGCAGGCGCAGTTGCTGAGCCCGGTTCATGTCCTCGCTTTCTACCCGTTCAACGATATCGCGCAGCTTGTAGTCAGCCTGACGAATGGTGTCCTGAGCCTGTTGCTCGGCAGCATTCACGATATTGGCAACATCCATTTCTGCATCGGCCAGACGTTCATCGGCCGATTGTTTCATCTGCCAGGCAGTGGCCAATATCAGGGAAGAGCAGACCAAAACGATGAAACCTATGAGCGCTGCCGACAGGCCTCTAGGTGTAAGTCGTGCCGATACGAAAGGTATGGGCTTCATGGTTTCTCGTCATGTTTTTGGCACATCCGTGCTTTCCTGCACATTTCGTACCGAAGGTGATGACGAAAATCGTAGGACACGACCCTGTCGCTGGCAAGCCGCCAACCTCAGACACTACACCTTCACCCAGCGCTCCACCTTGATCTCCGGTAAATCCTGGCGGCGCATGTAAAGACGCAGCGGTTCAGTGATGCTCAGGCGGCTGTCGATGTTCTGGTCGAGCAGCAGTTGCAGGCGTTCGCGGCTCAGGCTCATTTGTGCGCCGCTGCCCACGCTCCAGACGAACTCACTGGTTGGGGTAATGCTGTCTTGCGTGACGTCCATGCCGAAGGCGTCTTCGCTGAAGCGCACGATAAAATGCTTGTGCTTATGGTGGTAGCCCACAAAGCCTTCAAGTTGCTCGGCCGCCGCGCAAATGTCGCTGGAAGTGGTGCTCATCGTGGTGTCCTCAAAGAGCCTGACGGAAGATGCCTTCAATCTGTTGCTGAGTAGCCGGGCGCGGGTTGGTCAGGCCGCAGGCGTCTTTCAGGGCATTGGCGGCGAGCGTCGGTATGTCCTCCTCTTTCACACCCAAGGCCACGAGGCCCGAAGGGATTTCCACCGAAGTGGACAGCTTGCGGATCGCCGCAACTGCCGCACGCGCGCCATCCTGTGGGGACAGACCGCGAATGTCGGCGCCCATGGCGTGGGCCACGTCAGTCAGGCGAGCGGCACTGACCGTTGCGTTGAAGCTTTGTACATGAGGCAGCAATACCGCGTTGCAGACACCATGGGGCAAGTCATAGAAACCGCCCAACTGGTGCGCCATGGCATGCACGTAACCCAGCGAAGCGTTGTTGAACGCCATACCCGCCAGGAACTGCGCATAGGCCATGTTTTCCCGGGCGACGATATCCGTACCGTCAACGACCGCCTTGTACAAGTTGCCCGCGATCAGGTTCACGGCCTTGATCGCACAAGCGTCGGTGATCGGGGTTGCGGCAGTCGATACGTAGGCTTCGATGGCGTGGGTCAGTGCGTCCATGCCAGTGGCCGCGGTCAGGGATCTGGGCATGCCGACCATCATTTTCGGGTCGTTCACCGACAGGATCGGTGTGACGTTACGGTCGATGATCGCCATTTTCACGTGACGCACTTCATCGGTGATGATGCAGAAGCGGGTCATCTCGCTGGCGGTACCGGCAGTGGTGTTGATCGCAATCAGCGGCAGTTGGGGTTTTTCCGAGCGGTCCACGCCTTCGTAGTCGCTGATATGCCCGCCGTTGCTGGCGCACAGGGCAATGCCCTTGGCGCAGTCATGGGGTGAGCCACCGCCGAGGGAGATCACGAAATCGCATTGGCGTTCTTGCAGCAGCGCGAGGCCTTTTTCCACGTTGCTGATGGTCGGGTTGGGCTTGGCACCGTCGTACACCACCGCATCGATGCCCTGCTCCAGCAGCAGACCCGCGACCTGAGCTGCGATACCGGCCTTGGCCAGCCCGGCGTCGGTGACGATCAGGGCCTTGAGGAATCCGTATTTGCGGATGGCTTGCATGGCTTCCTCAATACAACCGGAGCCAATGATGTTCACGGCGGGAATGAAAAAGGTGCTGCTCATGGCTGATCCTCGTCTCTGGCTGGCTCAGATGACGGGCTCCTGAGCCTTGGGTTTGCCAGTAGCTTCGGCCTTCCGGCAGACGGCAGCCTTGATCCAGCTCAATGAAGCGCAACTGCAGGCTACCGGTGGTCGCAACTGTACGGTTGAATCAGTGCATAGCTGTAGGCGTCCGATCTGGCTGACCTGTGGCTATATGCCCATTCTGTATACAAAAAACATTAAAAATGGATTGGGATCATGTCTTCTCGTGAAAACACCGGTATGGCTCTGGGCCTGCTGGGCGTCATCATTTTCAGCCTGACGCTGCCGATGACTCGCATCGTGGTGCAGGAACTTCACCCACTGCTCAACGGCATCGGTCGTGCGCTGCTGGCGGCGATTCCGGCGGCGGCCCTGCTGTACTGGCGTCGTGAAAAATGGCCGACCCGGCAACAGCTCAAAGGCCTGACCCTGGTCATTCTGGGCGTCATCATCGGCTTTCCGGTGCTGTCGGCCTGGGCCATGCAGACCTTGCCCGCCTCCCACGGTGCGCTGGTCAACGGTATACAACCGCTGTTTGTCGCGATCTATGCGGCGTGGCTTTCCCATGAGCGTCCATCCAAGGCATTCTGGGGCTGCGCGGCACTGGGCAGCGCCTTGGTGCTCGCTTATTCACTGATGAGTGGCGCTGGCGGCATTCAGGTCGGGGACCTCTGGATGCTGGCTGCCGTTGCTGTGGGCGGGCTGGGTTACGCGGAAGGTGGCCGACTGGCCAAGGAAATGGGCGGCTGGCAGGTGATCTGCTGGGCCTTGGTGCTGTCGAGCCCCTTGCTGATCGGCCCCTTTATCTATTTCGCCGCACAACACCAAGGGCCCGTGTCTAGCGGAACCTGGTGGGCCTTTGCGTATGTGGCGTTTTTCTCGCAGTTCCTGGGCTTCTTCGCCTGGTATTCAGGGCTGGCGATGGGCGGGATTTCGCGGGTCAGCCAGGTTCAACTGCTGCAGATTTTCTTCACCATCGCCTTGTCGGCGATGTTCTTTGGCGAGCATGTCGAACCCATTACCTGGGTCTTCGCCGCTGCCGTCATTGCCACGGTGATGCTGGGGCGCAAGACCTCGGTCATTGCGCCGCCAAAACCGGCCACGTCACTCAGCTGAGAAATCCGTCTGCCTGGAGCAAGGTTTCCAGGCAGTGCTCGGTAATGCCGTAGAACGCCTTGAGTTCCTGGATGCGCGCCAGCAACTGCGCCGGGTCGACCGGCTCGGCGCGTTTGACCGCCAGGATCATCTTGTTCTTGTTGGTGTGCTCCAGGGAAATGAACTCGAACACCTTGGTTTCGTAGCCACAGGCCTCAAGCAGCAAGGCACGCAGGCTGTCGGTGACCATTTCCGCCTGCTGCCCCATGTGCAGACCGTATTGCAGCATCGGGCGCAGCAAGGTCGGGCTCTGGATCTGCAGGCGGATCTGTTTGTGGCAGCACGGCGAGCACATGATGATCGACGCACCGGAGCGAATGCCCATATGGATCGCGTAGTCGGTGGCGATATCGCAGGCGTGCAGGGCAATCATCACATCCAGGGCGCTGGGCGCCACGCTGCGTACGTCACCATGCTTGAACACCAGGCCAGAATGCTCAAGCCGTTCGGCTGCGGCGTTGCACAGGTTCACCATGTCTTCGCGCAGTTCAACGCCGGTCACCTGCCCTTGGGCCTGCAAGGTGTTACACAGGTAGTCGTGTATCGCGAACGTCAGGTAACCCTTGCCGGAACCGAAGTCCGCCACCTTTACCGGCTGATCGAGCTTGAGCGGCGATGAAGTCAGGGCGTGGGAAAACACTTCGATGAACTTGTTGATCTGCTTCCATTTGCGCGACATGGCCGGGATCAGCTCATGCTGCTTGTTGGTCACGCCCAGATCCGTGAGAAATGGACGGCTGAGTTCCAGATAGCGTTTCTTCTCACGATCATGCCCGGCCGATGGCGCCTCGCGTTCTTGCTGTGCCTTGCTCTTGAACAGCGTGCTCTTGCCCTTCTTGCCGAACTCCAGCTGTACCTCATCGGTCAGCGACAGCAAATGAGCATTCTTGAACGACTCGGGCAGCAGGCCAGCAATGACATCCACGGCCTCGCTCAACGGGAAGTTCTTGGTGATGTCGCGGGTTTTATAGCGATACACGAACGACAGGCAGGGCTGATCCTTGACCGTCAGCGGCTTGATGATGACCCGCTGCAACTCGGCTTCGGAGCCCACGTATCTGGCCAGAACCAGCTTGATGAGGGAGTTCTGGGAAAGGCTGGTATCCAGCAAACCCAGAAACTGCGCGCGATGATCCGGCGCGGGTTTGGAGGAAGTGACAGTGGCTGACATCGAAAAACGCCTCGGGCGGCTGGAGCTGAACAGGAAGCGGGCTATTTTAGGCGGGTTGAAGGTTCAGGGTTAATAAATATGCATGACCACCGGCACTCACGTACCCGTAATGCCGATCAGTGAAGGCCATAAATAATCTTGTGGGTGGCAGCTTGCTGGCGACTTCAACATACAGACGCAGAATATCTGCCGGTTTTCAGGTCTTTTTCGCCAGCAAGCGGCCTCCTGCAAGTTTGTGTGTGCCTTATCCCAGGACCACCAGCCGGTTGGTCAACTCGCTGCGTTCACGGGTCACCGGCACATGATCGGCCAGCAATTCGCCGCAGGCATGAATACAGCCCAGGAAGCCCTGCAATGCCTGCCCGTCCCTGATCTGCTGGGTAAAGACATCGACCATCGCTTTCCAGGTGTCGCTGTGCAGGCGAGTGGCAATGCCGTGATCCACCAGAATTTCGACGTAACGCTCGGCCTCGCAGACGAACACCAGAATCCCGGTGCCTCCCGTCGTCTTGTGCAGGTTCTGTTCGAGAAACAGCCGACGGGCCAGGTTCCCGGCCCGCCAGCGCCGAACCGCGGTCGGGACCAGATGACTGGTGACCGCCGGAATACGACACAGCAGGGCCACGATGATAAAGGTACTCATCTGCGCCAGCAGTAATTCATTGGCGCTCAGCACGTCCATGAAGAAATTGATGATGCCCGGCAGCAGCAAACCGATCAGCCCGGCCCATACCAGCGGCATGTAGGCGTAGTCGTCGGCCCTGGCCGCCAGGACCGTGACCAGCTCGGCATCGGTGCGCAGTTCAAGGCGGTCGATTGCTTCTGCAACCTGCTGTTGTTCGTCTGTATTGAGTAAAGCCATTTCCAGAGTCCTGTTACCAGTTGCCCGAGGCGCCGCCGCCAAATCTGCGAGTGCCGTTTGCCGAACCTTCACGCGAGCTTGCGCAGACAAGCACGGCCCGTCTCAGACAGACGAACACGATGAGCAACACCACGACAATCAATCCACCGGCAATCTGCCAGGCCACATCGCTGCTGGCCTGCACATCATAAACACTGAACTCGGTGGATGGCTCGGGCTCTTCGGGCACATGCCCGCCCAGCGCCATGACCATGGCCCGGGCGCCGCGCTCGATACCCGTGGCAAAACGGCTGCGGTTGAACTCCGGCAGGATCAGCATGTTGATGATGAGCGAAGCCTGGGCGTCGGTAAGACGATCGTCCAGAGCGGAGCCCGCCTCGATCAGGACACTGCGCTTGTCGCGCACGACGATCAGCAGGGCGCTGTCGTCCCGGCCATTGCTGCCCAAGCCCCAGGCGCTGCCCAGTCGTGAACCGTAGTCCGCGAGGGTCGTGCCTTGCAGGTCGACCACGGTCACCAGCACGACCCGTTCCCCGGTCGCCTGCTCATGGGCCTGGAGCATTTTCGCCAGACGCACCGTAGCCTGACTGTCGAGCATCTGCGCCGAATCAACCACATTGCCGGTCATGGGCGGGAACACAAGAGCGACCTGTTCCGCCTGGGCCTTTAATACGACTCCCCACAACACCACCGCATAAAACACATGCTGTAACACAAACTTCAACACCTGACCTCCGGTGATTTTTGTTCTATTGGATGGCCACTCCTTAGCCAAAATAGAAGTTCCCCGGCATAATCCCTCGCCAACGCCCAGGCAAGTCGAATCTGACAGGATTCGATATGCTGCAGGCCACGAAACGAACAGCGTCTACCTGCGTCTATCCTTCGCGCTGTTCGCACAATAAATGCCAAAGGTCTAAAACCCAAAATATGGCTACCCGGTATTAAACGCGAGTTACTGGCAAAAGCCTTGAGAAATCATTCATGAATAAGCTGTGTTTATTAGGTCTGCTGGTCGGTCTGGCCAGTCAATCGGTAATGGCCGACACCACTTCCATTGCAGCTCCATCCGCCCAAGCCACACTGCAAGCCAAGAATGCCTTCATCTCCAAGCTGATGAAACAGATGACCCTCGATGAGAAGATAGGCCAGTTGCGCCTGATCAGCATCAGCGGCGATATGCCTCAGCCAAAGATTCTCAAGGAAATTGCCGCAGGTAGAATCGGCGGAACGTTCAACTCCATTACACGCGCAGAAAACCGTCCATTGCAAGAAGCGGCTGTCGCTCATAGCCGTCTGAAGATTCCGATGTTCTTCGCCTATGACGTGATTCATGGCCATCGCACGATTTTCCCGATCAGCCTGGGCATGGCTGCCAGCTGGGACATGGACGCCATCGCACTGACTGGCCGTGTTTCCGCCAGGGAAGCCAGTGCCGATGGCCTGGACATGACCTTTGCGCCGATGGTCGATATCTCCCGTGACCCACGCTGGGGTCGCAGTTCCGAAGGTTTCGGCGAAGACACTTATCTGGTGTCGCGCATCTCCGAAGTGATGGTCAAGTCCTTCCAGGGCAAGAACGTCGCCGCGAACGACAGCATCATGGCCGCCGTCAAACACTTCGCCCTGTATGGCGCAGTCGAAGGCGGACGTGACTACAACACCGTGGACATGAGCATGACGCGCATGTACCAGGATTACCTGCCGCCTTACCGCGCAGCCACCGATGCCGGTGCGGGTGGCGTCATGGTCGCCCTCAACTCGATCAACGGCGTTCCCTCCACCTCCAACATGTGGCTGATGCAAGACCTGCTGCGCAAGGACTGGGGCTTCAAGGGCGTGACCATCAGTGACCACGGCGCCATCAAGGAATTGATCGAGCACGGCGTGGCCAAGGACTATCGCGAAGCGGCCAAGCTGGCGATCAAGGCAGGCGTCGACCTGAGCATGAATGACGTGGCCTACGGCGAGCAATTGCCGGGGCTGGTGAAGGATGGCGAGGTTTCCATGAAGGAAATCGACAACGCCGTACGCGAAGTGCTGGGCGCCAAGTACGACATGGGCCTGTTCGCGGCACCTTACGGTCGTATCGGCGTTGCTGCCGATGATCCGGCCGACACCTATTCCGATGATCGTCTGCACCGCGCAGAAGCCCGTGATGTGGCTCGCAAGACCCTGGTCCTGCTGAAAAACCAGAACGAAACCCTGCCGCTGAAGAAGGAAGGGACCATCGCTGTGATTGGCGGCCTGGCGAAAAGTCAGCTCGACATGCTGGGCAGTTGGTCAGCAGCCGGCCGGCCGAACCAGTCGGTTACCGTCTTCGACGGTCTGGCCAATGCCGTCGGCGACAAGGCCAAGCTGGTTTATGCCCGTGGCGCGAACGTCAGCGACAACGAACACATCCTCAACTACCTGAACTTCATCGAACACGAAGTGGAAGTCGATCCACGTCCTGCCCAGGAAATGATCGACGAGGCCGTGAAAGTGGCCGAGCAGTCCGACGTGATCGTGGCCGTTGTGGGTGAATCCCGTGGCATGTCCCACGAGTCCGCAAGCCGCAGCAGCCTGAACATTCCGGGCAAGCAACGCGATCTGATCAAGGCCCTGAAAGCCACCGGCAAGCCGCTGGTGCTGGTGTTGATGAATGGCCGTCCGCTGGTACTGGTCGACGAACTGGAACAGGCCGATGCCATGCTCGAAACCTGGTTCCCGGGCACCGAAGGCGGTAACGCCGTGGCTGACGTGCTGTTTGGCGACTATAACCCGTCGGGCAAACTGGCCATGTCCTTCCCGCGTTCGGTTGGCCAGTTGCCGGTCTACTACGCACACCTGAACACCGGTCGTCCCTACACGCCGGGCAAGCCGGGCAACTACACCTCGCACTACTTCGAGGAACCCAATGGCCCGCTCTTCCCGTTCGGTTATGGCCTTAGCTACACAAGCTTCGACGTGTCCGACGTCAAGCTGTCGGACAACAAAATGGCCCGCAAAGGCAAGCTGACCGCCAGTGTCACCGTCAAGAACACCGGCAAGGTCGCTGGCACCACCATCGTGCAGTTGTACTTGCGTGATGTCGCGGCGTCGATCAGCCGTCCGGTAAAAGAGCTGAAAAACTTCGAAAAGGTCACGCTTGAGCCAGGCGAGGAAAAAGTCGTTAACTTTACCCTCAGCGAGGACGACCTGAAGTTCTACGACTCGAAGCTGAAATACGCTGCCGAGCCGGGTGAATTCAAAGTCATGATCGGTCTCGACTCCGAGGCAGTGAAACAGGCGAGCTTCAACCTGCTGTAAATGCCGATAACGGCGTATTCGCGAGTGCAAGCGCTTGCGAATACGCTGGTTTTGAAACCCCAGGCAGCCCACGCGATATGATTTTCAAACATCGCAACTTGCGTATTTCCCTCTATACCCTCCTGATTCTGGCTGGCGCCGCCTTGTCTGCCGGCGTGGCCATGCTGCAGGCTCAGCGACATGCCCTGTCACAGGAAGCCACCCGTGCCAGCGGGCAAATGGTGCTGTACGCCAACACCCTGCATACCCTGATCGAACGCTATCGCGCCCTGCCCTCGGTGCTGGCGCTCGATGCTGAAATTCGCGCAGCCGTGAGCGGCCCGCTCACCGAAGGCGCCCGGCTTTCGCTCAACCTCAAGCTGGAAAAAATCAACGAGGCCGCCCACTCTTCCTCTCTGGAACTGCTGGATCGAAACGGGCTGGCCGTCGGAGCCAGTAACTGGCGACACCCCAACAGCTATGTCGGCCACAACTACGGGTTTCGTCCCTACTTTCAACAGACGAAGACCCAAGGCATCGGGCGCTTCTATGCCGTCGGTGTCACCACCGGTATTCCGGGCTATTTCCTGTCCAATGCCGTGCGCGATGACGAGGGTAATTTCGGCGGCGCCATGGTGGTGAAGCTGGAATTTCCCGATATCGAGCAGGAATGGAGCCAGGGCGACGATCTGCTGCTGGTCAGCGACAACAAAGGCATTGTGTTTATCGCCAGCCGCAGCGAATGGCGCTATCGCGAGCTGGAACCCATTTCCCTCGAAAACCGTGCAGAGCTGCTGCGCACCCGACAGTACGACAAGAAGCCGCTGTCACCGCTGCGCAGTCGCCTTCTCGATCAGGTCGGGCCGCAAAGCCATTTGAGCCGGGTCGACGGCCCCGATGGCACGACTGATTACCTTTGGCAGTCCATGCCGCTTCCCGACGAAAACTGGACATTGCACCTGCTGCGCAAACCACAGTTGGTCAATGACGATATCCGTAATGCCGCACTGGCGGGCGCCGGTATCTGGCTGACGCTGGTGTTTCTGGGACTGTTCCTTTATCAGCGCTGGCGCTTGTCGAAACTGCGCGAACGCAGCCGCGACGAACTGGAACGTCAGGTTCAGGAGCGCACCCGTGACTTGCGCACCGCCCAGGAGGGCCTGGTGCAATCGACCAAGCTGGCGGCGTTGGGACAAATGTCTGCGGCACTCGCCCACGAGATCAACCAGCCGCTGACGGCCCAGCGCATGCAACTGGCAACCTTGCGCCTGCTGCTCGATCAGGGCCGCATCGAGGATGCCTGCAAGTCCCTGGATCCGCTGGATCAGCAACTGACCCGCATGAGCGCACTCACGGGCCATCTGAAAACCTTCGCCCGCAAGAGCCCCAGCGGCCTGCGTGAGCGACTGGATCTGGCGACCGTGGTCGATCAGGCCTTGCTGCTGCTGGACCCGCGCATTCGCGAAGAGCGAGTCAGTTGCGTGTTGCATATGTCCCGTCCGGCCTGGGTACGTGGTGATTCCATTCGCCTGGAACAGGTGCTGATCAACCTGCTGCGCAACGCCCTGGACGCCATGCGCGACAAACCCCTCAAGCGTCTGGAAGTACGCATCGATGCCCAGGCGCAGCACTGGCAACTGAGTGTCATCGACAGTGGCGGTGGTATTGCGCAGGAGCATCTGGGCAATATCTTCGATCCATTCTTCACCACCAAACCGGTGGGCGACGGGCTTGGCCTCGGGCTGGCGGTGTCTTATGCGATCATTCACGAACTCAAGGGTCGCCTGACAGCAGAAAACCGGGATAACGGTGCGGTGTTCTGGTTCAGCCTGCCCAATGACCTCATAGAGACTCAAACCCCATGCTGAACTCGGTCATCGTTGTCGACGACGAAGCCCCCATCCGCCAGGCCATCGAACCCTGGCTGACGCTGTCGGGCTTTCAGGTGCAGGTCTACAGCCGCGCCGAAGAATGCCTGGAGCATTTGCCCGAACACTTTCCCGGCGTGATCCTCACCGACGTGCGCATGCCGGGCATGGGCGGCCTTGAGTTGTTGGCCCGCCTGCAAGCGCTCGACAAAGACCTGCCGGTTATCCTGCTCACCGGCCACGGCGATGTGCCCATGGCGGTCGAGGCCATGCGTGAAGGTGCCTACGACTTTCTGGAAAAACCCTTCAGCCCGCAGACCCTGCTCACCAACCTGAGCCGGGCCATGGAAAAACGCCAGCTGGTCCTGGAGAACCGCCGCCTGACCGAACAGGCCGATGCCCGCACCCAACTGGACGCCACGCTGCTGGGTGTATCGCCCAGCCTGCAAGTCTTGCGACGCAATGTGCTGGAGCTGTCGCAACTGCCGGTCAACGTGATCATTCGTGGCGAAACCGGCAGTGGCAAAGAACTGGTCGCCCGCTGCCTGCATGATTTCGGGCCGCGAGCCAGCAAGCCCTTTGTTGCTCTCAACTGCGCCGCCATTCCCGAGCACTTGTTTGAAGCCGAACTGTTCGGCCACGAAAGCGGAGCCTTTACCGGCGCCCAGGGCAAGCGCATCGGCAGGCTGGAATACGCCGACGGCGGCACGCTGTTTCTCGACGAAATCGAAAGCATGCCCATGGCCCAGCAGGTCAAACTGCTGCGGGTGTTGCAGGACAAACGCCTGGAACGGCTGGGCTCCAATCGCAGCATTGACGTGGACCTGCGGATCGTCGCCGCAACCAAGCCGGACTTGCTGGAAGAGGCACGGGCCGGACGTTTTCGCGAAGACCTGGCCTATCGCCTGAATGTCGCGCAACTGCATCTGCCGCCACTGCGTGAACGGCGCGAAGATATCGTGCAGCTCTTCAATCACTTTGCCCGCACGGCTGCGGCCCGTATGGGTCGCGAAGCGCCTGCCCTCAGCGCCTTGCAACTGGGGCAGTTGCTCAGCCATGACTGGCCGGGCAATGTTCGCGAACTGGCCAACGCTGCCGAGCGCCAGGCACTGGGGCTGGATATCGCCGAAGCCCCACAACAGGGGCAATCGCTGGCGGCGCAACAGGAGGCGTTCGAGGCTCAATGTCTGCGCGCTTCCCTGACCCGTCATAAAGGCGATATCAAATCCGTGCTCAATGAGCTGCAACTGCCGCGTCGCACCTTCAACGAAAAAATGCAGCGTCACGGGCTGGTGCGAGAAATGTTTCTGGCATGAAACTATTCATGGAATCGACCGATCAACCTTATCCCCCTTTAGAATCCGGACAGTGAATACGCAAGGAGAAAGCATCACATGATCGTCGGTATAGATTTGGGCACGACCAACAGTCTGGTCGCCGTCTGGCGCGATGGTAAAACCCAACTGGTTGCCAACGCACTGGGCGAAATGCTGACGCCCAGCGTGGTAGGGCTGGACGACGATGATCAGATCCTGGTGGGAAAAGCCGCACGCGAGCGCCTGCAGACTCATCCTTCCAGAACCGCGGCACTGTTCAAGCGCCACATGGGCAGTGCGCAAAAGGTCAGCCTGGGAGCAAACGCTTACCGGCCCGAAGAGCTTTCGGCACTGGTCCTCAAAAGCCTCAAGGCCGATGTGGAACGGGCTTTCGGAGAAACCGTGACCGAGGCCGTGATCAGCGTGCCCGCCTACTTCAGCGATGCCCAACGCAAGGCAACTCGAGTGGCAGGCGAACTGGCAGGCCTGAAAGTCGACAAGCTGATCAACGAACCCACCGCAGCAGCGCTCGCATACGGCTTGCATCAGAAGGAAGGCGAAACCTCGTTCCTGGTGTTCGACCTGGGTGGCGGCACCTTCGATATCTCGATTCTTGAACTGTTCGACGGCGTGATGGAAGTACGCGCCAGCGCCGGTGACAACTTTCTGGGAGGCGAAGACTTCGACCTTTCGCTGGTCGATCACTTCATTGACCTGCATCGCAACGAAACCGACTTTCCGCCCAAGGCCAGCATCGGCCCGTCTTTGCGCCGCGAAGCCGAGCGCGTGCGCAAGGCGCTGGGACAAGAGAGCAGTGCCGAATTCGTACTGCGCCATGCCGACCGTGAATGGCGCAAGACCATCACTCAGGAGCAACTGAGCGAGTTGTACGCGCCGCTGCTCTCCCGATTGCGCGCCCCCATCGAGCGAGCCCTGCGGGACGCGAAAATCCGGGTGGCCGACCTCGACGAAATCCTGCTGGTGGGCGGCACCACGCGCATGCCGCTGATCCGCAAGCTCGCGGCGGGTCTGTTCGGGCGCTTTCCGTCCATTACGCTCAACCCCGATGAAGTGGTCGCCCAAGGCGCTGCCATCCAGGCGGCGCTCAAGCAAAGAGACGCGGCGCTGGAAGAGATTGTCCTGACCGACGTGTGCCCTTACACCCTGGGCATCGAAACCTCCAATCGCTTTGGCAACTCCATCGAAGGCGGTCATTACCTGCCGATCATCGAGCGCAACAGCGTGGTCCCGGTCAGTCGCGTCAAAACCGTGCAGACCCTGAGCGACAACCAGAAGCATGTGCTGGTGAAGATCTATCAAGGCGAAAGCCGCTTGGTAAAAGACAACATTGCACTGGGTGAACTGGATATTCCGATCCCACCTGCCAAGGCCGGGGAAGTCGAGCTGAATGTGCGTTTCACCTACGACAACAACGGTCTGCTGGAAGCCGACGTTCAGATCCCGATGACCGGCCAGAGCCACAAGCTGGTGATCGAGAACAACCCTGGCGTCATGACCCCGGAGGAAATCCAGGAACGTCTTCAGGTGCTTTCAGCGCTCAAGGTTCATCCTCGCGAGCAGCAGGTCAATACACACATGAGCGCCCGTCTGGAAAGGCTGTATCAGGAATACCTGGGCGAAGCCCGGGAAATGATCGGCTACTGGGCCAGCCAGTTTCAGCGTGTGCTGGAAACCCAGGATGAGCGCCAGATCAGCGAGATGCGCAAAAGCCTCGAACAAGAGATCGATCGTTTCGAGCGGGGCGAGAGGTAACAGGGATGAATTGCTGGAGCGTCCTTGAGCTGGACAGAAATGCCGACGAGCGCAGCATCAAACGCCAGTACGCAAAGCTGCTGAAAGTGAACCGGCCCGATGAGGACCCGGACGCCTTTCAGCGATTGCGCGACGCTTATGAGCAGGCGCTGGATCAGGCACGCAATCGCTATGAGGCGGATGAAGACGAGTACGAAGAAGTCGATGCGAGCCCTGAACCGCTCATGCATCTGCAACTCGTCGAGACCGTACAGGTTTCAGAGCCAACGGTTGTCAGCACGCCTCCGCCTGTGGAGCAGAGCTGGTACGAAGTGGCACACAGGACCACAGCGCAAAACCTGCACTCACAACATCAGTTGGCCAGGGATCTGGGGGCGGATGCTCAGTTTCAGCAACATCTCGTACAGCGCTGCCTGATCGACACCGACGACAATCTGCAACTGCTCAAGGCGGCTGTAGCCCAGTTGCAATGGCTGACGCCCTGGCAAAAGGTGACGCTCAGTGCCCATCAGGAAAAACGCCTGACCCAGGCGCTGCTCGATGAAACCCTGCCCCGCCTGCAAGCCCTGCTGGAAAGCCAGCAGGAGCGCCAGTTCCTGGACGAGCTCAAAGCCCTTGAACAGCAGCCCTGGCTGGAAAAGCTGGAACATCGCGAGCACTTGCAACGCTGGACCATGACCCTGCTGATCAATACCCGGGACTGGACACCGGCCTTGTTCGAGCGCATCTGCCAGCTCTTCGACTGGGATCAGAAGCATTACACCCCGACCGACCCGCCGTCGCTCTGGCAGCGGCTTGTCGAGCGCTGTGAGCGATACGGGTTTGCCAAACGCCTGGAAGAGCTGCTGGCTGAGAACAGCCATCACGGCGATGCGGCGAAGCTGCTGCTCGAACCGCCGCCACTGGACACGCAACTGCGCATGGCCAGAAACAGCGACCCGGCTGTCTGGGAAGGTTGCGAGCAACTGTCCGAAGACCTGACCTATCGCTACCCCGAAGCACTGGAGCAGTACCCGGACGCCGACCTCAAGAGCTGGCGAAAGCTTTATGACCAGGTCCACTTCAACGCTTACCTGAGAGCTTATCTGTTCGGGTTTGTATTCATCCTGATAGCCGGCATCGTCCCTACGTCCCGGGCCGGGAAATTCGACCTGTTCTATACGATTTTCACGGCATTCAGCTTGCCGGTGGTAATTCTTCTGGTGTTCTACGTGTTCATGTCGTTCTGGAAGCCGGTCTCCGCCTCCTTTGCGTCTGTGGATGAATACCTGAGTGAACGGCTGCTGCCTCGCTGGCTGAGCTGGCCGGGGCATCAGGCATTACTGCTGCGTCATGGCATCCCGATAGGCGTCGCAAGCGCCGCCTTCTCCAATAGCGGATCGATCGCAGTGGCCACCTACCTCATCATGCTGGTGGCCTGGATAGCGCTTTCTCCTTACCGGATCTCCAGGTTTCAAAGCCATTGCGCTGAAAAGACCGGAGGATGGCAACACGTGAAGCGCTACTGCTCGGAGAATATCGGCAAGGGCGTCATGATCATCCTCGGTCTGATGTTCGCCTTTGTGCTGGCCGTGCTGATTTTCGGTCCCGGCCACCCTCGATAAACCGGCGCCTCGCTGATATCGGCAATTTTCCGCTTATCCAGAAATGCTGGATAGGCGGATTTCCGCTCACTTCATTCCCTCATCCCCTCTGGAACGGGCCTCTCGGGCCTGGCACAACTCCTGCTATAGCTCAGGTCAGGCTGCGTGCAGCTGCCTTCTAAAAATAATGACTTAAGGAACACCATGGATACCTCCAACACTCTCTCGAAAGAGTCGGCTGGCGCACCCGCCGCTGAAAAGTCCACCTCCAGCCGTCTCAAGTCGATCTTCAGCGGCTCGGTCGGCAACATGGTCGAGTGGTATGACTGGTACGTCTATGCCGCTTTCTCGCTGTACTTCGCCAAAGTCTTCTTCCCCAAGGGCGACAGCACTGCCCAACTGCTCAACACCGCCGCGATCTTTGCCGTAGGCTTTCTGATGCGTCCGATCGGTGGCTGGCTGATGGGTCTGTACGCCGACTACAAAGGACGCAAGGCCGCCTTGATGGCCTCGGTACTGCTGATGTGCTTCGGCTCGCTGATCATTGCCCTGACACCGGGCTATGAAACCATCGGCGTCGGCGCTCCGATCCTGCTGGTCTTTGCACGCCTGCTGCAGGGCCTGTCGGTGGGTGGCGAATACGGCACCTCGGCAACATATCTCAGTGAAATGGCCACCAAGGAACGTCGCGGCTTCTTCTCCAGCTTCCAGTACGTCACCCTGATTTCCGGCCAGCTCATCGCCCTGGCAGTACTGATCGTGCTGCAACAGGTACTGACCACCGAAGAGCTGCACAGCTGGGGCTGGCGTATTCCGTTCGCCATCGGCGCGCTATGTGCCGTCGTTGCGCTGTTCCTGCGTCGCGGCATGGAAGAAACCGAGTCCTTTACCCGCAAACAGAAAGACGACAAGCCCAAAGAAAGCCTGATGCGCACCCTGATGCGTCATCCCAAGGAACTGATGACCGTCGTCGGTCTGACCATGGGCGGCACCCTGGCTTTCTATACCTACACCACTTACATGCAGAAGTATCTGGTGAACACGGTGGGCATGAGCATCAGTGACTCGACCACCATTTCGGCCGCGACGCTGTTCCTGTTCATGCTGCTGCAACCGGTCGTTGGCGGTCTGTCCGACAAGATCGGTCGTCGTCCGATCCTGATCGCCTTCGGCGTACTGGGTACCCTGTGCACCGTGCCGATCCTGACCACCCTGCACACCATCCAGACCTGGTGGGGCGCGTTCTTCCTGATCATGGCCGCACTGATCATCGTCAGCGGCTATACCTCGATCAACGCCGTGGTCAAAGCCGAACTGTTCCCGACCGAAATCCGCGCCCTGGGTGTAGGCCTGCCTTACGCACTGACCGTATCGATCTTCGGTGGCACGGCTGAATACATCGCCCTGTGGTTCAAGAGCATCGGCATGGAAACCGGCTACTACTGGTATGTCACGGCCTGTATCGCATGCTCGCTGCTGGTGTATGTGTTCATGAAGGACACCCGCAAGCATTCGCGTATCGAAACCGACTGATCTCGCGTTTCATTGATGATCAAGGGCAGCCAGCGTCATGGGCTGCCCTTTTTCATGGGCAAGCGAACATGACAAGTTGTTTCAGGCTGGTGCGTTTTTTAGCCTGATTTTGCATGCAAGCCCTTAAATATATTTATGTTTTAATTTGTCAAGAGCCTTTATTACAAAGTTTTTCAGGAAACGCACCAAAAACACCCCTTTCCCGCTGAAAGGCCCGAAAACCGGGCGATGCGACTTACTATCATTTTCAGCGATGGTGGGTAGCAATCCGATTAACTTCTTAATAATCACCAGCCCCGTAACATTGCCTCCATACCGGGATGACAACTCACCCGACCCAAACTGGAGACACACCATGAAAACCACCAAACTGATTTTCGGCCTCGCTTTCTCTGTTCTGGCTTCGTCTGCTTTCGCACTGCCAGCCATCAATGCCAACGATTCGTTGAACGCACCTGTCGTTGCTGAAGGTGGTTCAAACAACACCAATATCGGCCCGAATCGTCAGACCTCCGATGGTGCCGACCGCGTTGGTGCAAATCGTCTGGCCGCTGATGGCGCTGATCGCGTCGGTGCAAACCGCCTGACTTCCGATGGTGCCGACCGTGTTGGTGCAAACCGTCTGGCTGCTGATGGCGCTGACCGCGTCGGTGCAAACCGCCTGACTTCCGATGGCGCAGATCGCGTTGGTGCAAATCGTCTGGCCGCTGATGGTGCAGACCGCGTCGGTGCAAACCGTCGGGTGTGATAGCCACCTGTGACACCCAAGCCCGGCCAGTGCCGGGCTTTGTTGTTCCTGGGCTCAGGTCTACTATGATCGACTCTCCGAAACCGTGGTTACCAGGAATCAAACCATGTCAGACGATATTCACTCCTACGAGCCAGCCAAAGGTCATGGTCTGCCGCACGATCCGTTCAACGCTATCGTAGGTCCGCGCCCGATTGGCTGGATCTCCTCTCAGGACAGCGAGGGCAGGCTGAATCTCGCGCCTTACAGCTTCTTCAACGCGTTCAACTACATTCCACCGATCATTGGTTTCTGCAGTGTCGGGCGCAAAGACAGCCTCAACAATATCGAGCAGACCGGCGAGTTCGTCTGGAACCTGTCCACCCGCGCCCTGGCCGAAGCCATGAACCAAAGCTGCGCGGCCGTGCCACCGGATGTGAACGAATTCGAGCTGGCCGGCCTGACGCCACTGGCCTCGAAGATCGTCGCCGTGCCTCGCGTGCTGGAGACGCCGGTATCATTTGAATGCAAGGTCACCCAGATCGTGCAACTGCAGCGTGCCGACAAGGAGTTGGTACCCAGCTGGCTGATCCTGGGCGAAGTGGTGGCGGTACATATCGCCAAGTGGCTGCTCAAGGATGGCGTCTACGACACCGCAGCCGCCGAACCCATCCTGCGCGGTGGCGGCCCGGCGGACTACTTCCAGCTGGGGCCGGAAGCGCTCTTCAAGATGCACCGTCCAAAGGTCTGATTACGCGCCCGCCCATACCAGTTCACCTTCGCTATCTACGTCGGTCAGCCGCTCCAGTTCCTGAGTGGCGGCCTGATCGGCGTCATGGGCGGTCTTGAATTTTTCTCCCGGCAATACCGGATGAAAACGGGGCGCACCGCCCGCCTCCAGAGCCTTTACCGCAATCGCCGCGCTGTAACCGCCCTCACCCGGAATCACAGCGGAAACCGCCTCATATGCATTGAATGCCTTGCGTGCCATGGATAGCTGACCTGTCTGATGGATAAATCGAAGGGGCGTATTCTAATGCTGCGGCACGCATGAGCGAATTCATTCAAACCGTGTTCGCGAATAAATTCGCACCTACCAGTTGATGTGCAATTCTTGTCCTACAATTTCCTTGTGCCCTTTCTGTAGTGGGAATGAGGAATGCACCATGAACGTAAAAATAAAAAAATGCATGGCTGTATTGGGTGTACTCGCAGTGGTCGGAATGTACGCGGTGGGTGCTTATCGTATTGAGATGGCTCGCCAGGCGCCCAAGGTTGCGGCCTGCAGCTTTGGTCATTGCGTGCCGACCTCTGCAACGCTCAGCGCATTGCGATGACAGCCGCGCTTAAACAAAGTCAGCTATCGATTAGCAGGCTATCGGACTAGACTGGTCAAATTTCCCTCCCGGCTTTCAGGTTTACCTTGACCAGTCTTGCGCACACTACTGTAAAGATCCGCAGCATCTTATCCGCACTGATGATGGCCGTATTTCTCAGTGCTCTGGACCAGACGATCGTGGCCGTCTCGATGCCGGCGATCTCCGCTCAATTCAAGGATATCGGCCTGCTGGCCTGGGTGATCGCTGCCTATATGGTAGCGCTGACCGTTGCCGTGCCCATCTACGGCAAGCTGGGAGACTTGTATGGACGCCGCAGGCTGATGCTGTTCGGCCTTGGGCTGTTTACCCTAGCATCGTTGTTTTGCGGGTTTGCCCAAAGCATGGAACAACTGGTACTGGCACGGGTGCTTCAAGGAATAGGCACGGGTGCTTCAAGGAATAGGCGCTGGCGGCATGGTGTCGGTCAGCCAGGCCATTGTCGCCGACATCGTCCCGCCTCGCGAACGAGGACGTTATCAAGGTTATTTCAGCAGCATGTACGCTGTCGCCAGCGTGGCCGGGCCGGTGCTGGGCGGGCTGATGACCGAATACCTGTCCTGGCGCTGGGTGTTCCTGATCAATCTTCCTTTGGGCCTGCTGGCACTGGTCGTGGCTTATCGCTCCCTGAATGGCCTGCCCGTACCGCAACGCAAACCGGTCATCGATTATCTGGGGACGGTGCTGATGATCATCGGCCTGACCAGCCTGTTGCTGGGCATCACCGAAATCGGTCAGGGTCACGGCCTGGGCAATCCGCGGATTCTGATCATGCTCGGTATCGCCCTGTTCACGCTGTCACTGTTCGTCTGGTACGAACGCAAGGCTCAGGAACCGCTGCTGCCCATGCACCTGTTTGCCAATCGCAGCGCCGTGTTGTGCTGGAGCGCCGTGTTCTTTACCAGCTTCCAGGCCATCTCACTGATCGTGCTGATGCCGATGCGTTACCAGACCGTCACCGGCGGCGGTGCCGACAGTGCAGCCCTGCATCTTCTGCCCTTGGCGATGGGGATTCCCATCGGCGCCTATTGCGCAGGTCGAAGGACCGCCGTGACCGGTCAGTACAAGCCTCTGATCCTGGCCGGCGCAGTGCTCATGCCCATCGCCATTCTGGGAATGGCGTTCACTCCCGCGCACTCAATCCTGCTCACAAGCCTGTTCATGGTCCTGACCGGCATTGCCAGTGGCATGCAGTTCCCCACCTCGTTGGTGGGTAGCCAAAGCGCAGTGGCAATCAAGGATATTGGCGTGGCGACCAGCACCTCCAATCTGTTCCGCTCACTGGGCGGCGCAGTGGGTGTGGCGATGATGTCGGCACTGCTGCTGGCCATGCTGCAAGACACAGGGATCGGCCAGCTCGAACCCGGCTCGCTGGGTGGCGAAGGCGGTACTGGCAATGCCTTGATCGACAGCCTCAATACCACCAGCGGTCCGGCCCTCGAAGCCTTGCGTGCAGAACTGGCGGTGACCTTCCGTCACTTGCTGATGATCAGCGCGGCGGTTTCGCTGCTGGGTCTGGCGACAGCACTGATCATGCCCAACCAGATGCTGCGCGGCGCAGAACGGAAATAAAGCTCAGTCGTCCTGCTGCGCCCAGAACCACTGGGTTCGGCTGGCCTTGATATGGGCGAATGCAGGCATGATTTCACCCTGAGTGAAAAAGCGTCGGGAACGCACCTTGGCATTGCTGAACCAGTAGCCGGATCTGGGACAGGCATCGCCTGCATTGACAGGCGGGACAGGCTTCTCGTCGAAACGGGCGTACCACTGCGCCGTGGTTTCCTTGGTAAACCCCACGCCCGGAACCAGATAAGGGTGAAGGCAGCCGGTGTCCTGCAGGCGGATCGGTTTGATGACCTTGTTGACCTCCCGATAGACATCGGGAGCCACTCCACGGCTGCCCAACTGCGGCACAGCGCCTGCACGAATCATCAAGCCGTTGCTGTAGGTATGGAACACGATATCGCTGCAGCCACTCAATCGGCCACGCACCGTATCGCTACCGCTCAGCCGCTTGACGAATGACTCGCCCAATACGGTGTACCAACCGACGCCCTTGATGTGCTCGAGCAGACGCAGGCTTTCTATATGCGGGCCAGGATCGACCATCAATCCGGGATACTCCTGGGCAAACTGATACTCCAGCGGCAGGTAATGATGGCCGTCCCCTGGCAGCACACAGGCCAGACTGCCAAACCCGTGATCGGCCTGGACCTCACTGCACAGGTATCTGATCCAGTCCTCATAACGCTTCAAGCCATCGGGCTCGGCCAGGTATGACCAGGGCAGAACCATTTTCAGACAGGAACGGTCATTGTCGGCCTGCCCTTGCGAGGTGTTCATCACAAACAGGCTGTAGGTGGCGACTTCGGCCTGGGTAGCGCTGGCGATGGACCATACGAACTGCACATCCGGCGGGCTTTGCAGAACCTGACGCCTGCAAGAAGCAAACCCCGAGGCCGTAAGACGCCGCATCCGGTTGTAGAGCTGCCATTTGAGCATCGGCTTGAAGGCGTTGTAGAAACGCGAGAAACAGGCCTCGACGCGACGCTTGGCTTCCTGGGTATGACCCTGCTTGAAATACAGCGTAGTGACCAGGCCAAGACGGACAACCGGGACGCCTTCGGAACAATCCACTGCCAGATGTTCAGATTGAGCGCCAAGCCGGGCCAATAACCTCACAGGGTCAGATACGGTTTCTGACATGACCGGTCCTCCCGATGATCCTTCGGATCAGGGTGGCGTCCATGCCGTACACGCAAGGCTCTGCCGTGACCCGAGCGGCTGCTCTCCTGCCACAGCCAGAACGGGCTATTTCGATAGTGGTGAAGTTGCTGCCGACTTCAGAGCATATGGGCGCAAGATTCAATAAAAACATGCAACCTCCCTCCCGTTTGTTTGTTAAGGGACGAAGATTGAAGGGAGTTTGAGAGCGGAGCAATACACGGAAATCAGTTTGGGAAATCAGCTACATGCTTCGAGAAATGTCCTACTCGACTCCTACAAGACGATTGTCATCCCGAGGCATCTATATAGCGCTGGCGAGACTGTGCCGATACCGCAAAGGTAAACGATAAGTAAACACACTACCCAAAACGTGGAGAACTCGCGTTAGATACTGGCCTGTACGTGCAAGTCAGGACTATATTGACCTGCCGCACAGCCGGGCTCGCACTCAGGCCCGCAAGGCAGGGCTGTACTGCAACATATCCATGCAGCTGTCGACGAGTTGCTCGGCACTCCCGGACAGCGAAAAGCTCTCGGGCACCAGCAGCCATTGATACATGACGCCATTGATATAGGAAAACAGGCTGACCGCAGCGCGTGTAACGTCCAGTGAAGCAGGCAATTGCCCACGGCGAACGGCATTGCTCAACGCGAGGCGGATGCGTTCATGACACAAGAGGGTGTTGGCTTGACGCTGACGCCGAAAATCACACATTTCATCCGTGAACTCGCACTTATGGAAAAGGATTTCGTTGATGCGCCGGGTTTTCGGATCGACTGCAATGTCATGAAACAAACGAATCAACAGTTTTCTCATGCAGCCCAGAGGATCGACTTCGTTTTCATCCTCGCTGGCCTGGGCCATGTCCTCAAGCGGTTCTTTCAGGCTGTCGAGCATCGCCTGCACCAGTTCAGCCTTGTTGGTGAAGTGCCAATAGATAGCTCCGCGCGTCACGCCAGCAAGCGTCGCGATATCGGCGAGCGTCGTACGGGCAACGCCCCGCTCGTAGAAGGCTTGTTCGGCAGCCTGCATAATCTGGCTGCGAGTAACCTGGGCTTCCTCTTTGGTGCGGCGGACCATGGCAATAAACCTCAAAAAATTCTTCAGGGTCGTTTATCAAGACCTGAAAACGGGCCCGGGCGGCATTTGTATGACCTTGTCCCGAGCTTGCAATCACCGGCGTCTGACAGGTAAGAAGATGTTTACAAACAACCGTGAATGTAAGTATATTCCTTAGCATGCTACTTATCTAGCCGAAATATTTTTTTACATTTCCAACTCCCTTGCGTAAACAGGCTCCTGCCCCGAGGATCTTCATGCAATTCAAGCCAGCTGTTACCGTTCTGGTCACTGCCGTCGCCCTGGCAACACTGCTCAGTGGCTGTAGTAAGAAGGAAGAGGCGGCGCCGCCGGCTCAGATCCCTCAGGTCGGTGTCGTCACCCTCAAAGCCCAGCCTTATGCACTGACCACAGAGCTTCCTGGCCGGACCACCGCCTTCCGTGTGGCCGAAGTGCGCCCACAGGTCAACGGCATCATCCTCAAGCGCCTGTTCACTGAAGGTGGCGATGTCAAAGCCGGCCAGCAGCTGTATCAGATCGACCCTGCGCTCTATGAAGCGACCGCGACCAGCGCCCAGGCAACCTTGCAGTCGGCCAGATCCCTGGCGGATCGCTACAAGCAACTGGTCAACGAACAAGCGGTGAGCCGTCAGGAATACGACACGGCCGTGGCTTCCAGCCAGGAAGCCCAGGCTGCCTTGCAGACCGCCCAGATCAACCTGCGCTACACCAAGGTGCTGGCGCCGATCTCCGGCCGCATCGGTCGCTCCGCAGTGACCGAAGGCGCGCTGGTCAGCAGTGCCCAGACCGAAGCCATGGCTACCATCCAGCAACTCGACCCGATCTACGTCGACGTGGTGCAGTCCTCGGCCAACATGCTCAAACTGCGTAACGACCTCGAGAGCGGCAAACTACAGAAGGCAGGCGACAACGCCGCCAAGGTCAAGCTGACTCTGGAAGACTCCAGCGCTTACCCACTGGAAGGCAAACTGGAGTTCTCGGAAGTCTCGGTTGATCAGGGTACAGGCTCCGTGACCCTGCGCGCTGTCTTCCCGAACCCCGAGCATCGTCTGCTGCCAGGCATGTTCGTTCACGCCCAGTTGCAAGCAGGTATCAGTGCCCAGGCCATCCTCGCTCCACAACAGGGTGTGACCCGCGACCAGAAAGGCACTCCGACTGCCCTGATCGTGAACAAGGACAACAAGGTCGAGCTGCGTACCCTGGTTGCCAACCGCACCGTAGGTAGCGAGTGGCTGATCGAAGAAGGCCTGAACGCCGGTGATCGTGTCATCACCGAAGGCCTGCAGTACGTAAAACCGGGCGCGGAAGTGAAAGTCGCAGAAGCAACCAACGTCAAAGGAGCTAACCCGGCGCCTGCCCCGGCCACTGAAAAAGCCGCAGGCAGCAAAGGGGAGTAACCCATGTCGAAATTTTTTATCGATCGCCCGATTTTCGCCTGGGTAATCGCCCTGGTGATCATGCTGATCGGCTCCCTGTCGATCCTCAGCCTGCCGATCAACCAGTACCCAAGCATCGCACCGCCAGCCATCGCGATTCAGGTGACCTACCCGGGCGCTTCTGCACAGACCGTGCAGGACACTGTGGTGCAGGTCATCGAGCAGCAGCTCAACGGTATCGACAACCTGCGCTATGTCAGTTCGGAAAGTAACTCCGACGGCAGCATGACCATCACTGCGACCTTCAATCAGGGTACCAACCCGGATACGGCGCAGGTTCAGGTGCAGAACAAGCTGAACCTGGCCACACCGTTGCTGCCTCAGGAAGTACAGCAACAAGGCATCCGTGTAACCAAGGCAGTGAGAAACTTCCTGATGGTTATCGGCCTGGTGTCCGAAGATGGCAGCATGGGCAAGGAAGACCTGGCCAACTACATCGTGTCGAACATGCAGGACCCGATTTCCCGGACATCCGGCGTGGGTGACTTCCAGGTCTTCGGTGCCCAGTACTCCATGCGTATCTGGCTTGACCCGGCCAAGCTGAACAACTTCCAGTTGACCCCGGTCGATGTCAGCAACGCTATCACTGCCCAGAACGTCCAGGTGTCTTCCGGTCAACTGGGTGGCCTGCCCGCCATCAGCGGCCAGCAACTTAACGCAACCATCATCGGCAAGACCCGTCTGCAGACCGCAGAGCAGTTCGGCAATATTTTGCTGAAGGTCAACGCCGATGGTTCTCAAGTGCGCGTCAAGGATGTCGCCACCGTGGGCCTGGGTGCAGAAAACTACAGCGTCGACTCCCAGTTCGACGGCAAACCCGCTTCCGGCCTGGCGATCAAGCTGGCACCCGGCGCCAACGCCCTGGACACTGCCAAGGCCATCCGCAAAACCGTTTCATCGCTTGAGCCGTTCTTTCCGCCAGGCATGAAAGTCGTCTACCCGTATGACACCACCCCAGTGGTCAGCGAGTCGATTTCCGGGGTTGTTCATACTCTGGGCGAAGCGATTGTCCTGGTGTTCCTGGTGATGTACCTGTTCCTGCAGAACTTCCGTGCCACGGTCATCACCACACTGACCGTGCCCGTAGTCTTGCTGGGTACCTTCGGCATCCTCGCGGCCTTCGGTTTCACCATCAACACCCTGACCATGTTCGGTATGATCCTGGCCATCGGCTTGTTGGTGGACGACGCCATTGTCGTGGTGGAAAACGTCGAACGGGTCATGGCAGAAGAGAAACTGTCCCCCAGGCAGGCAACCATCAAGTCCATGGAGCAGATCCAGGGTGCATTGGTGGGTATCGCACTGGTTCTGTCGGCGGTTCTGTTGCCAATGGCGTTCTTCGGTGGTTCAACCGGGGTGATCTACAAACAGTTCTCGATCACCATCGTATCGGCGATGGCGCTTTCGGTGGTGGTGGCCCTGATCTTCACCCCTGCCCTTTGCGCCACGATGCTCAAGCCCATCGATCACGAGAAGCATGGCCAACCCAAGCGCGGGTTCTTCGGCTGGTTCAACCGCACCTTCGACCGCAGCGTAGAAAGCTACGAGCGCGGCGTGGGCAATATGCTCAAGCATAAATTCCCGGCGTACCTGGGCTATGTCCTGATCTGCGTTGGCATGATCTGGATGTTCACCCGTATTCCGGCTGCGTTCCTGCCAGAAGAAGATCAGGGCGTACTCTTCGCCCAGATCCAGACGCCGGCCGGTTCGTCGTCGGAGCGTACACAGCAAGTCATCGACAATATGCGCGATTACCTGCTGACCAAGGAAAGCGGCGCCGTCAAATCGGTGTTCTCGGTCAACGGCTTCAACTTCGCCGGTCGCGGCCAGAGCTCTGCGATTGCGTTCGTGATGCTCAAGCCATGGGATGAACGTTCGGCTGAAAACAGCGTTTTCGAGCTGGCCAAGCGTGCCCAGGCACACTTCTTCAGCTTCCGCGATGCCATGGTGTTCGCCGTAGTCCCTCCATCGGTTCTGGAACTGGGTAACGCCACCGGTTTCGACGTTTACCTGCAAGACCAGGGTGGTGTGGGCCATGAAAAACTCATGGAAGCACGTAACCAGTTCCTGGGCATGGCGTCCCAGAGCAAGGTTCTGGCAGGCGTACGTCCCAACGGTCTGAACGATGAGCCGCAGTACCAGTTGATCATTGATGACGAACGGGCCAGCGCCCTTGGGATAACGCTGTCGGACATCAACAACACTCTGTCGATTGCCCTGGGTGGTCGCTACGTCAACGACTTCATCGACCGTGGTCGTGTGAAGAAGGTGTACCTGCAAGGCGACTCTGGCGCCCGGATGACCCCGGAAGACCTGAACAAATGGTACGTGCGCAACAGCGCGGGCGAGATGGTGCCGTTCTCGGCATTCGCCAGCGGCAAGTGGGTCTACGGCTCGCCTAAACTGTCACGCTACAACGGCGTGGCAGCGGAGGAAATTCTCGGTACACCGGCTCCGGGCTACAGTACCGGCGAGGCCATGGCCGAAGTAGAAGCACTGGCCAAGAAACTGCCACCTGGCATCGGCATCTCCTGGACAGGTCTGTCCTATGAGGAGCGTCTGTCCGGGTCGCAGGCACCTGCGCTGTATGCACTTTCCCTGCTGGTGGTCTTCCTCTGTCTGGCAGCGCTGTATGAAAGCTGGTCGATTCCGATCGCGGTCATGCTGGTAGTTCCACTAGGCGTCATCGGTGCGTTGATCGCAACCAGCATGCGCGGCCTGTCGAACGACGTGTTCTTCCAGGTAGGGTTGCTGGTGACAGTCGGTCTGGCTGCGAAAAACGCCATCCTCATCGTGGAGTTCGCCAAGGAACTCCACGAGCAGGGGAAAACCCTGACTGACGCTGCAATTGAGGCTTGCCGGATGCGCCTGCGTCCGATCATCATGACCTCCATGGCCTTCATCCTGGGTGTTGTCCCACTGACAATCTCCACGGGCGCAGGCTCGGGCAGCCAACACTCGATTGGTACAGGCGTCATTGGCGGTATGATCACCGCCGTCGTACTGGCCATCTTTTGGGTGCCACTGTTTTTCGTATCGATATCGGCGCTCTTCAAGAGCAAGCAGAAACCTATCTCTCACGATGAGGCTGGCCAATGAGCAAGTCCCTGATTTCTCTGGCAGTTACCGCGTTCATTCTCAGCGGCTGCTCCCTGATTCCCGAGTACAAGCAGCCGGAATCACCGGTTGCAGCACAGTACCCGCAAGGTCCTGCCTACCTGCCGGCCGAAAACGCCGAAAGAGCGGCCGCCGAGCAAGGCTGGCGTCAGTTCTTCCGTGACCCGGCACTGCAACAGCTGATCCAGACGGCACTGGTCAACAACCGTGACCTGCGGGTCGCGGCCCTGAACATCGACGCTTACCGCGCGCAATACCGCATCCAGCGTTCCGACCTGTTCCCGGCCGTCTCGGCCAATGCCACGGGCTCACGCCAGCGCGTGCCAGCCGACATGTCCACCAGTGGCGAGGCCGGCATCACCAGCTCCTACTCGGCAAACCTGGGTATCAGCTCCTATGAGCTGGACCTGTTCGGTCGTGTGCGCAGCCTCAGCGATCAGGCCTTGCAGACCTACTTCGCCAGTGAAGAAGCACGCCGCAGCACCCAGATCAGTCTGGTGGCCAACGTCGCCAACGCTTACCTGACCTGGCAGGCCGACAAGGAACTGCTCAAGCTGACGCAGGAAACCCTCAAGACCTACGAGGAAAGCTATCGCCTGACTTCGCGCAGCAATGAAGTGGGTGTCGCTTCGGCTCTGGACCTGAGCCAGTCGCGTACCTCGGTTGAAAGTGCCCGTGCCAGACTGGCCCAGTACCAACGACTGGTCGCGCAGGATCAGAACAACCTGACCATGCTGCTGGGCTCTGCCCTGCCTGACAACCTTCCAGAAGCGCAGCCGCTGTCTGCCGACCTGCTGACCGAAATGCCGGTTGGTCTGCCGTCCGACCTGCTGCAACGCCGCCCGGATATCCTGCAGGCCGAACATAACCTGATGGCAGCCAATGCCAACATCGGAGCAGCACGTGCAGCGTTCTTCCCGAGCATCACGCTGACGGCCAATGCCGGTACGGCCAGCCCCGACCTGTCGGGACTGTTCAAGGGCGGTTCGGGGACCTGGCTGTTCCAGCCAAGCATCAACCTGCCGATCTTCAACGCCGGTAACCTGCGTGCCAGCCTGGATTACTCCAAGATCCAGAAGGAAATCAACGTCGCCAACTATGAGAAGGCGATTCAGACCGCATTCCAGGAAGTCTCCGATGGCCTGGCCTCGCGCAAGACCTATAACGAGCAGCTCCAGGCGCAGCGTGATTTCGTCACGGCCAACCAGGACTACTACCGTCTTGCCGAGCGTCGCTATCGCATCGGTATCGACAGCAACCTGACGTTCCTCGACGCACAGCGCTCGCTGTTCAGCGCGCAACAGACGCTGATCACTGATCGCCTGTCCCAGCTCACCAGCGAGGTCAACCTGTACAAGGCCCTCGGTGGCGGCTGGTACGAGCAGACCAGCAGTGCGCAACCGATTGCCAAAGAGAAACCGTCAGTCCAGCTGTTCTGATCGGCCTTCACAAAAAAACCACCGTAACAGGTGGTTTTTTTATGCCCGGAAAACGCGATCAGTGATCGTGATGCAGATACGCAGGCTGCTTCGGCAAGCGCAGGCTGAACAGGAAAGCCACCACCATCATGGCGGTCACGTACCAATAGAAGGTGTTTTCCATGCCGTTGCTCTTCAGGCTCAGGGCAACGTACTCAGCCGAACCGCCAAACACAGCGTTGGCGACCGCATAAGCCAGACCGACACCCAGCGCCCGCACCTGTGGCGGGAACATCTCGGCTTTTACCAAGCCACTGATGGAGGTGTAGAAACTGACAACCGCCAGCGCCAGGGTAATCAGCACAAAAGCAAAGAACGGACTGGTGTTGCTCTTGAGGGTCATCAGGATCGGCACGGTGCACAAGGCGCCCAGCGCGCCGAACCACAGCATCGAGTTACGCCGCCCGATCTTGTCAGCCAGCATGCCGAAGAACGGCTGCATGCACATGTACAGAAACAACGCACCGGTCATGATGTAACTGGCGGTCTTGGGCTCCATGCCGCCCGTGTTGACCAGATACTTCTGCATGTAAGTGGTGAAGGTGTAGAAAATCAGCGAGCCACCGGCGGTGTATCCCAGTACCGTAATGAATGCCGCCTTGTGATGCTTGAACAACGCCGCAATGCTGCCGGCGTCCTTGTCCTGGCGACTTTCGGCCGTGGTGGTTTCATCGAGGGTGCGGCGCAGCAGCAAGGCAATCACTGCGGCACAGGCACCGATCACGAACGGGATACGCCAGCCGTAATCGCGCAGCTCTTCAGTGGTGAGAAATTGCTGCAGAATCACCACCGTCAGCACCGCCAGTAACTGCCCGCCAATCAGGGTCACGTACTGGAAGGATGCATAGAAACCACGCTTGCCACGCAAAGCGACTTCGCTCATGTAAGTGGCCGTGGTGCCGTACTCACCGCCCACCGACAACCCTTGCAGCAGACGCGCCATCAGCAACAGAGCCGGAGCCCAGGCGCCAATCGACGCATAGGTCGGCAAGCAGGCAATGATCAGCGAACCGGCACACATCATGGTCACCGAAATCAGCATGGAGTTCTTGCGGCCATGCTTGTCGGCCACACGTCCGAACAGCCAACCGCCAATCGGACGCATCAAGAACCCGGCCGCGAACACCCCGGCGGTATTGAGCAACTGGACTGTCGGATCATCGGAAGGAAAAAACGCCGGAGCGAAATAAATGGCGCAGAAGGCGTAGATATAGAAGTCGAACCACTCGACGAGATTGCCGGAAGAGGCGCCCACGATGGCGAAGATGCGCTTGCTGCGCTCTTCGCCGGTGTAAGGGGTGTGAGTTGTATTTGTCGTTGTCATTGTTCCCATCCTGGTCAGGCGATCTAGAAACAATCTGTAACACTCAAGCCCGACAAGTACAACCGCTCCGGCATTGCAAACCACACACTTCTGTTGAGTGCACCGGCTTCTCGCGAATGAATTCGCTCCTACGCGGGTTGTACTTCGATTGCCAATGCCAATCCCTGCCCGACGCCCACGCACATGGTCGCCAGACCTTTGCGGCCGCCAGTCTTTTCCAGGTGGTGCAAGGCCGTCAACACCAGCCGTGCGCCGCTCATGCCCAGTGGGTGCCCCAAGGCAATCGCGCCGCCATTCGGGTTGACCTGAGGCGCATCGTCGGCGAGCCCCAGCTCACGCAATACAGCAAGCCCCTGGCTGGCGAAGGCTTCGTTGAGTTCGATGACATCGAAATCGGACACCGCCAACCCCAGCCGCTCGACCAGTTTGCGCACTGCCGGGACCGGGCCAATGCCCATCACTCGCGGTGCAACACCGGCGCTGGCCATTCCCAGAATCCGTGCCCGAGGGGTCAGGCCATGCTTCTTGACCGCTTCTGCCGAAGCCAGGATCAAAGCTGCCGCGCCGTCATTGACCCCCGACGCATTGCCAGCAGTAACAGTCTTTTCAGGGCCATTGACCGGCTTGAGCCTGCCCAGGGTTTCCAGGCTGGTATCGGCACGTGGGTGCTCATCCTTGTCGACAACGGTTTCACCCTTCTTGTGAGCGACCCGCACCGGCACGATCTCTTCCTCGAAAAAGCCCGCAGCCTGGGCAGCAGCAGTGCGCTGCTGGCTGCGCAGGGCGAAAGCGTCCTGATCGGCTCGAGAAATCCTGAAGTCATCCGCCACGTTGTCGGCGGTTTCAGGCATGGAGTCGACGCCGTACGCCGCCTTCATGGCCGGGTTGACGAATCGCCAGCCGATGGTGGTGTCTTCCAGCTTCATGCTGCGCGAGAAAGCGGCATCGGCCTTGCCCATGACAAACGGCGCACGGGACATCGACTCGACACCACCGGCAATCGCCAGCTCCATTTCGCCCGCAGCAATGGCCCGGAAAGCAGTGCCGATAGCGTCCATGCCCGAAGCACACAGGCGATTGAGGGTTACGCCGGGAATGCTCGGCGGCAGGCCGGCCAGCAGAGCAGCCATGCGAGCAACGTTGCGGTTGTCCTCTCCGGCCTGGTTGGCGCAGCCGAGGAATACTTCGTCCACTTCGTCCCAGTTGACCGACGGATTGCGCTCCATCAGGGCCTTGATCGGCACCGCCGCCAGGTCGTCGGCTCGTACCGAAGACAGGCCGCCGCCAAAACGCCCGATGGGGGTACGGATTGCATCGCAGATAAAGACGTCACGCATCATGCTTCTCCTGCAACCTGGCCATGAGCCGCCGCAGTCCGTGCTTCCAGCTCACGCAGGGCGTTGAGTTCCACATCAGTGGGCTCTTCGGAATAAACGACCTGCTCGGCAAAGCGGATTTCCCAGCCGGTGGCCGCGATGACCTGCTCGCGAGTAACACCCGGATGCAGCGTAGTCACCACGAATTCGTTGGTGCCGGCTTCCGGCTCCATGATGCACAAGTCCGTGATGATCCCCACAGGCCCGGCGCCGGGCAGGCCGAGACGCTTGCGCGAGTCGCCGCCTTCGCCATGCCCGACCGAAGTCACGAAGTCGAGTTTGTTGACGAACGAACGGGCCGACTGCTTGAGGATGATCAGCACCGACTTGGCAGAACCGGCAATTTCCGGTGCGCCACCGGCACCCGGCAAACGGACTTTCGGGTTGTGGTAATCGCCCACCACCGTGGTGTTGATATTGCCGAAACGGTCGACCTGGGCTGCGCCCAGAAAGCCTACATCCACACGTCCGCCTTGCAGCCAGTAGCGGAATATTTCGCTGGTCGCTACCACGGTGTCGGCAGTTTCAGCCAGCTCACCGTCACCAATGGACAGCGGCAGTACCGTGGGTTTGGCACCAATCGGACCCGATTCGTAGATCAGAACCACATCCGGCGAAGAGGTCAGGCGCGCCAGGTTCGCCGCCTTGGAAGGCAGGCCGATGCCGACGAAGCAGACCGCACCATTGCGCAAGCGACGAGCGGCGGCGATGGTCATCATTTCACTGGTGGTGTAAGTCATTATTTTGCCTCCGCAGCGCTGGCCAACTTGCTCTGGAACTCACTGAAATCCGCTGTTCCATGAATGTATTCAGCAATCCACGCGCTGAAGGTTTCGCGGTCCCGGGCAATCGGGTCCCAGGCCTGGTAGAAAGGATTGTCCCGCTCGTAGTAGCCATGGGCGTAGGACGGATGCGCGCCGCCGGGCACCAGACAGACCGCGCTCAAGGCCCAGGTCGGCAAGACGCAGGCGTTCATCGGTGCCTTGAGATCGTCGACGACTTCCTCAACCGTCACGATGCAGCGTTTGGCAGCCAGTGCCGCTTCTTTTTGTGCCCCGAGAATCCCCCACAGCAGCACATTGCCCTTGCGGTCGGCTTTCTGGGCATGAATAACCGTGACATCCGGGCGCACCGAGGGCACGGCAGCCAGCACTTCACCGGTAAACGGGCAGGTTACGGTCTTGATCAGCGGGTTGACCTTGGGCAGGTCGGAGCCGGCATACGCGCGCAGCACCGCGAACGGCAAACCCGAGGCACCGGCTACATAGGCGTTGGCCAGGTCGGCATGGCTGTGCTCTTCGATTTCAATGGAATGGGGCCACTGCTTTTCGACGGCGTCCCGCAAGCGATGCAGAGAGCCCACACCCGGATTGCCGCCCCACGAAAAAACCAGCCGTTTCGCACAACCGGCACCGATCAATTGGTCGTAGATCAGATCCGGCGTCATGCGCACCAGCGTCAGGTCCTTTTTGCCCTGACGAATGATTTCATGGCCTGCTGCCGTGGGGATCAAATGCGTGAAGCCTTCAAGTGCGACGGTATCGCCATCGTTGACCAGTTGCTTCACTGCATCGCGTAGAGAAAGAATTTCAGCCATGAGGTGCTCCCGAACCCAACATCACGTTCAATGACCGGCGCGAAGAGCGCCGCAATGAAAATGAGGTTATGCCTGAGCACGAGCGCAAACAATCCGATAATCGACTAAGCGTTCGATAATCGAACGCATTAAAAAGTGGCTGTTCCGCTCATCAGGTAAACAACTGTGTGCTCAGATCCCGACTCGCATCGAGCATGATCGGCAGGAATCGCTGCTCCAGTTCACTGCGGGCCACGCGCCCGGCACTGGTACTGACATTCAGCGCGGCCAATACCTGACCCGATGCGTCATAGACAGGCACGGCAATCGAGCGCAGCCCCTGCTCCAGTTCCTGGTCGACGATGCACCAGCCTTGCTGACGAACCAGTTGCAAGCATTCCAGCAGCGCTTCGGTGGTACGGATGGTGCGGCTGGTCTTGGGCTGCAAATCCACATGATCCAGATATTCACGCAGCGACACATCGTCCAGCGCCGCCAGCAGGATACGCCCCATGGATGTGCAATAGGCCGGCAGCCGACCACCGACCGAAAGGTCGACGGAGATAAGCCGCTGAGTAGTCGCCGAGCGGGCGATATAAAGAATGTCGTCGCCTTCGAGGGTCGCCATGTTGCAGGCCTCGTGCAACATATCGCTCATGCGGTCCAGATAAGGCTGCGAAGAAACCGCCAGCGGCGTCGAAGACAGATAAGCGTGCCCCAGGGTAAGAACCTTGGGTAATAACGAATAGGTTCGACCGTCCGTCGTCGCGTAACCCAGTTTGATCAGGGTATGCAGGCAACGACGAACGGCCGCCCGGGGAATTTCCGTGCGGTGGCTGATCTGGGCAATGGTCAGATGTCGCTTGCGCTCCTGGAAGGCATGAATCACGGCCAGGCCACGCGCCAGCGAGGTCATGAAATCGGGGTCGCCTGTCAGCGCCTGGATACGCTTTGCAGGCGAAGCCACGATGGGCGGTGCCAGCGATGCAAAAGAATTACGCAGTTCATCATTCATTGCCAACACCTCTGTAACAGCTCTCAGGCCTTGTAAACCGCTGGCTTCAGCCCTTTTTCAGGACGTTTTGAGAAACCCGGCCTGTGCGATTATCGAACCAATGGCCGATAATCGCAATTGACCCATCGCAAATATACTTATACCTTTACCTCTGCCATGAAGTGGCTTCTTGGAAAATCCTGGTCAGGTACCCACTAAGAAGTCCATGGCAGCGGCCTTGCCCACGAAGCAAGGCCGTTTTCATTAGGGCAATCACAACTGCGACATTCTGACGCACCCTCCGATGATTGCCGATTAATCGCCCTGCCGAATTTCATTTGAATTTTGTCGTCAGTATTCTGTCTATGGATGCCGGACTTTCGATGATGAAAGTTCTGTCATATTCATTACTCACCAAAACTTCGGAAGAGTCTCACAAAAAAAACATTATTCATGAAATCTCCCGGCAACCGGACAACGCCTATAGTTGACGAGACTGTACTTCTTGGAGATAGTATCGATCACTTGATTGGCGATACCTTGCCCTCCTGCGCAACATGCAGTTAGTTTTTCGGCGCAAGGACCAGTCAATGTCAGCCCTAGTGCTTAACCCAAAAAACGAATGTCGCTACGACAGCTGTTTTTTCTGGTGCCCGTAGCCGCGAGCAGCAACGTGTCAAAGGCCTTGTGAAAAAAGCCGGAAGCCCTGCGTGGCCAGACAGCCACGAATGTATTTCGCCGGTCAGCTCACACGAGCGAACACTTTTGCGTGCTCAGCGTTATCACCAGACTCAATTGACTTAGATCAGGTAACTCAGTGACTAAAGATGAACTGCGCGCGGAACTTGAGCGCCAGGAGCAACGTTACAAGGATGTCTACGGCGGGGAAGTCACCACCTACGCCGCGCAGCCCGAACCGGAACGCAAGCCCTGGCGTAAAAGAGCCAGTCTGCTGGATCAGGCTTTCAAAGAAGAGCTGCAGAAAATGGAAAAAGGCCTGAAAGAAGAAACATGACAAACCCCAGGGTCTGAACGGCTTCAACCGTTCGTGCAGGCCTTGAGAATGCTGGCAGCAAAGGCGTCACCGTCCCATTTGAGCGATCAACCGGGCACTCCCGTCATGCCTTTTTTTTGACTTTAAGCGATACCAATCAGCGGCTGGCAAGTCGATCCGTATTTTTTCTGTCATAATCGCGCCCCCTTCAGACCGGGTCAGAAAACCTACATGATCGATTTATTCAGCGGGCTAGATGCTTGGGTGTTAGTGAGCCTGTTGCTCGCCCTGGCATTCGTCCTAACGTTCGAGTTCATCAACGGCTTTCATGACACCGCCAACGCGGTGGCGACAGTCATTTACACCAAGGCAATGCCGCCTCATCTGGCCGTGTTCTTCTCGGGTGTCTTCAACTTCCTCGGCGTCCTGCTGGGCGGTGTCGGCGTGGCCTATGCCATCGTCCACCTGCTTCCGGTGGAAATGCTGATCAACGTCAATACCGGACACGGGCTGGCGATGGTGTTCTCGCTGCTGGCCGCGGCGATCGCCTGGAACCTGGGTACGTGGTACTTCGGTATTCCGGCATCGAGTTCCCACACGCTGATCGGCTCGATCCTGGGTGTGGGCCTGGCCAACGCTCTGATCAACGACATCCCGTTGAGCGATGGCGTCAACTGGCAGAAAGCAATGGATATCGGCGCATCGCTGGTGTTCTCGCCACTGGCCGGCTTCCTGATTGCAGGCCTGGTGCTCATCGCTCTGAAATGGTGGCGCCCACTGTCCAAGATGCACAAGACGCCTGAACAGCGCCGCAAGATCGACGACAAGAAGCACCCGCCCTTCTGGAACCGTCTGGTGCTGGTCATCTCGGCCATGGCCGTGAGCTTTGTACACGGCTCCAACGATGGCCAGAAAGGCATCGGCCTGATCATGCTGGTGCTGATCGGTATCGTGCCAAGCCAGTTCGTTCTGGACCTCAACAGCACGACCTACCAGATCGAACGTACCCGTGATGCAACCCTGCACCTGAGCCAGTTCTATCAGCGCAACAGCAGCACGCTGGGCGAATACCTGGCCATGGGCAAATCCTTCAAGGGTGATCTGCCGTCCAGCTCCGCCTGTAATCCGGAGCAGACCGAGCCGACGATCGACGCACTGCTCGACACCCTGAAGGGCGTTGCCGATTACCACTCGCTGTCTGCGGAACAACGCATCGAAGTGCGCCGTTACCTGCTGTGCCTGGATGACACTGCACGCAAGGTCGGCAAGCTGCCGCACCTGGGCGCCCGTGAAAAATCCGACCTGGAAAAACTGCGCAAGGACCTGACCGGTACGACCGAATACGCACCGTTCTGGGTAATCCTGGCCGTTGCACTGGCGCTGGGTATCGGCACCATGGTCGGCTGGAAACGTGTGGTACTGACCATTGGCGAGAAGATCGGCAAGCAGGGCATGACTTACGCTCAAGGCATGTCTGCGCAGATCACCACGGCCTGCGCCATCGGTATGGCCAACATCTTCAGCCTGCCTGTTTCGACCACCCACATTCTGTCGTCGGGTGTTGCCGGAACCATGGTCGCCAACCGCAGCGGCCTGCAAGGCGGCACCGTACGTACGATTCTGCTGGCCTGGGTCCTGACCCTTCCAGCCACTGTCGCACTGTCGGCTTGCCTGTTCTGGCTCGCGTCCAAGGCGCTGGCCTGATACACCTGACAAAGGCGGTGCGCCCGCACCGCCTTTGTCGCCTCACCTGCGCTTCTTGCCGCCCAGCAACGACCCCATCAAACCCCGCACCAGCTCACGACCCAACTGAGTCGCCGCCTGACGCATGGCATTTTTCACGGCTTGCCCTGCAACGCTGCCCAGGAATTCACTGGCCTTGTCACCAAAACTTTCCGACTCCTGCGCAGGCACATCGGCCTGATTCGCCTCGCTTGCCTTGCGGGTCACAAGTATTTCATAGGCTGATTCCCGGTCGATGGGCTTGTCATAGCGCCCCGCAAGCGGTGACTGGCTGATCAGGCCTGCGCGCTCGGCATCGCTCAGTGGCCCGATGCGTGACTGAGGAGGAGCAATCAGCACACGCTGAACCATGGCCGGCGTGCCCTTGTCCTCCAGGGTACCCACCAGCGCTTCGCCGATCCCCAGTTCAGTCAGCACACTCAACGCATTGAACGCGGGATTGGGCCTGAAACCATCGGCCACCGCCCGCAGCGACTTCTGCTCCTTGGCCGTGAACGCTCGCAGCCCGTGCTGAATGCGCAACCCCAACTGCGCCAGAATGTCGTCCGGCAAATCTCCGGGCGATTGAGTGACGAAATACACACCGACGCCCTTGGAGCGAATCAAGCGCACAACCTGCTCAAGCCGTTCCTGCAAAGCCTTGGGCGTATCAGCAAACAACAGGTGCGCCTCATCGAAGAACAGGGCCAGCAGCGGCTTGTCCGCATCCCCTCGCTCGGGCAATTGCTCAAAGAGTTCTGCCAGCAACCACAGCAGGAAAGTGGCGTAGACCTTGGGAGCTTCGTGCACCAGACGGCTGGCATCCAGCAGATGAATGCGCCCTCGCCCATCGCTGGCGGGCCGCAGAATATCTTCCAGTTGCAAGGCCGGTTCGCCAAACAAGGCTTCTGCGCCCTGCTGCTCAAGGACAGCGAGACGCCGCTGCAAGGCCTGGCCGGACCCCGTGGTCATCAACGCGCCATCTTCGCCCAGCAATTGCGGGTTATCGCGCAAATGGTTGAGCAGCGCCTTGAGGTCCTTGATATCCAGCAGCAGAAGACCTTCGCGGTCAGCCACCTTGAAGGCTGCATACAGTGCCGATTGCTGGCTGTCGCTCAATTCAAGCAGGTTACCCAGCAGCAACGGCCCCATTTCACTCAAGGTTGTGCGCAAGGGATGGCCGGACTTGCCGTCGATATCCCATAGCGTGACCGGATAAGCCTGAGGACGATGATTGAGCCAGGGCATGCCGGCAATCCGTTCAGCAATCTTGCCTTGGGGATTGCCCGCAGCGCCGAGACCACAGAGATCGCCCTTGATGTCGGCGGCGAAAACCGCAACGCCCGCATCGCTGAAGGCTTCAGCCAGACGCTGCAGCGTGACGGTCTTGCCTGTCCCGGTTGCACCGGCCACCAGACCATGGCGATTGGTCAGGCGTAACGCCTGAAAGACAGGTTGGCCACCAAGGTCGGCCCCCAATGCAATTTCCTGAGAATCGGGCATTTCATCACCTGCTCAATACGACATGCACGGCTGTGGGAAGCCGCTGATCGGCAGCCAGCAGCTCTTGTGGAATGCTTAGTATTGATCAGTTTGCGCCGAACGGCTGAATACTCAAGCGTCGCTGTCGGGCTCGGGAGATTGCTGCTGAAGCTGACGCCACAATCTGGCGGCTTCGGAGAAGTCGGCACCGTTTTCGGGTGTCAGCTCATCGGGGTCGTAACGGCTCAGACAGCCTTCGCCCAGGGTGGGAGGTGCGGTGGAGGTGGCTTTATCGAGGGGATCGGTCATTCGCAAGGCACCCGTACATTCAAAGAACATCTATCGCCTTCAATGACGTCTCGCGAATGAATTCGCTCCTTCAGAGGCGTAGGAACGAATTTATTCGCGAAGGGCGCAAATGATCAATCAAAAACCACGGTCTTGTTGTCGTGCACCAACACCCGGTCTTCCAGGTGAGCGCGCAGACCACGGGCCAGGACCATTTTTTCCACGTCACGACCGAAACGCACCATGTTTTCGATGCTGTCGCGATGACTGACGCGCACCACGTCCTGCTCGATGATAGGACCGGCGTCCAGCTCTTCAGTGACGTAGTGACAAGTGGCACCAATCAACTTCACGCCTCGCAGCGAAGCCTGATGGTAAGGCTTGGCACCGACGAACGATGGCAGGAAGCTGTGGTGAATGTTGATCACTTGGTGAGCATATTCGCTGCACAGTTGCGGCGGCAGGATCTGCATGTAACGCGCCAGCACAACGACGTCAGCCTTGTGATGCCCCACCAGACGCGAGACTTCGGCAAATGCCGGCTCCTTGTCCTTGGGGTCCACAGGCACATGGTAATAAGGGATGTCGTGCCACTCGACCATGCTGCGCAGGTCCTGGTGATTGGAGATCACGCAGGCGATGTCGCAGTCGAGCTCATCGCTGTGCCAGCGGTGCAGCAGGTCGGCCAGGCAATGGGATTCGCGGCTGGCCATCAGCACCACGCGCTTTTTTTGCGCGGAGTCGGTGATGCGCCAGTCCATCGAGAACTCTTCGGCAATAGGCGTAAATGCCTCGCGGAAACCATCGAGGTCAAAAGGCAATGTATCGGCACGGATCTCGTGGCGCATGAAGAACCAGCCACTGAGATTGTCCGAATGGTGGCTCGCTTCGGTAATCCAGCCATTATGGGATGCCAAAAAGTTACTGACTTTGGCAACGATGCCAACACGGTCCGGGCAAGCAATCACCAGACGAAAAGTGCGCATTTAGGGAAACTCCAGAACTTCGCAAAGGCGCTATTCTAGCGACTGCGCGGCAAAACTGCAGTATTCCCTTTGCCCTTGGCCAGAAGAAAAACGGTGTCCCGGGATTGCACCCTGCCATCATCCCGTTTTCAGCGTTCAAGCCTCAAACAAGCCCTCTATTTAGAGGGGGGTTTAATAGGGACATCTTTGGTGATCCCTGACCTCATCGCTAGTTCCATGAATCTGTAGAAGGGGTGCTGTATTCTAAATAATTCAATAAAACTTTTATTTAATGTTTACTTGCTCAATTCCTCTGACTATTATTGCGTGACTGTCTCCCTGAAACCCATCACAACATAAGGTCCCCCTCATGTCCCTGATCAACGAATACCGCGCCACAGAAGAAGCAATCAAAGAACTGCAAGCCCGTTTGAAAAATCTGTCGCAAGACGACAAACTGCAAACCGAGCTGGAATTTGAAGGTAAACTGCGCACGCTGATGGGCGAATACCAGAAATCGCTGCGTGACATCATTGCACTTCTGGATCCAGAATCGAAAGTTAAAGCGCCTCGTGGCGGTGCAGTGAAAACTACCGGCACCAAGCGTGCTCGTAAAGTCAAGCAATACAAAAACCCGCACAACGGCGAAGTCATCGAAACCAAAGGTGGCAACCATAAAACTCTGAAAGAGTGGAAAGCCAAGTGGGGCGGTGACGAGGTTGAAAGCTGGGCCACTCTGCTGGGCTAAGCTTCATGGGCTGCACAACTGCACCCTTTAAAAACGCCAGCTTGCTGGCGTTTTTTATTAGTCCGATTTCCTTCAGTCTTATCCCTTTACGCCCAATCGCTCACTTAAATGTTGTACATAATCCTGCCACTGGCTCAACACGTCTAGCTGCTCTGTGGTGGCATTAAGGGACAACTCCACCAGCGCCTTTGTAAAACCTTGTAATGTGTTGGGAGCCCCTGCCTCAGGGCTGCGCAGCCTTGTCTGACAAAAACTGCGCCAGCGGTGTTGCTCTTCGCTATTCAAGGTTTCCGGAAAGTTGCGGGCGCGATAACGAAACAGCAACTCGGGCATACGCCCATCGTCAAAAGGCCACGCCTCACGGGCCAGTTGTTCTGGCTCGGCACAGCGCACTTGCTCACAAAGACGACGGTCACGATCACCAATAAAGCCATCATACAATTGCTGCTCGGGATCTTCAGAGGCCGTGAAGTCATCCTTGCCATACACGGCAGGCAATTTGTTCTGCCAAAGTTCACGGCTCTCGTTCAGCTGTGCCACTCGTGCCTGACAGGCCGCCATATCCAGCTGCAAGCGCTGTTGATCTTCACTGCGCAAGACAGACAGCGGCGCAATCACCGGACAGCGGTTTATATGCAGCAACTTGAGCGGTACCGGCAATTCACCTTCCGCCAGCTCCTCACGACGTGTATATAAACGCCGTTTCAAAACTTCGGCATCTTGATCCAGCAATGGCGAATGATCCAGATGCAGGTCGCACACAATCAGTGCATTGCGATTATGAGGATGCCAGGCCAGGGGTAATATGACGCCCAGATAATTACGAGCCGCCGAGAATCGTCCTGAGATATGTACCAGCGGTTGCATCAGACGAATCTGTTCCTGAACCTTCTGTTTACTGCGCAGCGCGAAGAGATAATCATAAAGCCGCGGTTGTTTATCACGCACAAGACGCGCCAGGGCAATCGTTGCCCGTACATCCGACAATGCATCGTGGGCATGACCGTGGTCGATACCGTTGGCCGCAGTCAGACGCTCCAGCTTGAGCGTCACCCTTCCCTCTTCCTGCGGCCATACAATCCCGTCGGGGCGCAGCGCATAGGCCGCCCGCACCACATCGATCAGGTCCCAGCGGCTGTTACCGCCCTGCCATTCCCGGGCATAGGGGTCGAAAAAGTTTCGGTAGAGGCTGTAACGGGTCATTTCGTCATCGAAGCGCAACGTGTTATAGCCAGAACCGCAAGTCCCGGGCGCTGACAACTCAGCGTGTACCCGCGTCATGAAGTCTGCTTCGCAGAGCCCTTTCTCAGCCAGACGCCCGGGCGTGATCCCGGTAATCATGCACGCGGCAGGGTGTGGCAGGATGTCGTCGGCGGGCTGGCAGTACAGGTTTACCGGCGCGGCGATTTCATTGAGGTCGAAGTCGGTACGAATGCCGGCCATTTGCAATGGACGATCATTGCGTGGATTGATACCGGTGGTTTCATAGTCGTACCAGAAAATGCTGGAAGTCACGGGCTGATCCTGAACAAAAGACCAACAAAGTGTAGGTCTTCGGGCATGCCTGTGGCGAATGCCTTGTTGCGCACCACTGCCGTGCTCGATAGCATCACAAATCGCTTTCAGGTGCCCCGCCCCCGACAATGTCATCGCCTCCAGCCTCGCCAAGGAATGCAGCGCCGCCCGCGCCACTGGATACCCGCATCGGGATCGAGACCCCGGAAGGCATCGATCTGGTCATGCGTCCGGCCGGCCTTATGCCCCGCGCATTGGCCTTCGGGATCGACCTGAGCATCCGCGTGCTGGTTATCGGCGCACTCCTCCTGTTTTTTCAGCTGTTCGACAAGCTCGGCACAGGCCTGAGCTCCATCGCCATCTTTCTGGTGACCTGGTGGTACATGGTGCTGTTCGAAGTCCTGAACCAGGGCTGCACGCCGGGCAAGCACATCATGGGGCTGCGGGTGGTTCATGACGACGGCACGCCCATCGGCTGGGGATCGTCGCTGATCCGCAACCTGCTGCGCGTGGTCGACATGCTGCCCTTTGGCTACAGCGTCGGAGCCATCAGTTGCCTGAGTCATCCCCAGTTCAAGCGCCTGGGCGATCTGGCAGCGGGAACCTGCGTGATCTATCGCGATGTACCGGTCCAGCGACCGGTCCTGCCGCAGGCCGATCCGGTCATCGCGCCCTTTACCCTGACGCTGGACGAACAGCGTGCCGTGCTGGGTCTGGCAGAACGCCAGGGCGAACTCTCCGCCGCCCGCACCGCTGAACTGGCCAGTATTCTCGCCGAGCCCTTGCACGTCGCTCCCGACCAAGCGGTTGACCACATCAATGGCCTGGCCCGCGGCCTGCTGGGGCCGACATGAAGCAGAGCCAGTTTGAAGCACGACACCAGCCACACTGGCTGCTCTTCGGCCAGCGACTGGATGCACTCGAGCGTGGCAAACACGATCCCGAAACCGGCGAGAACTTTGCCAGCGATTACCGGCGAATCTGCCACCATCTGGCGCTGGCCAGGGAGCGTGGCTACAGCAGCCACCTGATCGACCCGTTGCAGCAATTGGCAATGCGTGGCCATCAACAACTCTATCGCCATCGCAGCAGCCTCGCCGCGCAGTTCCTGAGTTTCATCCTCGCCGGGTTCCCGCGTCTGGTGCGCGAGCAATGGCATTTCGTGCTGGTCGCCAGCCTGCTGTTCTTCGCCAGCCTGATCGGCATGGGCGTGCTGGTGTATTTCTTTCCGGACCTGATCTACAGCATCGTCAGCCCGGCGCAGGTCAGCGACATGGAAAGCATGTACGACCCCGCCGCCCGGCGTATCGGGCAGGCACTGGAGCGAGAGTCCAGCTCGGACTGGATGATGTTCGGCTACTACATCATGAACAACATCGGCATCGCGTTTCAGACCTACGCCAGCGGGTTGCTGTTCGGCCTGGGCAGCCTGTTCTTCCTACTGTTCAACGGCCTGATGATCGGTGCTGTCGCCGGGCACCTGACACAGATCGGCTTTGGTCAGACATTCTGGTCATTCGTGGTCGGTCACGGAGCCTTTGAACTGACGGCGATTGCCCTGGCGGGCGCGGCAGGGCTGAAACTGGGTTGGGCCTTACTGGCGCCGGGTCGCCTGACGCGCGCCGAAGCCTTGCGTCAGGCCGCCAGAGTCAGTGTGCAACTGATCGGCGGTGTCATTCTGTTCCTGTTGATTGCAGCCTTTATAGAAGCCTACTGGTCATCCATGACCTGGCCCACGCCGCTGATCAAATACCTGGTGGGCGCTGCGCTCTGGACCCTGGTGATTGCCTATCTGACTCTGGCAGGACGGACAGCCCATGCGCCTGACTGACGCCAGCGTCACCATACGCCCGCGCAATCCCTGGGAAGCCATGGACCTGGGCGTGTTGCTGGCTCGCGAGCACCGAGGCCTGCTGATGAGCAGTTGGGCCATCGTCACCCTGCCATTCTTCGCGCTGCTGACCCTGTTGCTGTGGGATTACCCTTCGCTGGTGTTCTTTGTGTTCTGGTGGCTCAAACCGGTTTATGAACGCCTGCCGCTGCTGATTCTTTCAAAGGCATTGTTCGGCCCGGCGCCCACACTCAAGCAGGCGCTCCAGGGCTGGCCTGCGACCCTCAGGAACGAGTTGCTCCCCTGCCTGGTTTCGCGGCGCCTGAGCCCGAGCCGCAGTTTCCTGCTGCCGGTGCAACAACTGGAAAACCTGTCAGGTATCGAACGAAGCCAGCGCATCGCCCTGCTCAGCCAGAAAGACATGCGCGCCGCCCGCTGCCTGACCATCCTCGGCAGCCATCTGGAATTTGCGCTGTGGTTCGGCCTGATCCTGCTGTTCTATGCCTTCATTCCCCAACAGATCGAACTCGACTGGCGCTGGTACAGCATGCTCAATGCCAACGGCAGCTGGAACTGGCTGGAACACCTGAGCAATGCGCTGTATGCCTTGATGCTGGTGTTCTGGGGGCCGATCTACGTTTCCTGCGGATTCACCCTGTACCTCAATCGCCGCACCACACTGGAAGCCTGGGATATCGAACTGGTCTTCAGGCGCCTGCGCCAACGCCTGACCGGCAGCGCCTATGTGGTGCTGATCGCTGCCGGCCTGGCCCTGTCAGCCTTGCCAACATCGAGCTGGGCAGACGAACCCCAGAGCTACAGTTGCCCGCTCCCGGAGCCGGAACAAGACAGCAACGCCCAACCCTCCGCCGCCCCCGATACGCCACGCCTGACGCTTCAGGACCTGACCAGCGAAGAAGCCAGAAAAGACATCCGGGCCCTGTTGCAACAGCCGCCGTTCAAGAACCCCAAGACCGTCACCGGCTGGCGTTTCCCGGAGCACAAAGATCCGGCTGCCCAGGCAAAAGCAGGCAACGAGACCACCCTGCTCAAATGGCTGAACGGCTTGCTGAGATCGGCCGGCGTCATCGCCAACGTATTGGAAACCGTGCTCTGGGCAACCGCCATCGCCCTGACCGGCTGGCTGATCTGGCGTTATCGCCTGTGGTTCAAGACCTTCGTCAGCCGTGGCAGCAGCAAACGCAAAACCCTGCGCGACAAACCCGAGCAACTGTTCGGCCTGTCCATCACGGCCCAAAGCCTGCCTGACGACATCGCCGCCCACGCGCAGCGACTCTGGGCCAGCCAACCACGAGAAGCCTTGAGCCTGCTGTATCGCGGCCTGCTCAACCGCTTGCTGAGCGACTATCACCTGCCCCTCAAGAATGCCGACACCGAAGGCCAGGTGCTGGAGCAGGTCGCAAAACTCAACCAGCCACTGTTGAGCGAGTTCAGCCGCAGCCTGACCACCCATTGGCAAAACCTCGCCTACGGCCATCGCCTGCCACCTGCACATCTGCAACAGGAACTCTGCGACGGCTGGCGCCGACTGTTCGATGCCGGGGCAAAACGATGAACCGGCGCAAGCAGATACTGATCGGCCTGCTGGTGCTCGTGGCGCTGATGCTGGGCGGTGTCTATGCCTACAAGCATCTTGAGCCCTATGAGGAAGTCATCGATCAGGGGCCTTCGCCGGAGGTCGCGGCCAATCCGTATCTGGCGGCCGAGCACTTCCTGCGCCAGCGCTCACCTCTGGTCAACACCACCCGCAACCTGCTTGAGTTGCCCGATGTCAGCCAGCAGCCACAGACGCTCTTGCTGCTCGACAGTCGCGAAAACATGACGCCTGCCCAGGTCGAACGGCTGCTGGACTGGGCTAGATCCGGCGGTCACCTGCTATTTGTCGCCGAACAGATATGGGATGAGAAAAAGAACCGCAGCGGCGACCTGCTGCTGGACCGGGTCGAGATCCGCCAGTACTTCACACGGGACATCAAGCTGCAGGATCGCGAAGAGGAACGACTGGAAAACGATGCGCTCCCCAAACCGTCTATTCCACTGATCGCGCCCCGAACCAGCAAACCGTCCATGCGCTGGCCGGAACTGACGCGCCTGTATCTGGAAAACGAAAAAGAACCGGCCTACATGAGCTTCAACCCGGCCTTCCACCTGGAAGACCCGCAGGATCATGCCCAGTCCTGGGCCAACAGCGCCGATGCCACGCACATGATGCAAATGGTCTACGGCAAGGGGCTGATCACCGTGGTCACGGATTCAGATCTGTGGAAAAACCGCGCCATCACCCGATACGACAACGCCTGGCTGCTGTGGTACCTCACTCAGGACAGCGCGGTGACCATGGTCCTGGAAACCGGCCATGACAATCTGGCGAGCCTGTTGCTGCGCAACTTCCCGCTGGCGCTGGTGACACTTGCGCTGCTGCTCGGCCTGACGCTCTGGCATGCAGGCCTGCGCGAAGGCCCGTTGCAAGCGCCCGCGGCACGAGGTCGGCGTCAACTGGCCGAACACCTGCGTGCCAGTGCCGACTTTGTACGCCGACGCAGCGGCCATCAGGCCCTGATCAAAAGCCTGCAAACAGACATCCTGCGCCGCGCCCGCCAACGTCATCCCGGCTTTGAACGACTGGGCGTGACCGACCAATGGCAAGTCCTGGCGCGCCTGACCCGCCAACCCACCAGCGCCATCAGCGACGCCCTGCGGCCAAGGCCCAGCCAGCGGATGTCCAGTGCCGAATTCACCCGGCAGGTTGCACACCTCCAGAGTCTCAGGAATGCCTTGTGAGCACCCCGGCAGCGAACGAGTCGAATTGACCTCCCACGCCAAAAAAGAGTCTTTTTGACAAAGTCATAAAGACTCCAACCCCGCCTTTAAGGCCAGTTTTACACGGTTTTTCTGCTGGCATAGCTGTTGCTATGTCAGTAACACCAACCGAATGACTGGAGTCCACATGCTCACCCAATCGCAGCGCGACATCATCAAGGCGACCGTTCCTCTCCTGGAAACGGGTGGCGAAGCACTGACCACACACTTCTACACCATCATGCTGGCCGGGCACCCGGAAGTCCGCCCTCTGTTCAATCAAGCCCATCAGGCAAACGGAACGCAGCCCCGGGCTCTGGCGAACGGCGTCCTGATGTATGCCAAAAATATTGATCGCCTGGAAAACCTGGGGCCGCTTGCAGGCCAGATCGTGAACAAACATGTGGCTCTGCAGATCCTTCCTGAACACTACCCGATCGTCGGTGCCTGTCTGTTACGTGCCATCCGGGAAGTGCTGGGTGAAGAAATCGCCACTGATGAGGTGATTGCCGCATGGGCGGCTGCCTATCAGCAACTGGCTGATATCCTGATCGACGCCGAAGAGGGAATGTACAAAAGCATCGCTTCGGCTCCTGGCGGCTGGCGAGGGGGCCGACCGTTCAAGGTGTCCGCCAGGATTCCTGAAAGCTGCGAGATCACATCGTTCTACCTTGAACCGGTCGACGGCAAGCCTGTTGTGGCGCACAAGGCAGGCCAATACATCGGGGTTCGCCTGAACGTGAACGGGACGGAAGTTCGCAGGAACTACTCGCTCTCGGCACCTGCCACCGGTTCCGGTCTGCGCATCAGCGTCAAACGCGAACCCGGCGGCGTTGCGTCCAACTACCTGCATGATCAGGTTACTGTCGGTGCAGTACTGGAGCTGTTTCCGCCTGCGGGTAATTTCACTCTGGCTGAAGGCACCAGACCCCTGGTACTGATCAGCGGCGGCGTCGGGATCACTCCGACCCTCGCCATGGCTGAAACGGCGCTGAACGCCGGTAACCGGCAGGTCGTGTTTCTCCACTACGCGCGTAATGCCAGAGCGCAGGCGTTCCAGAAGGTGCTGGAGGGCTGGCAGGAACGCTTCCCGCTTTTCAAGGCCAATGTGGTCCACAACGAACTGGACACCGGGATAGAAAAACGCCCGAGCGCCGTGGGCATGCCTTCGATCGAACACTTACAGGAATGGCTGCCCGCCGACAGGGATCTGGATGTGTATTTCCTGGGGCCAAAACCTTTCATGGCCTTCATGAAACGGTCTCTTCAGGAGCTGGGAGTGCCACAAGACCAGATGCACTACGAATTCTTCGGCCCTGCTGAAGCATTGGTCTAGGCACCCGCAAGACGGCGCACGGAATACTTCTGCCGTGCGCCATTAACCGAAACGCAACAAAACCTCTGACGAACACTCAACATCGGGAGCTATCATGGGATTGCAGTTGCGAAGGTCAGTCGTCACTTACCCTCTCCAACCATAGAAAACTGAAAGGTCAGATAAGGTAAGCAGCTGATTTATGGACGATAAAACACATGTAACAGTCAGTAAGACTGCGGAACCCATGAGCGATCAACCGACCGACCAGCCCCACAACCTCGACAGCCTCCCGCCCACCGAAGCCTCGGTCAGCGCCGAACCTGCGCCCAGCAATCAGGCGCAGCAACGCCAGCGTGCCAGCCATCTGGCACAGGCGCTGCGCAACGAGCTGCAAAAGGCCGTGATCGGCCAGAATGCGGTGATCGACGATGTGTTGACCGCTTTGATTGGTGGCGGGCATGTGTTGCTTGAAGGTGTTCCGGGGCTGGGCAAAACCTTGCTGGTCCGCGCCCTGGCCCGCTGCTTCGGTGGTGAGTTCGCGCGTATTCAGTTCACACCCGACCTGATGCCCAGCGATGTCACCGGCCATGCGGTGTATGACATGCAGACCGAGCAGTTCAAGCTGCGCAAGGGACCGCTGTTCACCAATCTGCTGCTGGCCGACGAGATCAACCGTGCTCCGGCCAAGACCCAGGCCGCGCTGCTTGAAGCCATGCAGGAGCGGCAAGTCACCCTTGAAGGCCGTGCGCTGCCGATTGCCCAGCCTTTCATGGTGCTGGCCACGCAAAACCCCATCGAGCAGGAAGGCACTTATCCTCTGCCGGAAGCCGAACTGGATCGCTTCATGCTCAAGCTGCGCATGGATTACCCGGACACTCAGGAAGAGCTGGCCATGGTGCGGCAAGTGACTCGCTCGCCTCGGGCCGACATCCTCGAAGTGCAACCGTTACGGGTCATCCTGCAGGCTCGTGAGGTTCAGGCGCTGCAACGTATCGCCAGCGAGTTGCCCATGGACGAACAGGTGCTGGATTACGCCGTGCGTCTGGCGCGCAGCACCCGGACCTGGCCAGGCCTGAGCCTCGGTGCCGGGCCACGCGCTTCCATCGCCCTGGTTCGTGGTGGCCGGGCACGTGCGCTGTTGCGCGGTGGCGAATTCGTCATACCGGACGATATCAAGGGCTGCGCACTGGCGGTGTTGCGCCATCGGGTAAGGCTTTCGGCCGAGCTGGACATCGAAGGGCTTTCGGTGGATCAGGTGCTCAAACAATTGCTCGATCAGGTTCCGGCACCACGCCTATGAAACAGGCATTCAGGCCATCGACACGATTGCTGTGCTGGTTTGGCGGATTGGCGGGGGTTGCCTTGCTGCATGGCAGCCTCAAGGCGCTGGGTGTCGATCTGCCTCAACAGATCACCACCCTCTTCTGGGCCGCATTACTGAGCCTGATCGGCACGAGCCTGTTCGACCTCGTGCGCCTTGCGCGCCTGCCGTCACCCAGCGTGCAGCGCCAGTTGCCGGGCAGCCTGGCACTGGGACGCTGGAGCGAAGTGCGGCTGGATATCGAGCATTCATCTGTGAACACCCTGGCCCTGCAGGTGTTCGATCACATTCCCGACGGCCTGGAATTTGAAAACATGCCGCTGTCGGTCACCCTGGCCAGCGGCGAAAAAGTCCAGGCGGGTTATCGCCTTCGTCCTGTGAAGCGCGGGCAATTCGTCTTTGAACACTGTGAAGTCAGCCTGCCCAGCCGATTGGGCCTGTGGTCGGCACGCCGCTACCTGCCAGTGTCTGGCAGCACCCGCGTATACCCGGATTTCGCCAGGCTGTATGGCGGGCAGTTGCTGGCTGTGGATAACTGGCTCAGCCAGATCGGCGTGCATCAACGTCAGCGCCGTGGACTGGGGCTGGAATTCAATCAATTGCGTGAGTTTCGCGAAGGCGACAGCCTGCGGCAGATCGACTGGAAAGCCACTGCCCGGCAACGCACGCCGATTGCCCGGGAATATCAGGACGAGCGCGACCAGCAGATCATCCTCATGCTCGACTGCGGCCGACGCATGCGCAGCCAGGATGGCGACCTCTCGCATTTCGATCACAGCCTCAACGCCTGTCTGTTACTCAGCTACGTCGCCTTGCGCCAGGGTGACGCCGTGGGGCTGACGACCTTTGCCGGCGATCAGCATCGCTATCTGGCGCCCGTCAAAGGGCAGAGCCATTTGAACCTGCTGCTCAACACGGTTTATGACCTGCAAAGCACTCAACATGCAGCCGACTACAGCGCGGCAGTGCGCCAGGTGCTGGCACGGCAGAAACGCCGGGCTCTGGTGATTCTGGTGACCAATCTGCGCGATGAAGACGATGAGGAATTACCGGCAGCCGTGAAACAGCTCAGCCGTCATCATCGAGTATTAGTGGCCAGTCTGCGGGAGGAGGTACTGGATAGCCTGCGTCAATCGTCGGTACAGACCTACGACCAGGCACTGGCTTATTGCGGGACAATCGACTTCAGCAATGCAAGGGCCGGTCTTCATGAACGTCTGGCAGCCCAGGGCATACCGGTCATGGATGTACGCCCAGCGGAACTGGGCGCACAACTGGTCACTCGCTACTTGAGCTGGAAGAAAGCCGGAACACTGTAAATTTCCTGCGTCAGGCTGAAGCTTCTACAAGGTAGAAACAGAAATATTGGCGCAGTGCATCGGCAAGGTCACGATAGCCCTCAGGCACCGTATTCAGTGTAAAACCCGAGTTGTAATTTCCAGGTGTTTCATCTTCGTTGCACCACAGACAAGTGGCTTTTACGTCGACTACTTTTTGCCCTTCTGCGTTAACAGGCATCTTCATGCGCAAATCGAATATGGCGCCGACCAGCAGGGGTAAATCACTGATGAGCATCAATCCCTCTTCGGAGACATTGCCCAGCCAACCCATTGATCTACCTGTGTGACGATTCGATACTTGAAGATAATCTTGCAGTTGGTGACGTTCAATCCTTCGATTCCTTAGCATCTCAGCCGCCTTCTGAACCATTGGGCGTGATCCTGCACGCAAACAATTCAAATTCCATGGGGCTACGACCCACTCATGCCACATGGAAAGCCCTTGAAACAGGTTTAGCTCTGTACATTTCATTCCCTTGACACAGAGCCTAGCCGAGATTTTTCTAACATCCACCCGAAAACGCTACTTTTCCCCCAATTGGGTGTAATCATTTTGAAGCAGGGAAAGGCTTGGCAGGCTGTCCGGCGAGGTTGTGACCCAGCTGGGCCAAGGTATCGAGACGTGCGCGTGCGCGGTATGCATATTCACTCGATGGATATTTGGCAATCAGGAACTGATAGGTCTGCACCGCATCGACATACAGCTTCTGGCGCTCCAGGCATTGCCCGCGCAGCATCGACACCTCGGGCCACACATAAGAGCGCTCGCGGCTCTGACGCTCGACCTTGGACAAAGACAGCATCACACTGTCGCAATCGCCGCGTTCATAAGCGTGATAAGCCTCGTTGAGGTTGGCGTTCATCGCCCAACGGGTACAGCCGCTGACAGCAACCAGTAATACAAGAATCGTTAGAATGCGCATGAGAGTCTCCTGTTCTGTGCCTTGATATCGGCCTGCTGCCCCTTTTCTTCAGGGCAGATTCAATACCGATCATCAGCCGATTGCCCTGTCGATTCCCGAAGAGGTAGTGCAAAGGAACAATGACTACAGCCCCGGACAGGAGTAGCCTCTCGCTGCGCTTCAATTAAGGAGTTTGTGCATGACCGTTCGCCGCACCAAAATCGTTGCCACACTTGGCCCTGCCAGTAATTCGCCAGAAGTCATCGAACAACTCATTCTCTCGGGACTGGACGTTGCTCGCCTGAACTTCTCCCACGGCACCCCGGATGAGCACAAGGCACGCGCCAGGCTGATCCGTGAAATCGCCGCCAGACACGGGCGTTTCGTTGCCCTGCTGGGTGACCTGCAAGGTCCGAAAATCCGCATTGCCAAGTTCACCAACAAACGAATAGAGCTTAAGGTCGGTGACAAGTTCACCTTCTCCACCGCTCATCCATTGACCGACGGCAATCAGGAAATCGTGGGCATCGATTACCCCGATCTGGTCAAGGACTGCGGCGTGGGCGACGAGCTGCTGCTCGACGACGGTCGCGTGGTCATGCGCGTCGATACACAAACCGCTGAAGAACTGCATTGCACCGTGTTGATCGGTGGCCCGCTCTCGGACCACAAAGGCATCAACCGTCGCGGTGGTGGCCTCACGGCACCGGCGCTGACCGAAAAAGACAAGCAGGACATCAAGCTGGCTGCAGAAATGGAGCTGGACTACCTGGCCGTTTCCTTCCCGCGCGATGCTGCAGACATGGAATACGCTCGCAAGCTGCGTGACGAAGCCGGCGGCACTGCCTGGCTGGTCGCCAAAATCGAGCGCGCTGAAGCCGTTGCCAACGACGAAGTGCTCGACGAACTGATCCGCGCCAGCGATGCCGTGATGGTTGCCCGTGGCGACCTGGGCGTTGAAATCGGTGACGCAGAGCTGGTTGGCGTCCAGAAGCGCATCATTCTGCACGCACGTCGCCACAACAAGGCGGTGATCGTTGCCACGCAGATGATGGAATCGATGATTTCCAGCCCGATGCCGACCCGTGCCGAAGTGTCCGACGTGGCCAACGCCGTGCTCGACTACACCGACGCCGTGATGCTCTCGGCTGAAAGTGCCGCCGGTTCCTACCCGATCGAAGCTGTTCAGGCCATGGCACGTATCTGCCTGGGCGCTGAAAAGCACCCGACCGGCAAGACCTCCAGCCACCGCATCGGTCACTCGTTCACCCGTTGTGACGAAAGCATCGCGCTGGCCGCCATGTACACCGCCAACCACTTCCCGGGCGTCAAGGCGATCATTGCCCTGACCGAAAGTGGCTACACCCCGCTGATCATGTCGCGCATCCGTTCTTCGGTGCCGATCTATGCGTTCTCCCCGCACCGCGAAACCCAGGCGCGTGCCGCCATGTTCCGTGGCGTCTACACCGTGCCGTTCGACCCGGCGAACCTTCCGCCAGGTCAGGTCAGCCAGTCCGCCGTGGACGAGCTGCTCAAGCGCGGCCTCGTCGAGCAAGGCGACTGGGTCATCCTCACCAAGGGTGACAGCTACCACACCATCGGTGGCACCAACGGCATGAAGATCCTGCACGTTGGCGACCCGTTGGTCTAAAGCCAGACCTGCAAGACCCAAAAGCCCCGGCTCGAAAGAGTCGGGGCTTTTTTATTGCTCGTCTATCCGCCCCTCCGGCTGTCATTTATGTCAGTAGACATCTGCTTCGCGTTTCGATTACTTACCCGCTTGATCACTTGGCCAGCGCGGCGGGCGATCAGCGCTATCAAGGAGCTTTTTGCAGCTTTCAAGGAGAAAACAATGAATACAACTCATCAACAAAGCGCACCAGGTGATCTGGACCCGGATTTCGGTGACGGGGGGATAGTGGAGCTGAAGTTCAGGGATGGCACGACCCTGGCTGCCTCGGGTCTGACGCTCGACCCAGACGGCAGGATTTATGTCGCCGGCCCCGCCTCTGAACAACGGTACGGACTGGCCAGACTCAATCAGAACGGTCGTCCGGACGAGACGTTCGGGACATCCGGCATCGTTACCGGCAAGTTTGATACCTATACCTCCTGGGGTATGGCAGTGCAGATAATGCCTGACGGGAGACTTCTCCTGCGGGGAGAGGTTGACATCAATAATGTGGATTACCCGGCACTAGCCTGCTTCAACGTCGACGGAGTTCTGGACACGAGCTTCGGCACGAACGGCTGGGTCATCCTCAGACCCCCATTCTTTGCAGGGGGAATATCGCGACGTGTGCATGAACGTCCGTATCCATCGCCCGTAGCAATCGGCCGTATCCATCAGGGTACGATTTGCCGAATTCACACCAGCGGAAAAATCCTGGTCAGCGCGTATATCGGACAGGAAGCCGCCATTGTCCGACTGAACAATGATGGTTCTCTGGATACAAGCTTTGGCGGCACCGGTTACATCATTCCGGAGGCACAGAAGTACGGCATGTGGCTCGGAACCATTCATGACCTGTCGAGCAAACTGATAGCGGCCGGCTCGATACAAACCAACCTGGAAGAGGTCGGTTATCCTTTTCTGATTCGCTATAACGCTGACGCAAGCATCGACAAGAATTTCGGCACGGGCGGCAGAGTGACGTTAGAAAACGAGCCCGGACAGTTCAGCCAACTGGCGTTAACCGACCAGGGAAAAATGGTTTGCATCGGATATACCCTGGATACGGACAAAGCGATGTTGGTAGGCATGACCCAGGATGGCAGCCCGGACTTGGCATTCAACAACGGCGATCCGGTTTTCACTGTGGCGGATACAGGTTGCGCCTGGCTGGACGGAGCCCTTGTCCTTGGAGGCCAACAGATTGTCGTCACTGGCTTTACCTTTGGTGCGCATGGGACAACGCTCGTCGGTCGCTTCGAAAGCGATGGACGTCCCGATCTGTCATTCGGTATCGCCGGGCTGGTGACTCTTGATCTTGGCGAGCACACGCTTTCAGGAGCACTTGCCCCACAAGCTGACCGGAAAATTATTGTCGGCGGGCATGTTCTGAGGTCGCTTGGGAATTTTGGGTATGTCGCCAGGCTGATCGGGTGATTTTTATTGCCGCCTGGGGAGCCCCTGGCATCAGCCGGAATCACGCCCGTGTCAGAAACACATCCGCGAAGAGCTGATTGCGCGGCAAGCCCGAGAGATAAAGACGTTTGGCGAACGTTTCGACACTTACCGGGCTGCCGCAGACCAGTGCCGTGGCTCTGCGTGACAGCAGCCGGAGTTCGTCCAGAGCAATCGCCAACTGGTCAGACTTGATAAGCCGCACCTGCAGTTCGGGATGTCCGGCGGACAGTGCATGAAGCTCGCGGGCCAGATAATGTTCGTCATCCTCATGAGCCAGATGCAGAAGATGGATCTGGCCTTGATGTTCCTGCCGCAGGGCGTCGCGCAATACCCCCCAGAGCGGCCCCAGTCCGGTGCCGGCCGCCAGCAGCAAGAGCGGCCGCTCCTGCCACTCCGGATCGTAGCGCAACGCCCCGCCGCGCAACTCGCCAAGGCGGACAGGATCGCCAACCTGCAATTGCCGCGCAACATCGCTGAACGCACCGGGACGGCGACAATCGAGATGAAACTCCAGAAACGGATCTTCGCCCGGCAGACTGGCGAGGGAATACGGCCGCGCCACGCCGCTGTCGGTCCACAGCACCAGATGTTGCCCGGCCTGATAACGCAACGGCTTCTCCGGTGCCAGGCGCAAACGCAGCACGCCGGGGCTTAGCCAGTCGCAGCCAGACACTTTTGCCGGCAGGCCATCACGCGCCGCATCGAAGACCTCAATGCCGAGATCTTCGACTACCTGACATTGGCACGCCAGACGCCAGCCCTCGCGGCGCTTGTCGGGTGCCAATGCATCGGGCTGCGAATCGTTCGGCTCGCCCTTCACGCAACGAACCAGACACGCATGACAACTGCCCGCCCGGCAACTGTAAGGGACGGCCAGGCCCGCGTGATTCAGCGCGTCCAGCAGATTGCTGCCCGCCGCTACCGACCAATGACGGTCGCCGGCATGTAATTCAGGCATCGAAAAGTTCCAGGCCCTGCGCAGAAAATATTCGCGATTGTACAGGTTGACCGATTGGGCGGGTTATACTGCCGCGCCTTTTTGCGCCCGCTACGGCTAACCTGACAACTCTGGCTCCTGCCGCTGCGCCAGATGTCCGCCGATAGCGTAATTGAATGTTCCCGTCCTTACAGAGGAGCGCGCCGCATGACCGTGATCAAGCAAGACGACCTGATTCAGAGCGTTGCAGACGCACTGCAATTCATTTCCTATTACCACCCCGTTGATTTCATCCAGGCCATGCATGAGGCCTATCTGCGTGAAGAGTCCCCTGCTGCCCGCGATTCCATGGCTCAGATCCTGATCAACTCGCGCATGTGTGCAACCGGCCATCGTCCGATCTGCCAGGACACCGGCATCGTCACCGTATTCGTGCGTGTCGGCATGGACGTACGCTGGGATGGCGCCACCATGAGCCTGGATGACATGATCAACGAAGGCGTGCGTCGCGCCTACAACCTGCCTGAAAACGTCCTGCGCGCTTCGATCCTGGCCGACCCGGCTGGCGCTCGTAAAAACACCAAGGACAACACCCCGGCGGTCATCCACTACTCCATCGTGCCGGGTAACACCGTCGAAGTGGACGTCGCGGCCAAAGGCGGCGGCTCGGAAAACAAATCGAAGATGGCGATGCTCAACCCGTCCGACTCGATCGTCGACTGGGTATTGAAAACCGTTCCGACCATGGGCGCGGGCTGGTGCCCACCGGGCATGCTGGGCATCGGTATCGGCGGCACAGCCGAGAAAGCAGCGGTCATGGCCAAGGAAGTGTTGATGGAGTCCATCGACATTCACGAGCTCAAGGCCCGTGGCCCGCAGAACCGTATCGAAGAAATGCGTCTTGAGCTGTTCGAGAAGGTCAACCAGTTGGGCATCGGTGCTCAGGGCCTCGGCGGTCTGACCACCGTGCTTGACGTCAAGATCATGGACTACCCGACCCACGCCGCTTCGCTGCCGGTGTGCATGATCCCGAACTGTGCGGCCACCCGTCACGCGCACTTCATTCTGGACGGCTCCGGCCCGGCTTCCCTGGAAGCGCCGCCGCTGGACGCCTACCCGGAAATCGTCTGGGAAGCTGGCCCGTCGGCCCGCCGCGTCAACCTCGACACCCTGACGCCGGAAGAAGTGCAAAGCTGGCAGCCGGGCGAAACCGTACTGCTCAACGGCAAGATGCTTACCGGTCGCGACGCCGCGCACAAGCGCATGGTCGAGATGCTGAACAAGGGCGAAACCCTGCCGGTCGACCTCAAGGGCCGCTTCATCTACTACGTTGGCCCGGTTGATCCGGTACGCGAAGAAGTGGTTGGCCCGGCTGGCCCGACCACCGCAACGCGCATGGACAAGTTCACTCGCCAGATCCTTGAGCAGACCGGCCTGCTGGGCATGATCGGCAAATCCGAGCGCGGCCCGACCGCTATCGACGCGATCAAGGACAACAAGGCCGTGTACCTGATGGCCGTCGGTGGCGCTGCCTACCTCGTGGCTCAGGCGATCAAGAAATCCAAGGTCCTGGCCTTTGCCGAACTGGGCATGGAAGCGATCTACGAGTTCGAGGTCAAGGACATGCCGGTCACGGTCGCCGTCGACAGCAAAGGCGAATCCGTCCACATCACCGGCCCGCAGATCTGGCAGAAAAAAATCAGCGACAGCCTGGCGGTGGAAGTGCAGTAAGTCTGGCTGACGTACTGAAGAAACCCGGCGCAATGCCGGGTTTTCTTTTTGTGTTCTTGTGCAAGACTCATGGATGAAATTGCCCCCACGATTGCAGCCTGGAGGTAATGTTTTTTCTGGACAGCAATACGCCAAGGGCGGCAACGGAGTCAGCATTTCGTCGAAGAAGACTTGCCCTGACGGCAGGGTCACTCAAGCGTTCTATCTGGATGTCCTGTTCACTGTTCACGTCCAACAGTTTCATGAGTTCGTCCTTCTTTACCAATCCATTCTGCGCAAGATCCTGGATGCGGGAAAAGAGATAGGCATTCTCCCTTCCCTCTGCCAAACGGTACGAAGACATCGCCAACTGATCAAAATGGGCGTTCAACTGCTTTCTATTCAAGCTGTTCTGGGTTTCTCTCGTTAACGTCGGGTTCAAATAGGCAAAGTCCTTGGTGTTTTCTGGCTCCAGCACATGAGTGAGTTCATGACTGACAATGAAAGCAGCCCCCAAGGCATGCGTCTTAAACCACGTGTCCGACAGGAATATTCTTTTATAAGGATCAGTAGGCGTCACATAAGCCTGCCCCATGGACCCCGTCACCACAGCAAACTGGTTATACCGTTCACCGTCCTTATAGTTCTGCACGATATGGCTCAAGGATGTGTAGTCATCTGCCAGGCTCGGCAGATGTTTCAGCGACTCAGCCCCCATGGTCACAGACACAAGCTGCTTTAAATCTTCCCCAGAAGTGGACGCCTTCAATTCAAAAATCGCGCCGCCATAGGAAAGCTGCGCAAGCTCCAGAGTCTGTTCAATCGTGGGTGAGTCAGGTGACTTCCACTGTACGATCTGTTCACGCCCCCGGGCCACAATCGACTCGTTGCGGCTTTGGGATTTTTGCTCATATTTATCCCCGATCCCCTGATAAGGCACAGGAACCAATCCGTCCTGATCGCGCTTGCAGACGGGGCTATTGTCGACCATCCGATAGCGGTTCAAACCACCTGCCGGGTCCGGGTTGAGCCAGCGTTGCAACCACGGCGCGTAATACCTGAAACCGTAGTAATACAATCCGCTGGCATCGCGCTCCTTGCCTGAATACCTCACCGTCTTGTACTTGGCCTCCACGACACTGCACGCTGCCCACCATGAAGTACCGCCAAACGGGTAGTAGCTTTCCTGGCTGATCAGGCCGCCTTGCTGATTCAGCTCCAGGGTGCTGGAGCCCAGATGATCACTCAGGTTGTAGCGGACTTGATCGTTGGCGATACCGCGCGGCTGACCTGCCTCCCAGTGCAGCACCCTCACGCTATTACGACCTGCCTGAGCAGTGATGACATGCAGCGTCTCGCCACTGGCATTAGTCCGGATTTCCAGCCCTGGCAGGTAGCGGACCTCATTTTTCAAGGTACAGCTTGAGGTGATGGTGCTGTTGATCTTGCGGCAACGCTGGCCCTGCCCGTCGTAGATATAGCGCTCCTGATCGCTGATTCTGATAGTACGAATCACGGTGGAGATTTCGTGCAGTTGATTGCGTGCATCCCACTCCAGCGTTTGCCCGCGTACCAGTTGCAGCAGATTGCCGTTGGCATCGAAGGCTTCGTTGAAATCGGCATCCACCTCACCTTCAGGCAAGCTGCGATTGCTGTCCGTGGCGACGCGCAGGGTGCGGGTGAAACCCTGCGCACCCACATGGCGCATCTGCAACAGATTACCTGCTGAGTCGTAGCTGTAACTCTGGGTGTAGCGGCTGATCCGGTTCGGGTCGGATGGCAGGTTTTGCTGAGCAGGCAAGGCCGGGCCATGGCTGGCACCGGTGTTGATCTCACGACCTGTGGCCTCAATCAGTTGATACAGCGTGTCATAGCGGTAATGGTTGATTGGCTCGGTGCGCTGGTTGTCGAAGTAACGAATCGGTTGGGCAGCATCTTCGATCTGCAGGATATTGCCGACCGGGTCGTAAGCGTAGTGGAGGTTCTGCAACGTCGGGCTGCCAGCGCGGATTTCCAGCAAACGACCTCCATGTGCATCGTAGAAAGAACGGCTGACAACGCCATTGCCCGCCGTTTCCTGCTCGACCTGATCGAAGGCGTTGTAGTGGATATCGCTGACCAGCGCCTGCGCCTGTGTGGCACCGGCCACCATCAGATCGATAGCCTTCAGTTGCCCGGCCACGCTCTGTTTGAAGGACTGCACATGGCCCATGGCATCGGTCTGCCGGAGCGTTTCGCCCACGGCATTGAACGTCCATTGTGTTTCCAGGCAGTTGCTTTCCAGCAAGGCATCACGCCCGGCTTCATCCTGCGGCCAGTCCGGCGTGTCCACGGCTTGCAGAAAATGCCGGGCTTCGATAAGTGCCGCGCCGCGCACGCCATAGTCCGGTAAATGCCGTGTGCCAGCCGTATCGTCATGGCGTATCAACTGATTGCACTGGTTATGATCGAAAACATCCGACCCTCCATAGCCAAAGCGCTCGGTCACCTGGCCCTGCTCGATGATTGCCTGCGGGCGCAGCACAGGATCGTACTCAATCTGACGCAGCGTACCGCGACCGTCCCATCCCTCAACGATCTGCCCCGCCTCACCCAATAACCCAAGCCGCCAACCGGCATCGACACTGCCGGTAAACAATGCCTGGCCACTGAGGTTGTAAATCGTACTGAGGTTGGGCAGTGCAAGACGCGGATCACGTTGGCTGACAAGCCGGCCCGCGGCGTCATAGGCTTGATAAGTCACTCGCTCATCGAGAGGCTGATCAGGTTCGCTGCGCAATAACGCAATGCTACGTATCGGGAGACCACGCGGGTCGATAACGACCAGCGTGGGGGTGTGAGCATACAGCCCCATGTTCATCCGCAAGCGTCCCTGTCTGCGACATGAAATGAGTTTAGTGCAGAGAGACTGGCCGATGTGGCCGGGCGTCGAATGGTGTCTGGCTCTTTCGCGCCGGAATATCTACAGACAGGCTATCGAGCGATCCACCACGGCCTTGGCCATTTCTGCCAGATGCAACACCGCATGGGCGTCCGGGTATGCAGAGAGGTGTTTATTCGCAAGCATCCCTGTTTGCGGTCTGAAGTGAGTCTAGCCGGAGGAAAGATATCGTTTGTAATGCCTAGGCGAGATTTCCGTTCATAACGGTTTTATTTATTATCTCTAATCGGAATATGTCCTTTAAAATCAGTAACCTACTGTTTTTGTTAGGATAAAAAAAACCACTCGCCCCCACTGTCATTTCTGTCAGATGACAAAAAACCTCTATTGAAAAAGGCTGTCGGTTATCCAGCCGGGAGCACTGACATGACCGACCAACCCTTTTCTCTATTACGGAACCTCGCCAAGGCCGAAGCATCCCCCCCAGAGCGCACTGACGGTAAAGTGGCTTTTGTCAGCGCACTGCAAGAGATGGGGATTACTTCGGTATTCGATATTGTGCGCCGCTCCAAACCCGCCTTCGTGCGGGAGCTTGCCCGGTTGAGCGACGCCAACGGTGAGCTGGCTTATGAAAACGCCCGTTGTTACGCCACCCAGATTGTTCGGCTGTATCGCAACCAACTGGTGTCATCCGGGCGTACGCAAAGCATTACCAGGCGTACCGGTGTTCGCTCGCTGGTGGATATCGGTCCCAGCTTCCCCAACCTGTTCAAGGAAAACTGGGACCTGTTTTGCAAGGTGGGCGCGATTGAAGCCAAGGACTCGCCCGCGGCGTACCTCACGTCCCTGTACAGGTTTGCCAGGGAAGAGCTGGAAGGCAGCACCCCGGAAACAAACCGTATCAGTCTCGAAGACCGTCGCCCGGACCTGAAAGATCTTTTGATCGATCAGCAAAGTACCTTCACTCCGGTGCCGACCTTGCAGATCGTCAATCAGGTATTGAGCAAGGCCATCGACACTTATGTCGATACCGTAGAAGCGGACAAGGACAAGACCATTTATCAATTGGTGGCGGAAAAGAAACACCCCTTTCTGTTCCCGTACAACTTTCACCATCAACAGATCATGCTGGGCCTTGGCGGCAAGAAACCGAGGCTGGGCGAGCTGAGTTACCGTATAAGCCTTGAGGTTCCGGCCACATCTGCCGGGACCAGCGCCTATGGAGCTCTGCAACACAACAGTTCCGTAGCGCAGGTGATGATGAGCGGGTTCAGCCCCGAGCAACAGGCACTTGTGCTGGCCCCTGCCCTGCCCCTGGAACCGCCGCCAGCCGAAACCGCAGATGACGCGCGGGATGATCAGGAAGACCTGCTGACCATCACCCGTTTTTTCAAAGCCAGTTACGGTGTCAGTTACATCCAGGGGGCGGCCAACGCTCTGGATTCGCTCAAGGTGTTCATCGAGAAAACCGGCCTGAACAGTGATGCCGTCGAAGCCGTGCTGGCTGTACACAACCATGCCCCCTATGAATCCCCCAACGTCCTGCCGGCAGGACACAGCGCCATCGAACCTCAGGCGAGCGCTGTCAAATACGGGGCCTGCTATGTCAATGGTCCGTCTGATCAGGCACCGCTGGGTTTGAGCAGAGACGACAAGGGCAATGCACGACTGATCAACACCAGCGTGGACCGCTTCGACCGCCTGCAACGCATGATCCGCCTGCAACGCTGGATGGATATTCCCTTTGCCAAACTGGATACGCTGATCATGGCCGTCATTCGCTCGGAAGGCGAAGCCAACACCGGCCAGGTATTGACTCTGAATACCTTGAGAACACTGGGTACCTATCGCTACCTGAGCAAGCACTACTCCATCGAGCCCGAGGAGTTCGCCGGTTTATTCCATCAATTGAGCGCCTATGCCAGCAACCGGCACTTGCCAATGTACGATCAGGCCTTTAACTACCCTGTCGTGTTCGACACCCCATTGGTACTGGATGGCAAGGACGTCTGGCTGACCAGTGGTGACAGCCTCAGCAACAAGACACTCGCCCAGATCTGCATGGCGCTGGGCCTGGAATACACCCGCGAAAGTCTGTGGCCCATTCTGGTCGACACCCGCAACGCCTATGCTGACGCGGACAAGCCGTTCAAACGTACCTTGTCCATGTTGTCCTCGATGTATCGCCAGACCCGGATCGCTTCGATGCTTGATATTCCAGCCCCGTCCAGCCGCGCGCTGGTCGATCTGCTGGGTGGCGAGTCTTACCGCAATCAGATAGTAAAAGGCGTGCTCAAGGCTCCCGAAACATTGAGCGACGACACCACTCCCGACATCCTCGACATCCTCATGCAATTGGAGTGGGCCGTGAGCTGGCTCAACGAAACCGGACGCGACGTGTGGACGCTCCGTCGCCAGCTGGGAATCGACCCGTCAGAATCCACACTCCCTCAATCGCTGCTCGACCAACTGGATCAACTGGGCAAGGACGCCAGTGCAACCGCACTTGCCGAGGAGCAGTTGGCCCCTTTGAACCTGCCGATCAAGGATGACGGCGGCACAGCCATCGACTGGTGGGGAACCGTGCTTTCTCCTCTCATCGAAGATCATGGGCTGGTCAAGGCCCTGCCATTAGTGCTGGATGACAACGCTTCGGCTGCCATCGACAAACTGCTCGTTGTCCAGATCGAACCACTGAAACTGGGCGCAGATGCCAAAGAAGCGGCCAGGACCAGCCTGGGCGAATTCGTGTTCAAAGGCTACGTGGTTCAGCACCGCCTGGTGGAAGGCTTGCTGCAGTCCAACGCTGGCTTGCCGCTGGATCGATGCGAAACCGTCATGCGCTGGGCGGGCACCAGTGCTGACGCTTTTCTGGGCAAGGTGCTGGATGCATCGGCGCCTGCAAGCTTCAGCCTGCCATTGGCCGCCAGCAGCCAAGAGGTGATCGACAGCCTGATGACCCTGCTGCGCTACGCCGAGGTCAATCAGGAACTGGGCCTCAGCGCCCAGGCACTGCGCACTTTTCTGGTACATCCACAATGGCTGCATGCCAGTTTCGCCGCCCCGCTACCTCTGTCACTGGCAAGCTTTCATGTTCTGGACCGCTACCGGAACTGGCGTGACAGCTCCGGACATCCGGAAGCAGCCTTGCTCAGCTACTTCGTTCTGGCGAACACCGACGCCACAGCCAGTCAGTGGGCGGCGCGTCTGGCCTCGCTCATGGATTGGAGCTCGACGGAAATAGGAGCTGCAAGCGAACTCCTGGCAAATCGCATCGGCAAATCCATGCACCAGATTGATTGGCTGAGACGCATGCACGGTATCTGCACTCTGACTGGCCTCGGTACCGCCCAGCTACTGGCTGCGACGGCCTTGACCAGCGACAGCACCACCGACGAATGGAAAAAGGTCGGCGACGCCGTCATGGGAGCCAGCCGCTGACCCTTGAATGAACGGACTTACATCAACTGCCATGGAGGCTCCAAATATGTCTCGCTCCATTGATAGCCAGCTCAACGAATCCTTTAGGGATGCACTGGTCGCTTATTACCTGGGTGAGGTGGTTCCCAATTCCCCTTTACTGAGGAGTCTTGGTCTGGACCAACGCCTGAAAACTGCCAACGATCTGTATGAGTTTTTTCTGATCGACAATCAGGTCATCAATGAAGTCGAAACCAGTTATGTGGCCTCTGCCATTGGCAGTATTCAGCAGTTCATCAACGGAGCATTGATGGGCATGGAGCCGGGTTATGACTTGCTGCGACCCACCGAAGCAAACTTCGTCGAATGGCGCGAGCGCAGCAGCCAGTACCCGATCTGGGCCGCCAACATGCAATTGGCGCTCTACCCGGAAACCTTCATTTCCCCGGCCTTGCGGTTGAAGAAATCCGGTTACTTTGAAAATCTGGAAAACGATATCAACCAGAACAAGATCAGTATCGATACGACACAGGAAGCCGTGAAATCCTACCTCGCCAGTTTCGAGGAAGTGGCAAACCTGACGGTGATCAATGGCTATATCGACACTGAGCGCTTTGCAGAGGGCAAGTATTACTTCATTGGCCGGTCTCGTGCCGAGAATATCTATTACTGGCGCATGGTCGATATGAACGAGCGCGCCTACAAGGAAGGCACTGAAGGCCCGAAATATGACTACCCGACACCCGGCGCCTGGTCGGACTGGAAGCGGGCAGAGATCGGGGTCAATGCCAATACGATTGAGCGCACCCTTCGCCCGGTATTCTTCAATAACCGGCTGTTTGTGACCTGGGTGGATATGATTCCTGTCTCCGAAGAGATTGAAGTCACACTGCCGACAGAAAGTATCAAACCCGGTACAGATGGCAGCATTCCCATTATCCCGCCACCCCCACCGACATCCACCCCCAAGGTGCGTCTGCTATTCAATATGTCGTACAAGAAATATGACGACTCCTGGAGCGCACCGCTGATTTACATGGATGTCACGTCGCTCAAAACCTTTACCTTTGCAGACAAGCCGGTCAACCTTGAAACCGATCTGAACAGCATTGCTGTCTTTGACGTTTCTGCGTCGCCGGAATCCCTGTTTATCGCCATCTATGCCGGTGAACATCTGGTCAGTGGCGATACGGATGGATCCACTTCAGATTATGCATTGCTGGAAACCGCGTTTGTTGACAAGAACTTCAACAAGGAAAGATCGTTCCCCAAAGATGGTTACGTGGAAGAAAATTACAATGGAGCAGATGCAGAGCCTAATGAAAGCCGCATTCGTAAAACCTGCTGGGCGCTGGCACTCAAAAACAAAGGAAATTTTCAGTTCACATGGAGTGTTCACATTGGTTTAAAACCCATTATTACCAAACCAGCACTTCCTGGGTCTGCCGACTGGGACTACAACGGTTGGCAGTCCCGGATACGGGCGATGGAAGATCCGGCTATACAACAGCCTACCCTTGACCATGCCAGCTCTACGATACGCTTAACATCCGATATCAATGCCGACATCATCCCGGAAAGCGGTGATAATGCTCCTGAACCGATGACCATTGATATAACTTTTCACTTCAGAGGCGCCCCCCACACTAACTTGCATTTAATAGTAGGCAAAAAAGAAGGCATTTACAACAAACTACTGCCAGGCTCACTCATTACCTTTCTGCCTACAGAGGCAGTACCTAATTTTTTATCCGTTCAGTTTTCCGCTTATATAAGCCATGACATCCGTCTACCTATAGAACTAATCGACTTCATAAGAAACCCAAACCACCTACCCTATGTATTCGGTATAGATTCAAGAACGATCGACGCTACAGACGGCTATATAAACCATTACCTTACCCGACTAGTCAGGCATGAGACCCTTTATGACATAGACGATATCAAGGCAGGGCTTGTCATGATGGAGCTACTAATACCCTTCCAATGCAACGTCACCATTGAAGCGTCTAATACAAACCCTGAAATTACTCTCCATCAGTACATGAGCCACCCTCAAAACATGGCACTGCCTTATGGCCCTCAAAAAATCATCACTAAAACGCAAGACCACGAAAATCTGTTCACACCCACTCCCCAATCCATAACAATCCCCTTTAATAAAGCAACATTACTGCCAACATTACCCGCCACTTTTATGGAGGGTTCAAAAAAATTCTACATTACCCACGGCGTCGGGATTAACACTAAAAAAGACCAGGAATGGATTGGCTCCGCCATCAAATCCACCGAAATAGAACTCACCTGGGAATCCGAAGGCGGCGTCGACCCTATCGCCCCCAAAATCAACAAGCGCACCGATCCACTGCTGGGCATCGCCGAATACATCGACTTCTCTGCCTCCACCATAAAATTCAGCGACGGTTCCTCCAGCGACGAGCGCGACCCGATCCGCATGAACACCCTGTTTGCCCGTGAATTGATCAACAAGGCCAATATCGCCCTGGAAGCGCTGTTGTCCTGGGGTACTCAGCAGTTGCCGGAACCACCGATTGGCGAAGAAACCGCCCCCAGCAAGATGGACTTCAAAGGGGCCAACGGCCTGTACTTCTGGGAGCTGTTCCTGCATCTGCCGTTCATGATTTCCCACCGCCTGAATCTGGAGCTGCGGCTCAACGAAGCCGAGTTCTGGCTGGGATTCATCTTCGATCCGGGACGCAAGGAAAACTCCAGCACCGGCGCGCCAGCCTACTGGAATGTCCGCCCGCTGACCGAGCTGCCGGACCCGGACTATTTCATGCGTGCCCCCATCGACCCGGATGGCATCGCCGCCAGCGACCCGGTCCGTTATCAAAAGGCCGTCTACTTCCACTACATCAAGAACCTGATCGACCGTGGCGACATGGCCTATCGACAAGTGACGCCCGACAGCCTTGGCGAAGCCAAGCTGTGGTACGTGCGCATCCTCGACCTGCTCGGCCCGCGGCCCGATGCCGTGATCACCAGCCAGTGGACACCGATCAAACTGGGGGATCTGGCCGGAGCCAGTAACCCTGGCCTGCGCGAGTTCGAGACGCAACTGATCGAACAGGAGCAACAAGTCCGCGCCAGCGCAGCGGCCAACGAAGGCAAGGCAGTGATCAGCTTCACTCAGCCGTCACTGCGCCTGAGCACCTTTGGCAGCGACCCGACACTGGTGGAGGAAGACAACGGCCACTTCATCGTCCCCATGAATGCCGAGTTGACCAGGTACTGGGACATGGTCGAATCGCGTCTGTACAACCTGCGCCACAACCTGACCCTGGATGGCAAACCCTTGTCTCTGCCGCTGTTTGCCGCGCCTCTGGACCCTCGCGCCCTGCTCGCCGCCTACGCCAATGGCGCCACCGAAGGCGGTGCGGGCAGCCTGCTGGCCCAGGAAATTCCGCACTACCGCTACGCGGTGATGTTCAACCGGGCAAGTAGCGCAGTGGATAACCTGATCCAGTTCGGCAATACCCTGCTGTCGATCATCGAACGCAAGGAACAAGGGCAGTTGATGGAACTGCAACAGCAGCAGGTCTGGGAATTCGCGCAGTACGCCATCGACTTGCAGCTGGAGGCGCAGAAGGTCGAAATCGAAGCGCGCAAGGCGCTGCAAGCCGGCAAAGCCATAGCCGATGCCCGGGCCAGCTTCTACAGCAAACTGGCGGAAGAAAACGTCACTGACACAGAGATCATTGCTGCTGCATCCCATATGGGTGCCAAGGTGTTCAGCGGGGTGGCGGCCATCTCGTCAACTGCCGCCGCGGCGATGAAAGTAGTTCCCAACCATGGGGGAGCTCATGGTGGCCTGATTGGCGGGATGGCCGTCGGAGCAGCAGCAGGCGGCGCTGTAGGTGGTTTTGAAATAGAGGGCATTCCCGAGATGGTCGCCATCGGCGCGCAAGCTCTCGCCACACTCGAAGATAGTATCGGTGACGCTCTGGAACGAGCGGAAATATTACGCCGCCGCCAGCAGGAGTGGGTCAATGCATACCAACAGGCGCATCTGGAATCCGAACAGATCGTCGCACAACTGGCCGTGCATGACGCCCAGGCTCGCGTCACCGCCTTGCAGTTGCGTCAGGCTCAGGAAGCCAGACTGCAGGCCGAAGTCGTTTATGCATTTCTCAACAAACGCTTTACCAATAGCCAGCTGTACCAATGGCTCAACGGCCAGTTCTCGACTTTTTACTATCAAGCCTACGACGCCACGTTCTCTTTGTGCCTGGCCGCCCAAGCCTGTTGGCAATACGAAATTGCCGACTACTCCACCACTTTCATTCAGCCCGCCGCCTGGAAAGACACTTGGCGTGGCCTGACCGCCGGCGAATCGCTCAAGCTGGACCTGTTGCGCATGGATGCGGCGTACCTGGCACGCAACGACCGCAAGCTGGAAATCCTCAAGACGCTGTCGGTGAAGCAGTTGCCTGTCTCCACCGAAGAAGAGCCCAGCATCAACGTCGGCTGGGATGCCGTGGTCGCCCGTCTGGCAGAGGAAGGCATCGCCGAATTCGAAATCACCCAGGCGATGCTCGACGCCGACTATCCCGGCCACTATCTACGCCGCATCAAGCGCGTCAGCGTTTCGCTGCCGGTGACCGTCGGCCCTTATCAGGACATTCGCGCCACCCTCACGCAAACCTATAACGCCGTGCAGATGAATGGCCCGCAAGGGGCACCGAAGGAAAACATGCGCGCCAGCCAGCAGATTGCAGTGTCGACCGGCGTCGACGACGACGGCCTGTTCGTTTTCAACTTCGATGACGAGCGTTACCTGCCCTTTGAAGGCACCGGAGCAATTTCACGCTGGGCCTTGAAGTTCAGTGCCAGCCAGGAGGACATGATCGCTGCGATTACCGACATCATCGTCCACGTACGCTACACCGCGAAAAGCCGCTAATGAAGACGTCAGTAATGCCGTCATGGCGGCCAATAGCTGAGTACTGAACGAACGGATCTTCATCAATTGCCATGGAGGCTCCAAATATGTCTCGCTCCATTGATAGCCAGCTCAACGAATCCTTTCGGGATGCACTGGTCGCTTATTACCTAGGTGAGGTGGTTCCCAATTCCCCTTTACTGAGGAGTCTGGGTCTGGACCAACGCCTGAAAACTGCCAACGATCTGTATGAGTTTTTCCTGATCGACAATCAGGTCATCAATGAAGTCGAAACCAGTTACGTGGCCTCAGCCATCGGCAGTATTCAGCAGTTCATCAACGGAACATTGATGGGCATGGAGCCCGGCTATGACCTGTTGCAACCCACCGAAGCAAACTTCGTCGAATGGCGCGAGCGCAGCAGCCAGTACCCGATCTGGGCCGCCAACATGCAACTGGCGCTCTACCCGGAAACCTTCATTTCCCCGGCCTTGCGGTTGAAGAAATCCGGTTACTTCAAAAATCTGGAAAACGATATCAACCAGAACAAGATCAGTATCGATACGACACAGGAAGCCGTGAAGTCCTACCTCGCCAGTTTCGAGGAAGTGGCGAACCTGACCATCATCAATGGTTATATCGATACGGAGCGTTTTGCTGAAGGCAAGTATTACTTCATTGGCAAGTCTCGCGCCGAGAATATCTATTACTGGCGCACGGTCGATATGAACGAGCGGGCCTACAAGGAAGGCACTGAAGGCCCCAAACACGACTACCCGACGCCTGGTGCATGGTCGGACTGGAAGCGGGCAGAAATCGGGGTCAATGCCAATACTCTGGAGCGCACCCTTCGCCCGGTATTTTTCAATAACCGGCTGTTCGTGACCTGGGTGGATATGATTCCTGTGTCGGAAGAGATTGAAGTGACACTGCCAACAGAAAGTATCAAACCCGGTACAGATGGCAGCATTCCCATTATTCCGCCACCCCCACCGACATCCACCCCCAAGGTGCGCCTGCTCTTCAATATCTCGTACAAGAAATATGATGACTCCTGGAGCGCACCACTGATTTACATGGACATCACGTCACTCAAAACTTTTACCCGGGCAGGCAAGACGGTCAACCTTGAAAACGATCTGAACAGCATTGCCGTGTTTGATCTTTCAGCTTCACCGGAATCCCTGTTTATCGCGATCTATGCCGGTGAACATCTGGTCAGTGGTGATATGGACGGATCCACCTCAGATTACGCACTGCTTGAAACCGCGTTAATTGACAAAAACTTCAATAAGGAAAGATCGTTTCCCAAAGACGGTTTTGTCGATGACAACTATGACAGTACAAAAGCCGAACCTAATGAAAATCAAATTCGTAAAATCTGTTGGGCACTGGCACTGAAGAACAAGGGGAATTTTCAGTTTACGTGGAATATCCGTATCGGATTCAAAACTGTAAAAACAACTGCTCCCACACCCGAGAGCCCGTGGTGGAATTATGAAAGCCTTCAAGAAAAAATAGAAAACATGGAGCCAAAATACTCCCCGACCATTGACTATGCACTATCAACAATCAGACTTACTACGGCCATAAGCTCCGACATACAAATACCCATCGAGACTATGGATATCGAATTCACCAATGATACCATGGGTGTATGGAAACTCACGCTAGTACTCGCACCTCGCGAAGAAGGACTGGTGAGACTTGCTACAGGATCCACACTTCATATAGAGCCATTAGTCAGCCTGGAAAGTCACATCTCGTTCGACATGCTTTACAACAATGAAGAGCTGTTTTTAGGGCTTATGAACTTTCTGCTCGACCCTGACCACTCGCATTACAGTGTCAAGACTGTCGCGGGCAAGGTAACTACAGTAGATCTTGAAAACGGGTTTGTCATGCCCAGCACCATTGATATTCTAATGGGTAACACGGCCATTGACCCAACACTCATAACATCAGGATGTATAAACCTGCTGGACTCCGAAACAACACACACCTACAGCGCATCTTATGGGCCACTGGAAGGATATACACACTACAGTTTAAATCAAGAGTTCATGATACCTCTGGACATGAAGCTTCCATACGCCGACCAAAAAAAAATCAAATACAGTGCCCCCCAAGACTCGTTAATCAGCCCGAGTCTTTTCACCGTTGATATACCTTTTGACAAGTCTACCCTGCTCCCAAAACTGGAAGGCACCACATTTATCGAAAACCAAAAAAAATTCTATATAACTCATGGAACAGGAGTAGATGAAAAAAGCTCGGGGGAGAGTGTAGGTGACGCAATGAAGTCCACCGAAATAGAACTCACCTGGGAATCCGAAGGCGGCGTCGACCCTATCGCCCCCAAAATCAACAAACGCACCGATCCACTGCTGGGCATCGCCGAATACATCGACTTCTCTGCCTCCACCATAAAATTCAGCGACGGTTCCTCCAGCGACGAGCGCGACCCGATCCGCATGAACACCCTGTTTGCCCGTGAATTGATCAACAAGGCCAATATCGCCCTGGAAGCGCTGTTGTCCTGGGGTACTCAGCAGTTGCCGGAACCACCGATTGGCGAAGAAACCGCCCCCAGCAAGATGGACTTCAAAGGGGCCAACGGCCTGTACTTCTGGGAGCTGTTCCTGCATCTGCCATTCATGATCTCCCACCGCCTGAATCTGGAGCTGCGGCTCAACGAAGCCGAGTTCTGGCTGGGATTCATCTTCGATCCGGGACGCAAGGAAAACTCCAGCACCGGCGCGCCAGCCTACTGGAATGTCCGCCCGCTGACCGAGCTGCCGGACCCGGACTATTTCATGCGTGCCCCCATCGACCCGGATGGCATCGCCGCCAGCGACCCGGTCCGTTATCAAAAGGCCGTCTACTTCCACTACATCAAGAACCTGATCGACCGTGGCGACATGGCCTATCGACAAGTGACGCCCGACAGCCTTGGCGAAGCCAAGCTGTGGTACGTGCGTATCCTCGACCTGCTCGGCCCGCGGCCCGATGCCGTGATCACCAGCCAGTGGACACCGATCAAACTGGGGGATCTGGCCGGAGCCAGTAACCCTGGCCTGCGCGAGTTCGAGACGCAACTGATCGAACAGGAGCAACAAGTCCGCGCCAGCGCAGCGGCCAACGAAGGCAAGGCAGTGATCAGCTTCACTCAGCCGTCGCTGCGCCTGAGCACCTTTGGCAGCGACCCGACACTGGTGGAGGAAGACAACGGCCACTTCATCGTGCCCATGAATGCCGAGCTGACCAGGTACTGGGACATGGTCGAATCGCGTCTGTACAACCTGCGCCACAACCTGACCCTGGATGGCAAACCCTTGTCTCTGCCGCTGTTTGCCGCGCCTCTGGACCCTCGCGCCCTGCTCGCCGCCTACGCCAATGGCGCCACCGAAGGCGGTGCGGGCAGCCTGCTGGCCCAGGAAAC
>NZ_FYDI01000012.1:76779-133772 GCF_900187465.1 Pseudomonas sp. Irchel 3A18
CCCTGACCCTGGATGGCAAACCCTTGTCTCTGCCGCTGTTTGCCGCGCCTCTGGACCCTCGCGCCCTGCTCGCCGCCTACGCCAATGGCGCCACCGAAGGCGGTGCGGGCAGCCTGCTGGCCCAGGAAACGCCGCACTACCGCTACGCGGTGATGTTCAACCGGGCAAGTAGCGCAGTGGATAACCTGATTCAGTTCGGCAATACCCTGCTGTCGATCATCGAACGCAAGGAACAAGGGCAACTGATAGAACTGCAACAGCAGCAAGCGTGGAAGTTTGCGCAGTACGCCATCGACTTGCAGTTGGAAGCTCAAAAGGTCGAAATCGAAGCGCGCAAGGCGCTGCAAGCCGCCAAGGCCATAGCCGATGCCCGGGCCAGCTTCTACGGCAAGCTGGCGGATGAGAATGTCACTGACATTGAGATCGATGCGGCTGTTTCTCATATGAAGGCCAGAGTGGCAAGCGGCAGCGCATCGGTCTCGAAGGCTGTTGCTGCAGCACTGAAACCCGTCCCCAACCATCTGGGAGTTCATTCAGGCGCAGTTGCCGGGTACGTATGCGGGGCCGCAACCGGCATGGCAGGAGGAGGATTCCAGCTTGAAGGTATTCCTCAAATGGTTGCCATCGGCGCAGAGGGTCTCGCCACACTCGAAGACAGCATCGGCACCGCTCTGGAACATACGGAGTTTTTCCGGCGTCGTTTGCAGGAGTGGGAAAACTCTCGTGATCAGGCCAGGCTGGAATCGGAGCACATCGACACGCAACTGGCCGTGCATGACGCACAGACCCGCATCACCGCCCTGCAACTTCGTCAGGCCCAGGAAGCGAAGAAACAGGCCGAAGTCATTTATGCATTCCTCAACAAGCGCTTCACCCACAGCCAGCTGTACCAATGGCTCAACGGCCAGTTCTCGACCTTTTACTATCAGGCTTACGACGCCACTTTCTCTCTATGCCTGGCAGCCCAAGCCTGTTGGCAATACGAAATTGCCGACTACGCGACCACCTTCATCAAGCCCGCCGCGTGGAAAGACGCCTGGCGTGGCCTGACCGCTGGCGAATCGCTCAAGCTGAACCTGTTGCGCATGGATGCGGCGTATCTGACGCGCAACGACCGCAAGCTGGAAATCATCAAGACGGTTTCAGTGAAGCAATTGCCTGTCTCCACCGAAGAGGCCCCCAGCATCAATCCTGGCTGGGACGCCGTGGTCGCTCGCCTGGCAGAGGAAGGCATCGCCGAATTCGAGATCACCCAGGCGATGCTCGACGCCGACTATCCCGGCCACTACCTGCGCCGCATCAAGCGCGTCAGCGTTTCGCTGCCGGTGACAGTAGGCCCTTATCAGGATATCCGCGCCATCCTCACGCAAACCTACAGCGCCGTACAGATGAATGGTCCGCAAGGGGCGCTGAAGGAAAACATGCGCGCCAGCCAGCAGATTGCGGTTTCAACCGGCGTCGATGACGACGGCATATTCGTTTTCAACTTCGATGACGAGCGCTATCTGCCCTTTGAAGGCACCGGAGCGATTTCCCGTTGGGCCTTGCAGTTCAGTGCCAGCCAGGAGGGCATGATCGCCTCGATCACCGACATCATCGTACACGTGCGCTACACCGCGAAAAGCAGCTGACAACGGAGAGCCAGAGCCATGGACGCTCAAGCACAATCGCAACAACCATCGCAGCCGGCAGTCGCGACGCCCTCGCTGCCCAAAGGGGGTGGGGCCATTCAAAGTATTGGCAAAAGCTGGGGGGCCGTTGGCAGCAACGGTTCGGCGTCTCTGGAAATCGCCTTGCCTGTAAGCCCTGGTCGAGGCTATGACCCTGCGCTCTCGCTCAGATACCAAAGCACCATCGGCAATGGCCTGTTCGGTATTGGCTGGAGCCTGAACCTCGGCTGCGTGGCGCGGCGGGCCAGCAAAGGCGTGCCCGGCTACAACGACGATGATCTGATCCTCGGCCCCAATGGCGAAGCCTGGTTGCCGGAGCGCGACGCCAATGGTGTCATCCAGTTCACCAGTGCCAGCAGCTATAACGGCCATGATCTGGGCAAGACGTATCAAGTGGTTCGCTATTTCGCCAGGATCGAAGGCGCGTTCGAGCGAATAGAACACTGGCGCATCGACCCGGTCGATCCGGGTTTCTGGCTGATTCACGGTGCCGACGGCAGCCTGCATTTCTACGGCAAGAAATCCAGTTCACGCAGCACCGACCCGGCCGACGCCAACCGGGTCGCCGAGTGGCTGCTGGAAGAAAGCATGAATGCCACGGGCGAACATATTCTCTACGAGTACAAGGCCGAGGACGAAGCCGGCCTGCCCGATGATTATCCTCGGGACTTCATTGCCCAGTGTTATCTGTGGCGGGTGCGTTATGGCAACGCCAAGGCCCATCCGGTGCTGTACCTGTGGGACGAAGACTCGCTGGAAAACCTGGAGTGGCACTTCGACCTGCTGTTCGACTATGGCGAACGCAGCATCGATCCAAAGACCATACCGACCTATGCGGAGCAGGCTGAATGGCCGGTGCGCAGCGACCCGCACTCCAGCTTTGCCTATGGCTTCGAGCTGGGCAACCTGCGGCTGTGTCAGCAAGTCCTGATGTTTCATCACTTTGCGGACGAACTGGAGGAGTCACCCTTGCTGGTCCAGCGCCTGCTGCTGGAATACAAACAGACCACTCTCAAATACAACGCGCTGGTCGGTGCGCATTCACAGGCCTGGGACGGGACAGCAATGCATCAACTCCAACAGCAGCCCACCCTGCAATTTACCTACAGCGAATTCGATAGCAAAAACGACATTTACAAACCAATGGATTCGATGCCGGGCCTCAATGACGGCCAGCGCTATCAGATGGCCGATTTGTACGGCGATGGCTTGCCCGGCGTGCTCTATAAAGAGGACAAGAGCTGGCGCTATCGGGAACCGGTACGCGCTGATACAGGCGGTGCGGATGCCGTAGCGTACGGTCCGTGGCAGGAGTTGCCCAAAATCCCGACTGCCGACTCAAACACACCGGTACGCCAGGCGCTCACCGACATGACCGGCGACGGACGGCTGGACTGGATCGTTGCCCAGCCCGGCATGTCCGGTTTCTTCACACTCAAGCCGGACCGGAGCTGGTCAAGCTTTGCGAGCTTCGCGGCCTTCCCGCCCGAGTTCTTTAATCCTCAGGGGCAGATGGCCGATCTGGTGGGTAACGGGCTTTCGGATCTGGCCTTGATCGGCCCACGCAGCGTTCGGCTGTATGCCAATCGCCGGGCGGCGGGCTTCGCAGCACCGACTGACGTCACACATGACGATGACCGCTTGCCACTGCTCAGCGACAGCCCCAATGAACTGGTGGCATTCGCCGACTTGCTGGGCACCGGGCAGCAGCATCTGATCCGCATTCGGCACAATGAAGTCCGCTTCTGGCCAAATCTGGGGCATGGGCGTTTCGGCAAGGGCCAGCTGTTCGCCAGCTTGCCGTTCAGCTATGAGGCGTTCGATTCGAGCCGGGTTCTACTGGCCGATATGGATGGCTCCGGAGCCAGCGACCTGCTGTACCTTGAGTCGGACGGCATCCAGGTGTTCATGAACGAAGGCGGCAATGCGTTCGCCGCGCCTTTCGAGCAAGCCTGGCCCGACGGAATGCGCTATGACCGTTTCTGCCAGGTCAGCGGTGCCGATCTGCAAGGTCTGGGCTTTTCGAGCCTGATCATTACCGCCCCACACATGCAGCCCCGCCACTGGACGTTGCACTATGCCGCCAACGCATTCGGCTTATTGCACAAACCCTACCTGCTCAAAGCCACGGACAACCATATGGGTACGACAGGCGAAGTGACTTATCGCAGCTCGGCTCAGGAATGGCTGGATGAGAAAAAGGACTTGCTTGAGGCAGGCAAGAGCGCTGTTTCACATCTGCCATTTCCGGTTCATGTGGTGGTCAAGCAAACCCAGAAAGACATCGTGACCGGTAATACCCTGAGCCAGCTCTTCCAGTATCGACAAGGCTTTTACGATCCACGCGAACGGGAGTTCCGCGGCTTCGGGCTGGTCTTGCAGACCGATACCGAAATACCGCCTCAGCAACAAGAGGGCTTTACTGCGCCGGTACTGAACAAAACCTGGTTTCATACCGGGCGCGACCCGCAGCAGCCTCACGACGACTACGACGCCAGCGATCCGCAGGCCGTGCCGCTGGGTGAGCATCTGTTGTCCAGCTACGACCCGGACACCCAGACCGAGCAACTGATCGTTGAACCTGATGAGGCTACTCGGCGGGAAATGGCCCGTACACTCAGCGGTTCGCCATTACGCACGGAAGTCTCAAGCACGGACGGCGTACTGTATTCCGTACAAGCGCAACGCTACCTGGTACGCCAGCTTCAGCCACGATCGCCACATCAGCCTTACGCCTTGATGATGCCGATGTCGCTGGAATCCATCACGTATCAATACGAGGCCGAGCAGCTTGATGACCCCATGTGCCAGCACCAACTGAACCTGGCCTGGGACCATTACGGCACCGTGACTTACGCCGTGACGGTGAACTATGCACGGCGCAAGAAGCCGCAGGATACGCCGCCGTTTGAAGACCCCTGGCAGCAACAATGGTGGCAGGCGTCCCATGACGAAGCACAGCAGAACTTCTACCTGAACGAAGCACGCAACGAAAGCATTCACCTGGACAGCCCGCAAAGCTGGCGCCTGGGATTACCCTACAGGACTCGGGGCAATGCCATGGTCGTTCCGGCAAGCGTACTGGCACCGTCGCAGATCAGCTACGAGCACTTCATCGACCCGCAAGGCACATTCGCCGCCCTGCCCCGCACACTCATCGGCCTGTCGGTACAACGCTACATCGGTGCAGGCGATGGGGAGGCGACTTTTCAGGCGCTGGCCGACGCCGTCGAAAACGCAGAACTGGACGATCACGCGCTCAGCGCCTACGAGCGCGTCATGGATGCCGATCAACTGGCCATCAGACTCGCAGAAGTGGGCTACCAACAGATGCCCTCGTTCCTGCCCGATGACGGTTTGAACCTCTGGTCGGTCAAGCAGGGATTCTTCACCTACGCCGGGCCTGAAGCCTTCTATCGCATCACCACATTCAGGCCGACGCGCAGCCATGGCTGGACCAGCGTTGAATACGACCCCTACAGCTTGTTCGTGAACAAGATCACCGACCCGGTGGGTTGCATCACCACAGCGACTTACAACTACCGCGTGCTGCAAGTGTTCCGGATTGTCGATCCCAACCACAACACCCAGGAGGCGGACTACGATGCATTCGGTCGGTTATGGGCCAGCAGTTTCTACGGCACCGAGCTGGGCCAGGAGGTCGGCTTCGATCCGCTCGATCCCGAGACCCGCGTCTGGGGTGGCAGCAACGAGGCAATCAATTCGCCTGCAAGTGCCCTGAGAAATTCGGCAGCCGTTTATTACTACGACGGCAATGTCTCATTTGGTACGGGCAGCATCCCCTTTGCCAGTGCGGTCCTTCAGGCAGACCGCTACCCGGGCGATCCGCAGAAACAGATCCGCATCAGCCTGGTTTCAGTGGATGGCTTCGCACGCACCTTGCAGACCCGGCAACTGGTCGAGGATGGCGACGCCTATGCGGTCGACGAATACGGCAAGCTGATACTGGAAGGCGGCAAACCGAAAATCGTCCACGCCTCGCCCCGCTGGCGGATAAGCGAGCGTGTGGAATACAACAACAAGGGGCTGGCGGTGCGGGTCTATCGCCCATACTTCGCCAACCGTCATGTCTATGTGAAAGACGAATCGTTGCGTGAACATGGTTATTTCGACCGACAGTTCTACGACCCGCTGGGGCGCCCGACCATTACCCTCACCGCCAAGGGCTGGATGCGACGTCAGACTTACCGCACCTGGTACAGCATCAGCGAGGACGAGAACGACACAGCTGAAGAAATGCTGGCATTGAAGGCGTCAGGAGAGCACTGATGAGCAATGCACTGCACTCCCACACCCCGATTGTCACTGCTATTGACGGGCGGGGCCTGACGGTGCGCGCAACCGAATATCGCAAACTTCAGGACCAGGACGAACCGCTCACCCTGACGTCGCGCATGGCCTATGACGCAGCGGGCCGCCTCACTGCGCTCTGGGACCCACGCCTGTGGGCACTCGCGCAACAGGATGCAGCATCACCCACCACCCGTACTTACCGTTACAGCCTTACCAGAGTCCCGCTGTTGACCGAGAGCGTGGACGCTGGCTGGGAACTGACCTTATCGGCTGAGGCCAGCAATGTCGTTGAAAGTTGGGATGCACGCGGCAGCACACGGCAGATCAAATACGACCCCTACCTCAGGCCAGTGGCGACAGTGGAAATCGACGCACAGCAGAATGCCCGCACGATCATCCGCTCGGTGTATGCCGACAGCAGCGATGATTCAGCCGAACACAACCGGTGCGGTCAACTGGCTCGCCTGGATGACACCGCAGGCTCGCTGCATTTTCCCGATTACGGGGTTCTGGGCCAGCTTCTCAGCCAGCCCAGGCAATTCCTGAAAACCCCGGAACTGCCTGACTGGACAGACGCAACGGACTATCTCGACCTGGTGGAAACCGAAGCATTCACCACGCACTGGCAGTACAACGCTGTCGCAGAGCCGACACTGCAAACCGATGCAAGAGGCAATGTCCAACGTGCGGCCTACTCGGTTGCAGGCAACCTGAGCGGCGTCTATCTACAACTGAATTCACAGGACGAAACCACGCTTGTGGATGGCATGGTCTACAACGCATTCGGCCAGGTAGAAAAACAGACAGCGGGAAACGGCGTGGTCAGCCAGATCGTTTATGAGGCATCCACCGGCCTGCTGCAAAGCCTGACCGCTGGCCGCGCAGGCAGTGAAGCCTTGCAGTCGCTGCATTACGGTTACGACCCGGTCAGCAATATCCTGATGATCGAAGACAACGCCCAACCGATTCGCTTCTTCGCCAACCAGCGTATCGAACCCATCAGCCTCTACCGCTACGACACGCTTTATCAATTGATCGAAGCCACAGGCCGTGAAGTCAAAACCGGTGCCAGCCATGGCCCCGCCTTGCCCGTCCTGCAAAACCTGCCGCCCGACCCGAATCAGGTCAGCAACTACACCCAGAGTTACAGCTACGACAGCGCCGGCAACCTGTTGCAGATGCGCCATGTCGGCGCACAAGCCTTTACCCGCACCCTGCGCGTGGCACCGGACAGCAACCGCAGCCTGCCCGAAGGTGAAGTGGAGGTGGATTTCGACACCGCCTTCGACGCCAATGGCAACCTGTTGCAACTGGTGCGCGGCCAGACGCTGGAGTGGGATTTACGCAATCAGTTGCAGCAGATCACCACCGTCACCCGCGCCACCGCAGCGAGCGATAACGAGCATTACATCTACGAAGGCCAGGGCCAGCGCTGCCGCAAGATCCACAGCGCCCAGACCTCCAGCCGCACGTTGAGCAATGAAGTGCGCTACCTGCCAGGCCTGGAAATCCGCACTACCGCCGATGGCGAAATCCTGCATGTCATTACGGCCCAGGCCGGTCGCAGCAACGTGCGGGTTCTGCACTGGCAGGCCGGCCAGCCGAACGACATTGACAACGATCAAATGCGTTACAGCCTGGACGATCATCTGGGGTCGAGCACCCTGGAGCTGGACCAGCAAGGAGGCCTGATCAGCCAGGAAGGCTACTACCCGTTTGGCGGCACGGCCTGGTGGGCAGCGCGCAGTGCCGTGGAAGCGAAGTACAAGACGGTGCGTTACTCGGGTAAGGAACTCGATGCCAGCGGGCTGTATTACTACGGTTTTCGCTATTACGCACCATGGTTGCAGCGCTGGATCAATCCGGACCCGGCGGGCGATATCGACGGTTTGAATTTATATCAGATGCTGGGTAACAACCCCATCAGTCGATTCGATCTGGATGGAAGAATGGATTCATCCGGACAGCAAGATCGAAGCAAAGCCAAAAGGAGACTTATCCACAATACGGTTGTTCATCTGGCAGCGCTGAAACTTATTAAAGAGCGGGTCAATGCAGTCATACAGCAGATAGAAAACTATCTGGACCATGAGGAGCGTGGTATCTCGGCTGTCAAACGCAGCACTTCCCTGATGGGCCAGACTACCGCAAAAATGGCCGGCTCTACAGGCGGTGGCGCTGCAGCGGGAGCCTTGGTTGGGGCAATCGCATGCGGAGCATGCGGCCCCCCCGGGTGGGTGGCGGGCGGAGCTGTACTCGTCGGTGGGTTCGCAGCCGCGAAGGCATCAGGGTACATAGCGGAAAAAACCACTGGCAGACTGAAATGGAACACGGCCATCAATTTGAAAAACAGCGAACTGGACCCTGAAAAGATATTTGATGAAGCTTCGCAAACAGCCCACTCACTGCATGGGACGGTGATACATGCGGCCCGTGAATATACCGATCTAAGAGATCAAAAAGCACGCAACAACATGATGAAATTGATGGCTGGAACAGCATTGGAGCAAACACCAGTGGTCGGTATTGCCATAAAACACGCTCCGGAATTCGTGGAGCTGACATACGAAATACAGCACAGCGAAAAACAGATAGAACCTGAGAAATGGGGGGAGCTGGACACCCATCTGAATACACTGGAGACGGACTTGCTAGAAAGGATGAACGCTCTCAAAGATGAGTTTGAAAGAATCGGCATAGAGTCGGTAAAGGTCAGTGTAATACCGTTGAAAGAAAGAGCATCGGTTGAAACCTTGAACAAAAAGATGAGAACGGTAATGGGCATTATTAAAAACGCCCGAGACCTGTCCATTGAAGCAAGGAAACCGAGTCGACAAAACTCAAAGTTCAAGATGACTAGATTGTGAAAACGACAGGTGAAGCGAATTCGCGCAGACCTGCTGATGCTGTAGATACCGCTCGTGGCCAAGGTCCCTCCCATATGGCCCTGTGGGAGGGGCCTTGGCCGCGATCAGGGGGGATGTGACATACGGCCAAACCGGCCAATGTCACTGAACTAAACTCATGTCAGACCGCAAACAGGGACGCTTGCGAATGAACATGGCACTGCACACTCACACACCCAGGCTGCTCGTTATCGATCCGCGTGGATTGGCGCTACGCAGCGTTGAGTTTTGTCGCCGCGAGCAGGATCAGCCTGTCGATGAGCGTGTGACCTGCCAGGCCTACAATGCGGCTGGACATCTGGTCAGCCAGCGTGATCCTCGTCTTGCACTTCCCAACCTCAGCACGGCTTACAGCCTCAGCAATCAGGCGTTGCTGACCGAAAGCGTCGACGCCGGCTGGCGGCTCGGGTTATTGAACGAAGCAGGCTTGCCGGTTGAAGGGTGGGACAGTCGCGGTAGCCAACGCCAGGTTGAATACGATGCTGTGTTGCGTCCGTTGGCAATCACCGAAGACGGGCAAGTAACCGAGCGGCTTGATTACGGTGGGCCAGATGGTTTTGAGCACAACCAGTGTAACCGGCCAGTTCGCCATGACGATACGGCGGGGACTCGCCATCTACCGGATTACGGTGTGCTCGGGGCTGCACTGATCGAAGCCCGGTATTTTTTGCTTGATCCAGAAGCACCGGATTGGCCACTGGACGAAGCAGAGCGCGATGCCCTTCTGGAAAGCAATCGCCTGGAAACACAATGGGCCTTTAATGCCTTGGGCGAGCCTCTTCTACAGACCGACGCCATCGGCAATGCGCAGTCCTTCAAGCAGACCGTGGCCGGGCAATTGAAAGCCGTCGATCTGACGTTATCCGGTGCAACGCAAACGCTGGTCAGCGATATCCGTTACAACGCCTTCAATCAGATCGAGCAGGAAACGGCGGGCAATGGTGTGATCAGCCACTCGATCTACGATCCTCAAGATAGTCGTTTGATAGAAATCCGGGCGGGCAGCCCGGCGTTGCAGCACCTCATCTACGCTTACGATCCGGTCGGCAATATCCAGCAGATCGAAGATGCTGCCCAACCGATTCGTTACTTCGCCAACCAGCGCGTCGAGGCGATTAATCAGTACCGCTACGACACGCTCTATCAGTTGATCGAAGCAACGGGCCGTGAGGTCAATATCGGTGCCAGTCACGGTCCTGCCCTGCCCGGTTTGCAGCCGCTGCCGCCTGATCCGAACCAGATCAGCAATTACACCCAAAACTACGACTACGACGCGGCGGGCAATCTGTTGCAGATGAGGCATGTCGGCGCGCAGTCTTTTACCCGCACCATGCGCGTAGCCCCGGACAGTAACCGCAGCCTGCCCGAAGGTGAAGTGGATGTGGATTTCGACACAGCCTTCGATGCCAACGGCAACCTGCTGCAACTGGTCCGCGGCCAGACGCTGGAATGGGATCGACGCAATCAATTGCAGCAGATCACCACCATCACTCGCGCGGCAAAGGCCAACGATCACGAACGCTATATCTACGACGGCCAGGCCCAGCGCTGCCGCAAGATCAACAGCACCCTGACCTCCAGTCGCATGCTGAATAACGAGGCTCGCTACCTTTCGGGCCTGGAAATCCGCACCAACGCCGATGGCGAGATCCTCCATGTCATCACCGCTCAGGCGGGGCGCAGCAGCGTGCAGGTATTGCACTGGCAGGCAGGCCTGCCGAGCGGCATCGCCAACGACCAGGTCCGCTACAACCTGGGCGATCACCTGGGATCGAGCACTTTGGAACTGGATCAACAAGGCGACCTGATCAGCCAGGAAAGTTATTACCCGTTTGGTGGCACGGCATGGTGGGCGGCTCGCAGTGCATTAGAAGCGAAGTACAAGACGGTGAGGTATTCGGGCAAGGAACGCGATGTCAGCGGATTGTATTATTACGGCTTCAGGTATTACGCACCGTGGTTGCAGCGGTGGATCAATCCGGACCCGACGGGTGATGTGAACGGGTTGAATCTTTTTTGTTTTGTGGGTAATTCCCCCGTCTGTCATAAGGATATGGACGGCAGGATTTATATAGGGGTACGAGACCCAGTCGAAGAAGAGATACTGAACGCCGGAAACGTTATCATGTTTCGGGGCCTGGATGAGTTCCCGGATGATTTAAAAGAAAATATAAAAAGAGCCTTAGTCAGCAATCAAATCACCTACCAGCATGCAGGCGAAATGATAAGGTATTACCCAAACGAAAGCGCCGACATTATGCGCAGCTTCTTTGGCTACCAATATTCTGATGTCGTACACGACGTTACCCACTCGTGGGAATCCTCTTATATACGGGCCTCTGAATACCTGAGCGATGATGGAGAAGGAAAGTTTCTTGGAATTAGAACCCCTAACGAGAAGCTCAGCGCCTTTATTTTCCCCGAAGACCCTCTAGGCCGGATAGCCATAGATACCAGACATGCCTATACAAAAAAGCTGCCTCATACCATAGGCCACGAGCTGACGCACATAGACGACGTACTGGAAAGTGCAGTAAAAGGCCCTTCCTCAACGGACAATTACTATATCTTCGCAGAATACATCTCCCTATTGACAGGGGGAGGAAATATAACCCAGAAACCCCCATACCAAGCCGTTTCCGAAATCATCACCAGTGGAGGTTTGAACTTGAACTATTTCTCATACATCTTACCGGCCGCCAACAACTTCATAGAACGGGTCAAGACTTTTTATCCTGCCCCTGAGTTCATCACAGATTTAAATACTGCAATCACTCAATTTAATCAAAACCCCGGTATTGCTGCCAGGGTTTCCGCCAATAATGCTGACAGCCTAATGCATGCAGCCCATCACTTACACGAGTATTACATGAAAAACATCTTGACGCAGACTGCCCCTACAACACAGAGACGCGGTCAGCCATAAAAAGAGATACGAAGTTGACGGCATTCGCAAAAAAGTATTCCGGCCTGCAAGAATACAGGAGGCCTATTCCCGGATAAATCCGGTCCTACATGATTCGATATATGGACAAGCCATCCAATCGCCTTGAACTAAACTCATGTCAGACCGCAGACAGGGACGCTTGCGAATGAATATGGCACTGCACACTCACACACCCAGGCTGCTCGTTATCGATCCGCGTGGATTGGCGCTACGCAGCGTTGAGTTTTGCCGCAGCAAGCAGGATCAACCTGCCGATGAGCGGGTAACCTGCCAGGCCTACGATGCCGCGGGACGTCTGGTCAGCCAGCGTGATCCTCGTCTTGCACTTCCCAACCTCAGCACGACTTACAGCCTCAGCAATCAGGCGTTGCTGACCGAAAGCGTCGACGCCGGCTGGCGGCTCGGGTTATTGAACGAAGCAGGCTTGCCGGTTGAAGGGTGGGACAGTCGCGGTAGCCGACGCCAGGTTGAATACGATGCTGTGTTGCGTCCGTTGGCAATCACCGAAGACGGGCTGGTAACCGAGCGGCTTGACTACGGTGGGCCAGATGGTTTTGAGCACAACCAGTGCAACCAGCTCATTCGCCATGACGATACGGCGGGGACTCGCCATCTGCCGGATTACGGTTTGCTCGGGGCTGCACTGATCGAAGCTCGGCATTTTCTGCATGCCTTGGAAACACCGGACTGGCCACTGGCCGAAGCAGAGCGCGATGCCCTTCTGGAGAGCGACAGCCTGGAAACACAGTGGGCGTTCAATACTCTGGGCGAACAGATTCGGCAGACCGATGCCATGGGTAATGCGCAGTCCCTCAAACAGACCGTAGCCGGGCAATTGAAAGCCGTCGATCTGAAGTCATCGAGCACCACGCAGACGCTGGTCAGTGATATCCAGTACAACGCCTTCAATCAGGTTGAGCAGGAAACCGCAGGCAATGGTGTGATCAGCCGCTCGCTCTACGATCCTCAAGATGGTCGTTTGATGGAAATTCGTGCGGGCGATCCAGCGTTGCAGCACCTCATCTACGCTTACGACCCGGTCGGTAATATCCTGCGAATCGAAGACGCTGCCCAACCGGTTCGCTTCTTCGCCAATCAGCGCGTCGAGGCGATTAATCACTGCCGCTACGACACACTCTATCAGTTGATCGAGGCCACGGGCCGCGAGGTCAATACCGGTGCCAGTCACGGCCCTGCCCTACCCGGCTTGCAGCCGCTGCCGCCCGATCCGAACCAGATCAGCAATTACACCCAAAACTACGATTACGACAGCGCCGGGAATCTGTTGCAGATGCGCCACGTCGGCGCGCAAAACTTTACCCGCACCATGCGTGTGGCAGAGGACAGCAATCGCAGCCTGCCCGAAGGTGAAACCGACGCGGACTTTGATACCGGCTTCGACCCCAACGGCAACCAGTTGCAACTGGTCCGTGGCCAGACGATGGAGTGGGATGTCCGCAACCAGTTACAGCAAATCACCACCGTCACCCGCGCCACCGAAGCCAGCGATAACGAGCGCTATATCTACGACGGCCAAGGGCAAAGATGCCGCAAGATCAACAGCACTCTGGCCTCCAGTCGCACGCTGAATAACGAGGTTCGCTACCTGCCGGGGCTGGAAATCCGCACCACTGCCGATGGAGAAGTTTTGCACGTCATCACAGCCCGAAACAGTCGGATACTGCACTGGCAGGCAGGTCTGCCGAGCGGCATCGCCAATGATCAAATCCGCTATAGCCTGAGCGATCACTTGGGCTCAAACACTCTGGAACTGGACCAGCAAGGCAACCTGATCAGCCAGGAAAGTTACTACCCGTTTGGCGGTACATCGTGGTGGGCTGCGCGCAGTGCTGTGGAAGCGAAATACAAGACAATTAGATATTCAGGTAAAGAGCGTGATGCCAGCGGGTTGTATTACTACGGGTTCAGGTATTACGCGCCATGGTTGCAGCGCTGGATCAACCCGGACCCGTCAGGCGATGTGGATGGGTTGAATCTCTTTTGCTTTGTCGAGAACAACCCCATCAATCGCATTGATCCAGATGGACAAAAAAACGAAATGGCCAGAGAACGTTGGAGGCTCGCGGTCGATGAAATCAAAGAACGGAAGAACACGAGTGACATAAGCGTCAAAACATTTGCCCCTGGCATAATTGCAGTGAGCATAGAAGGCAAGAATGAATTATTTTCAAGAATGGGGATAAATTTCGCTCGTCCCTTCAAAGGTAAACGCCAACTTTCTTATCTATCTCTAGAGTCGGATTATAAAAGCAAAATTTCAGGTGGCGACTACCGTTTCCCACTAAAGTCTGCACCCGGTTTCAAAATATATGAAGAGGCTGGCGCTCCGACGAGTAATTATATCGCCTTCATCAACGGTGGCTTCTATAACAACAGAGGTGAAGCATCACCCTCTGCACCTACACATGCAGCGATTGGGAAGATATTCATGGGAGGGAAGGAGAAAGCGTCAGTCGATATTCCCAAAGGTTACGAGCAGTATTATGTCCCCCTTACCATGAGTGATGGCTCGACCATTCACACAGGCCCATTATTGACGTCCGGAGGCAAGCTTGAGTTTACTGAAGAGCACTTGAAGGATAAAAAATTCCAATACTCCCCAGAGACGGCTGCCCCCGGACAACTGGGACATGCAGGCACGCCCAATCAGCGTTCGGGCATCAGTATGCCGGTCGTGTTCGATAAAGAATCCAGAATTCGTATCGCAGTAGGTTTGGGTGGAGGCAGAACGCAAAGCTCCCGTGCCTATACAATGCCCGAATGGGCAAATGTAATGCTCAAACTGGATAGTATGAATGCGACATCAGGCTGGTCAGTCAATCTGGATGGTGGCGACAGTTCCGTGTTGGGTGTTGTCTCCCGTAACGGGACCATACTTATGGATCAAGCGGCACTGGCTAATCATAAGCGAAGAATACCCAACTTCATTACCTTTTATAAATAAGTGTAACTTTCGCTCGCGAATGAATTCGTTCCAACATCACCGCTTAGTTGCGCCGATCCAGCAGATTGACCACCAACCGATCAATCCAGCCCCAAAGCCGCTGCTTGACCCGGCGCCACAAAGGTCGGGCTTTCCAGGCGTCCAGAGTAATTTCGGTGCTCTGGGCGAAATCCTTGTCGAAGCTGGCAACCACATCGCGGGTCAGGTCCGGGTCGATGGCTTCGAGGTTGGCCTCAAGGTTGAAGCGCAGGTTCCAGTGATCGAAATTGCAGGAACCAATGCTGACCCAGTCATCGATCAGCACCATTTTCAGGTGCAGGAATCGCGGCCGGTACTCGAAGATTTTCACTCCGGCCCTGAGCAGACGCGGGTAATAGCGATGCCCGGCGTAACGCACCGAGGGATGATCGGTACGCGGGCCGGTAAGCAGCAAGCGAACATCGACACCTCGCAAAGCCGCCTTGCGCAGCGAGCGGCGAACTTTCCAGGTGGGCAGAAAATATGGCGTCGCCAGCCAGATACGCTTCTGGCCGCTGTTCAGCGCGCGGACCAGAGACTGCACGATATCGCGATGCTGACGCGCATCGGCGTAAGCCACGCGCCCTAGGCCGTGACCGGACTCAGGAATTCTTGGCAGATGCCTGAGACCGAAGTCTTCCATGGGTCGCCAGGCCGTGCGGTGCAGGTTGGCGTGGAACTGACGGTCGAACAACGCCTGCCAGTCGATCACCAGCGGGCCGGTGATTTCCACCATCACTTCATGCCACTGGCTGACCGGATGGCTCGGCTCCCAGAATTCATCCGTGACACCCGTACCGCCCACCACCGCCAATGCCTTGTCCACCACCAGCACCTTGCGATGATCGCGGTAAAAATTGCGGATGCCCCGTCGCCAGCGAATCGGGTTATAGAACCGCAGGATCACCCCGGCGTCGGTCAGTTGCCTGCGCAATCCGGTGCTGAAAGCCTGAGAGCCGAAGTCGTCAAACAGACAGCGCACGATCACACCGCGTCGTGCGGCTTCGGCCAACGCTCGAACGATGGCGTCCGCACAGGCGCCTGCTTCGACCAGATACAGCTCCAGATCGACCTGCTGCTCGGCGCGGTCGATGGCGGCGATCATGCGCGGGAAAAACGTCGGGCCATCAATCAGCAGTTGAAAGTGGTTGTCCGGCCGCCAGGGAAAGATCGCTCCCGCCACGTCAGCGTGCCGTGAAGATCAAAACAGCGGTAGCGAGGGTGGCGTGGGCAAGCAGCTTGGGCATGAAAACTCCGAATGCACATTCAAGGGCAACCTTATCCGCCTGTCAGACCGCTGGCAAACAACTCGGTTCGTCTCTCAAGGTGCATCAGGCAGCAAACGACACCCCTGACGTGTGCCCTGCCACGCCGCAACGCTGCTGCGTCCCAACCCGCTGGCACTGACCGACTTGTTTAGTGAGTCATCCGTCAGGGTAGCGGGAATGTATTGCTTGACGTAACTGCGGCAGTAATCGGCAGGATTGTTCATCACATAACGGCACGAACAGTACTCCTTGGCCGTGTAGGCACTGATGATGGTGGGGAACGCTTGCAAGGCAACACGGTATTGCCAGGCGAGTACGGAGATCATCAAGAGCGCCAACAAGAGCAGACTGCTGAAGGGACGACGCAGGATAAACATTCGACGTGCGCTCATTGCCCGCCCTCCTTGCCGAAGGCCACCTGTAATAGCTTGAGCATCCGGTTGTGGTCGTAGCTGCCATCGCGGTCATCGGCATAGCGCACGATGACGAGCTTTTCGCTGGGGATCACATACAGCGCCTGCCCCCAATGCCCAAGCGCCGCGAAGGTCTCGGGCGGAGCATCCGGCCACGGGCCATGGCCACCGTCATGGGTCCGATTGAGCCACCAATGTCCGCCCGGCACTTCGGCGCTCGCTTGTACGTTCTGGCCGCTAAAAGGCGTCAGGACAAAATCCACCCAGGCGGTCGGCAGCAACTGTTGTTGCTGCCAACGCCCGCCGCGCTGCATCAACAGGCCAATACGCGCCAGGTCACGGGCGGTCATGTAGGTGTAGGAAGAACCGACGAAGGTGCCGCTGCCATCGGTTTCCCATGTCGCACTGCCAATGCCAAGCGGGTCGAACAGCGCGGTCCATGGATAGTCCTGGTAAACCTGTTCACCCACCATGTTTTTCAAGGCGGCGGACAGAACATTGCTGTCGCCACTGGAATATCGATACGACGTGCCCGCAGCGCTGGCAATCCCATGGCTGGCCGTAAAACGGGCCATGTCGTCACGACCTCGGGTGTAAAGCATGGCCACGACCGATGAGTTAAGCGGCGCGTATTCATAGTCTTCCTGCCAGTCGAGGCCCGATGCCCAGTGCAGGAGGTCTTGAACGGTCATGTCTGGATGCGTCTTGAGCGGGCTGTAGAACTTTGCGACGGGATCATTCAACTGGAAACGCCCTTGCCCGAATGCCACCCCCAACACAGTGGCCAACACACTCTTGCTGATTGACCAGGTCAGGTGTGGCGTCTGGGCCGTTGTGACTCCGGCATAGCGTTCATAGACGATACGACCGTCACGAATCACCAGCAGGGCATCGCTGCGAACACCTGCGCGGGTCGTGTCGTCACGGGGCGCAAAAGCGTAGTCCTCAAGCGCCTTGAGCGCGGCTGTCGGCGTAACGGGCTCAACGACCCATTGCTCACCTGGCCAGTCTTCGGCCAGTGCCGCAAAGGCATTCAGGCCCACAAGCAAAAGCAGACATAACCGGACAAAACGACGGGACATGGCCAAAGTCTCTGGAGAATAACCGGGCAACCTTAGCAGGGGTTCGTGACAGAACAGATCTCTGGCGGGAGCACATTGGGTGGTGCGAATGAGGTGGGAGCCAATTCATTCGCGAAGGCTAACAACCAACACCATCACCCGCCCCCGTCACACAACCATCACCAAAGCTTCACCTCCATGACACGACGGCTCCCTAGCCTGCACATACAGCAAGCGCTTGGACAATTCAGTCAACCGGCCGCACTTGCATGGCTGGCTTATGGAGATTTCGCATGACCCAGATTGCCCGCATCCGTGACAACACTTCTGACCGTCGTCTTCAGGCCGAACGCCTGATCGGTGCACACGCCCTGCAGGAAGCTCAGGCGTTGCGTTTCAGCGTGTTCAGCGAAGAATTCAACGCCCGTCTCAAAGGCGCTGAACTGGGTCTGGATATTGATGACTACGATGTCCACTGCTCGCATATCGGTGTTCGCGACCTCAACACCGGTCGCCTGGTCGCCACCACCCGTTTGCTCGATCACAAGGCCGCAAGCTCTCTGGGCCGCTTCTACAGCGAAGAAGAATTCAGCTTGCACGGCCTGCTGCATCTGCAAGGCCCGATCCTGGAGCTGGGCCGCACCTGCGTTGACCCGGCCTACCGCAACGGCGGCACCATCGCCGTGTTGTGGAGCGAACTGGCGGAAGTCCTCAACGAAGGTGGTTACAGCTACCTGATGGGCTGCGCCAGCATTCCGATGCAGGACGGCGGCATTCAGGCTCATGCGATCATGCAGCGTTTGCGCGAACGCTATCTGTGCACCGAAAACCTGCGCGCCGAACCCAAGAACCCGCTGCCGACACTCGACATTCCCAATAACGTGATCTGCGAGATGCCGCCACTGCTCAAGGCCTACATGCGCCTGGGTGCGAAGATCTGCGGCGAGCCTTGCTGGGATGAAGATTTCCAGGTCGCCGATGTGTTCATCCTGCTCAAACGCGACGAGTTGTGCCCGCGCTATGCCCGTCACTTCAAGGCAGCCGTGTGATGAGCCGCCTGCGCAGCCATGCGCGTGTTGCACGGGTGTTGCTGGTGATTGCTGTAGGGCTGACGATTGCCGCAGCCTTTGCGGTGATGGAGCGTTTGAAAGTCGGCAGTTCCATGGAACGCCGACAACGCTGGACTCGCTGGTTCATGGCTCGCCTGACCAATGCCCTGCCCTTTCGTGTGACGGTCAGCGGCAAGCTGCCGACTCAGCCAATGCTGTGGGTCAGCAACCATGTGTCATGGACGGATATTCCACTGCTGGGCATGCTCGCGCCGCTGTCGTTTCTGTCCAAGGCCGAGGTACGGACCTGGCCGGTTGCGGGCTGGCTGGCGCTCAAGGCAGGCACCTTGTTCATTCGTCGCGGCTCGGGCGACAGCCGCCTGATCCAGCGCCAGATGGGCAGCCATCTGCAACACGGCACGCCATTGGTGATTTTCCCGGAAGGCACCACCACCGATGGCCGTGCCCTGCGCACCTTCCACGGTCGCCTGCTGTCCAGCGCCATCGAAACAGGCGTGGCCTTGCAACCCGTGGCGATTGCCTATTCACGCGACGGCAAGCCGGACCCGATTGCGCCGTTCATTGGTGATGACGATCTGCTGTCGCACTTGCGCCGCCTGTTCGCCAACGATCAGGGCGATGTGCATATCCATCTGCTGGAGCCGATTCCCACTGCCGGCCTGGAACGTGCCGCACTGGCATTTCAGGCACAACAGGCAGTTCAGGTGGCGCTGTTTGGTGAAACCGCTCAGCCGAGCGAAGCGGTGTCGCGCCCAGCCAGGGCTGCTTGAGCGAAGTCCTGCAACAGCGGATAGAACTCATCGAAATCCGCACTCAAGGGTTGGTACAGCGCCTGCAATTCCTGCATGGCACCGGCCAACCCTTCAGGCCGTGACAGACGCCTGGAAATCCCGCCCAGCACTTGCTCCAGCACCTCGAACTCCCGATACGAACCCAGCCAGTCCTGCGCCGCCATGCGCGGCGCAATCAGTGCCAGGCGCTCTGGCAATTGAGGCTCAGCGGCCAGTGCACCGTAGACCTTGCGGGTAAAGGTTTGCAGCGGGATATCGGCATAGCGGTGCCAGTCCCGTGCCAGGCAATGGTCGAAAAAGACATCCAGCATGATCCCCGCATAACGTCGCCGCTGCACCGGGAAACGAGCCATCGCATCCTTGATCAGCGGATGGTTGTCGGTGAATGAATCGATGCTGCGATGCAGCCGGATCGAGGCTTCCAGCTCCGCAGGAAAACGCCCCGGCAAAGGCCCTTTGACGAAATCGCCATACAGGCTGCCGAGCAATTGGGCGGGCCGTTGGCCGCCAAGATGAAGGTGTGCGAGGTAATTCATGGAGCAAAGCCTACGCCGTTTTCAGAGTGCCGGTCTATATATCGTTATAACCCGATATACCGATTTGATCCTTGCTTAGCGCAATTGCATATTTGTATATCGCGAAATACAGATATAAAGTTCGCTCTATCGCGATATACCGTTAACTGAGAACGACATGACCATCGACCTCGACGAAATAATAAAAGCCCTGGCGCACCCCTTGCGCCGCGAGATCCTGACCTGGCTCAAGGATCCGCGAGCCAGCTTTCCGACTCAGGAATACTCCATCGAACACGGCGTGTGCGCCGGTCAGATCGATCAGCGTGCAGGGATGTCGCAATCCACGGTTTCAGCCCACCTCGCCACTCTGCAACGCGCAGGCCTGATCAGCAGCAAAAAGGTCGGGCAATGGCATTTCTTCAGACGCAATGAAGAAACCATCGAAGCCTTCGTCAAAGCCCTGGTGCAGGAACTGGACAACCAGTCATGACGCCCCAGCCCCCAAGGAGACGCCACGTGCCCTTTCCCTTACTTATTCTGGCCCTGAGCGCCTTTGCCATCGGCACCACTGAATTCGTCATCATGGGCCTGCTGCCCAATGTCGCCGCCGACCTGGGTGTTTCGATCCCCGGCGCCGGCTGGCTGGTGACCGGTTATGCACTGGGGGTAGCCATAGGAGCCCCGTTCATGGCCCTGGCCACCGCCAAGTTGCCGCGCAAGGCCGCACTGGTCACGCTGATGGGTATTTTCATCATCGGTAATCTGCTCTGCGCGCTGGCCAGCGACTACGACGTGCTGATGTTCGCCCGTGTCGTCACAGCCCTGTGCCATGGCGCATTCTTCGGGATCGGTTCAGTGGTTGCCGCAGGCCTGGTCCCGGCCAACCGCCGCGCTTCTGCCGTAGCACTGATGTTTACCGGCCTGACGCTGGCCAACGTGCTGGGCGTGCCGCTGGGCACAGCACTGGGTCAATACGCGGGCTGGCGTTCGACCTTCTGGGCCGTGACCATTATCGGCGTCATTGCCTTCATCGGTCTGGTTCGCTTCCTGCCGGGCAACCGCGAGGAAGAAAAACTCGACATGCGTGCCGAACTGGCCGCACTCAAGGGCGTCGGTATATGGCTGTCGCTGAGCATGACTGCCCTGTTCGCAGCGTCGGTATTCACCCTGTTCACTTACGTTGCGCCATTGCTGGGCGAAGTGACTGGCGTGTCGCCGAACGGCGTGACCTGGACCCTGCTGTTGATCGGCCTGGGCCTGACAGCGGGCAATGTCCTGGGCGGCAAGATGGCTGACCGCAGCATCCCGACCACCCTGATTGGCGTGTTCATCGCCATGGCTGTGATTTCCACCATCCTGAGCTGGAGCAGCGTGGCGCTGATCCCGGCTGAAATCACCCTCTTCCTCTGGGCGGTTGCTGCCTTTGCCGCAGTGCCTGCCTTGCAGATCAATGTCGTGACCTTCGGCAAGGCCGCACCGAATCTGGTATCGACCCTGAATATCGGCGCCTTCAACGTCGGCAATGCGCTGGGCGCGTGGGTCGGCGGCAGTGTCATCGCTCATGGCCTTGGCCTGACCAGCGTGCCACTGGCCGCAGCCGTGCTGGCCGTGCTTGCACTGCTGGTCACCCTGATTACTTTCCGCCAGACCGCCAATCCCGATCTGGCTCCTGCTACCAACTGATCATTTAAGAGGGTTCGACGCATGACAACTATCTTTGACCCGATCACCGTGGGCGATCTGCAACTGCCTAACCGCATCATCATGGCGCCACTGACGCGCTGCCGCGCCGACGAAGGCCGCATACCGAATGCGATGATGGCCGAGTACTACGTACAGCGCGCCTCGGCAGGCCTGATCATCAGCGAAGCCACTTCGGTCACGCCGCTGGGCGTGGGTTACCCGGATACGCCAGGTATCTGGTCCAACGATCAGGTTCGCGGCTGGAGCAATATCACCAAGGCGGTACATGGCGCCGGTGGCCGCATTGTCATGCAACTGTGGCACGTAGGGCGTATTTCCCACCCTTCGTACCTGAACGACGAAACACCTGTAGCACCGAGCGCAATCAAGCCGGCTGGCCATGTGAGCCTGCTGCGTCCCAAGTCCGACTTCGTGACACCTCGCGCGCTGGAACTGGCGGAAATCGGTGATGTGATAGAGGCCTACCGGGTCGGCGCAGAAAACGCCAAGGCTGCCGGTTTCGATGGCGTGGAGCTGCATGCCGCCAACGGTTACCTGATCGATCAGTTCCTGCAGACCAGCACCAACCAGCGCAACGACCAATACGGCGGCACTCTGGAAAACCGTGCCCGTCTTTTGCTGGAAGTCACCGACGCAATCATCGAAATCTGGGGCCCGGGCCGTGTCGGTGTGCATCTGGCACCACGCGCCGACCTGCATGACATGGGCGACGACAACCTGGCCGAAACCTTCGGCTATGTAGCGACTGAACTGGGCAAGCGCGGCATCGCATTCCTGTGCTCCCGGGAAAAGGAAGCAGGCGACAGCCTCGGGCCGCAACTCAAGAAAGCCTTTGGTGGCGTTTACATCGCCAACGAAAGATTCACCAAGGCCAGCAGTAATGCCTGGCTGGCAGAAGGCAAGGCCGATGCCGTGGCCTTCGGTGTGCCTTATATCGCCAACCCGGATCTGGTAGAGCGCCTGGAAAAGGATGCTCCGCTGAACCCGGCCATTCCTGAAACCTTCTACGGCAAAGGCCCGGTTGGCTATATCGATTACCCACGCCTGTAATCACAAAAAACACCACAAAGCCCTGACTCGAAAGAGCCAGGGCTTTTTTGCATCAGAACACTTTTACTTACTTTGTACTTTCAACAGAGCCCTGCACATTACCGTCTGCATCCGTGATCGTGCCATCGGCCAACTTCCAGCGACCATCCGGATACTTCACCGAACCATCGGCCAGCAACCAGGTGCCATCTTTATACAGATAGCTACCATCGACATACTGCGTGGTGCCATCGGCATGCACGATAGTACCGTCCACGTTCTGCACGGTGCCGTCAGGGCTGGTGACCGATTGCCCTTGCGCATCGGCAACACTCCCATTGGGATAAGTGACGGTCCCGTTGGGGTTGAATACGCTATTGAGCGGATGGACCAATTGCAGAACACCCGTTGCCGTATTGATTACGTTCAATGTTGTTTCCAGACGCGATGGTCGCACTGGAGCAGGCGGCAGACTTGAAGCATTGATGCTGGGCGCAGAGCCGCTGAAAACCGGTGTTGGCGGGACCGGGCTGACTGCAGGCTTTTTAGCTGTCGGCTTGACGGGCAGAACAGGCTTGACCGGCGGCTTGGTCGGTAGTGTCGGTTTGACCGGAGGCTTGGGAGGTGCCACTGGCTTGACCGGAGGCTGTTTCGGTTTGGTAGGAAACTTCGGTGGCTTGGTGGGAGGCCAGCCTGGCTTGGGTGGTTTTATCCCCACGCGGGGCCTTTGCTGCAAATCTGCAAGCTTGTCCGGCCCCGCAGGAACACCCACAACGTCACTATAATCGTCAGAACTTTTAAAACTTTCCTCAGCCCTGTTCGATACTTTATTTTCGACGCCTTTCATACTCTTGATTCCATTCATTATTTAAACTCCTATTTAAAACCGCACCTCCACAGTAATACCTGCCACCCAATATTTCGTATATTTATTTATTGAGTGAGATATTTTTACTTAACAAATTCAAACAAGAAACTCATTAAAAACAAAAATCGATTACTTATAAAAAACCGTCTAACCCTAATTAAAACGCGCACGAAAGAGTGCCTTTGCGCACTGTTCAAGCGCCTGTCACTGTCCCAAGGCGAGAACCTGAAATCGACCTGCCCCGCGACAAAGTTGCCACGGGGCAGGCCTGAACCTTATCGACTGGCGTTGACCTGCTGCGACAACGTCTGGATCTGGCTGGTCAGGGTGTTGATGCTGCGGGTCACCTGAGCGCGGAAGGCATCGAACTCGGCAGTATTGCCAGCACTGGCCGCCACAGGTGCCGGGCGGTTTTCCTGTTCGCTCTTGAGCACCACAAGGTCCTGTTCAAGGCGCTCGATGGCCGCTGACGGGTTGCCCTGTTTTTTCAGAGTCGCTACATCGGCACTCAGGCTCTTGAGCTGGGTGTCTAACTTGGCCTGATCGCTCTGGGCAGCTTTGAGGTCCGGCAATGCGGTCTTGAGGGCTGTCAGTTCGATAGCGACGTTCTTGAGCTGTTCCTGCAACTGCGCATTGTCATGCTGTTGCTGCGCAGCTTGTGTGGATATCTGCTCCAGACGCTTGTCCAGGCTGGTTTGCTGCCCTTCGACACCTGCGCGTTGCTTGTCCTGATCTTCCAGTTGCGCTTCAAGAAGCTTGATGCGCTGCTTGAGGGCTTCGCCATCGCTGCTCAGGGATTCGGTCGCGACCACCTTGCCGGAAATATCCTGTAGGCGACCGGCCGCTTCCTCGCTGATGCGGGCAAAACTTTCCTGGGTCGCGACCAGTTGCTGTTCCATCAGGGAAACCTGCTGGAAGCTCCACCAGCCCAGACCACAGAACGCAATGAACAAAGCGCCCACCAAAGCCCAGAGCGGACCGGTGCTCGGCCCTTTGACCTTGACCACCGGCGTGGTGCGCGAGTGCACAGTCGTGCGTTCACGAGCCCCTTTGGTAGGGACGAAATCATCGTCATCGTCGTCCTTGGCACTGAGGTTCGGAACGTCATCGACGTCGTCGTATGGATCGTTACGCATGGGTAACCCTTTAAAAGAAACGGTTGAAACCAAAGTTGCGCAGTATAACCGGGCTCTGTTGCCGTTTCAGCGCGAACCACCCTGCTGGGCCGACCACCAGCCACAGAACTCATCCAGCGCAGTCCATAGGCTGACTCTGGGCTGGTAATCCAGATAATGCCTGGCCCGGCTGATATCAAGCGTGAAATCCTTGTTCATGACCTGCATACCCAACCTCGACAGCGTGGGTTCAGGTCGACCCGGCCACAACAGGCATGCGCCTTCGTTGATCGCCGCGGCGGTATACGCCAACCGGTATGAGCGATAGCGCGTGACCTGAGGCAACTGCATCTGGCGCATCACATAGTTGATGGCATCCCACAGCGGGACCGGCGCACCATTGCTGATGTTATAGGCCTTGCCCAGCGCCGACCCGGTTGCCAGCAGGCTGCTTAACATGGCGTCGTTAAGATTCTGCATGCTGGTGAAATCCACCACGTTCAGGCCATTGCCCACGATTGCCAGACGCTTCTTGCGCTGCATGTGCAGCAGGCGCGGGAAAATGCTGGTGTCGCCCGCACCCGTTACAAAACGCGGCCGCAAGGCGATGACTTCAAGCCCGAACTCTTCAGCGCCAAACACTTTTTGCTCAGCCAGGTACTTGGTGCTGGCGTAGTGATTGTGCAAGCGCCTTGGCACTTGCTCTTCCTTGATGTCGCGGTGCGAACGTCCGTCGAAATAGATCGACGGCGACGAAAGATGGACAAGCCTTCGCACTCTTTGTTTCAGACAGGCCTCGACAATGTTTTCGGTGAGCTGCACGTTGCCCTGGACGAAATCCTGGCGAGTCCCCCATAAACCGACCGCACCGGCGCAATGCACCACGGCCTCCACGTCATGACACAAGGCCTTGACCAGTTCCGGGTCCGCCAGATCACCCTGGATGAACTCGGCGCCGCGTCGTACCAGATGCTCGACACCTGTGGCCCGACGGCCATTGATGCGCACGCTCATGCCCTGCTCAAGAGCAAAACGCGCAAAGCGTCCGCCGATGAAGCCGCTTGCGCCGGTGACCAGAATCTTCATTTACCGCTCCCACATTTCATATGTCTGCACTGACGCTCACTTGTCGTTCAGGGGCACCAGCCACTTGCTCGCCTGCTGCACCAGATTCTCAGTGAGGCGCGTCAGCAATTGCCCGCCGTTGCGCCAGTGGTGCCAATACAAGGGCACATCGATGTAGCGTTCAGGCACCAGTTCGCGCAACGAGCCTTGCTGCAATTGCGTCTGCACCTGTAACTCGGGCACCAGCCCCCAGCCGACACCCGCCTCTATCATCCGCACAAACCCTTCGGACGAAGGGCACAGATGATGCTCGAAACCGCCCTCGCACCCAAGCAGGGCAAGGTAGCGGTGCTGTAAAAAGTCATCGGGGCCAAACACCAGAGCCGCTGAACGCATCAGCTTTTCAGGGCTGACGCCTTCGGCGAAATACCGTTCGATGAACGCCGGGCTGGCCAGCGCACGATAGCGCATGGCACCCAGCAACTGGCTGCGAGCGCCGGCCACCGGTCGCTCGCTGCCACACAGGCAGGCGGCCACTTCACCAGCGCGCATGCGTTTGAGGCCGACGTCCTGATCCTCGACCACCAGATCCAGCAACAGACGTTGCTCGGCACAGAAGGCACCCACTGTCGGCGCCCACCAGGTTGCCAGACTGTCGGCATTGATCGCGATGCGCAGCCGTTCAGGCAGGCCATTTTCGTCCAGCGCAGGCACCAGGCCTTGCAGGTCACGTTCCAGCAGACGCACCTGCTGCACGTGGTTGAGCAGGCGTCTGCCGATATCGGTAGGCGTGGGTGGCGTGGCCCGTACCAGCACCGGCTGGCCAATGCGCGCTTCAAGCAGCTTGATGCGTTGCGAGACGGCCGACTGGGACAACCCCAATACCTGAGCGGCACGTTCAAAACCTGCCTGCTCAATGACAGCCGCCAGGGCTGACAGTAACTTGTAATCGAACATCAGTTTTCCTAATGAGGAATCAGGAATATTTGTTTTTCTTATACACCCAGAGGCCAGACAATCGCTACCTCTCCTCGGCATTGCGGAATTCATTTCATGTGGCAAAGTTACTTCAACGGCCTGTTGGTCGCGGGCGGCCTGATCATGGCCATCGGTGCACAGAATGCTTTTGTCCTGGCACAGGGACTGAGACGCGAACACCACGTGCCGGTGGCGATGCTGTGTATCCTCTGCGATGCGATTCTCGTCGCTGTAGGGGTTTTCGGTCTGGCGAATGTCCTGGTGCAGAACCCGACCTTGCTGGCGATCGCACGCTGGGGCGGCGTGATCTTCCTGACCTGGTACGGCGTGCAGGCCTTGCGTCGCGCCTGTTCGCGCCAGAGCCTTGAGCAAAGTGCGACCGCTGGCCAAAGATCGCGTCGTGCAGTGCTGCTCAGCGCTCTGGCAGTCACGCTGCTCAATCCGCACGTGTATCTCGATACGGTCCTGCTGATCGGCTCGCTGGGTGCGCAGCAAAGTGCGCCAGGCGCCTATGTCGCCGGTGCCGCCAGCGCTTCGTTTCTGTGGTTCTCGACCCTCGCCATCGGCGCGGCCTGGCTTGCCCCATGGCTGGCACGCCCGGCTACGTGGAGGCTGCTCGATCTGATGGTGGCAGTGATGATGTTCAGTGTGGCGGCACAATTGATCAGGGCTGACTGAAAGGCTTTTCCTTTTAGTGATAAATGGATACAACGGCTCTGGAACCTTTATCCCACACACTTGTTGCGTGGTTAAGCCGAAGGCCCGGTGCTATGATCCGGGGTCTGCGCCGCAAAAGAGTAAAAACTCCCGGTGCATGCTGTATACGGCCGCCCGTGATCGGCCTTGCGATTACCGCAATCGACCTGATAAGGAGATGAACCATGGCTTTTGAATTGCCACCTCTGCCCTACGCAAAAGACGCTCTGGTGCCGCACCTTACTGCTGAGACGCTGGAATATCACCACGACAAGCACCACAACACCTATGTCGTGAACCTGAACAACCTGGTGCCAGGCACCGAGTTTGAAGGCAAGACTCTGGAAGAAATCATCAAGACTTCTTCGGGCGGCATCTTCAACAACGCCGCTCAGGTCTGGAACCACACGTTCTACTGGGAATGCCTGTCGCCAAATGGCGGCGGCGAGCCAACCGGCGCTCTGGCCGATGCCATCACCGCTGCATTCGGCTCCTTCGAGAAATTCAAGGAAGAGTTCAGCAAAACCGCCATCGGCACTTTCGGTTCCGGTTGGGGCTGGCTGGTGAAGAAAGCTGACGGTTCCCTGGCTCTGGCCAGCACCATCGGTGCAGGCAACCCGCTGACCAGCGGCGACACCCCGCTGCTGACCTGCGACGTCTGGGAACACGCTTACTACATCGACTACCGCAACCTGCGTCCGAAGTACGTCGAAGCGTTCTGGAACCTGGTGAACTGGGACTTCGTGGCCAAGCAATACGCTGCCTGATTCCTGCTGTTTACAAAAAACCCGGCCATGCCGGGTTTTTTATTGTGTGCCATTCAGTCCTTTGATTTAAAAAGAAATACTGCGCCCTCCAGACCGACCTTGTCCGCCCTCCCGAATCCCGCCGGTAAATATCCTTCGCTTGCTATCGTTTTCATCAACGAAGACCCCGCCACTCAAGGCCTGCGTACCATCAATACGCTATTACGAGTGCAGACGTTCGCAACCAACAAGGGACTTACTCCATGTCATCGGTCAGTCGTCGTTCTTTCGTTACCCTCTCTGCCCTGGCCTGCACAAGCCTGGCACTCCCGCGAATCAGCTCAGCCGCTCCCGCAACCAAGCATCCTGCCGGCAATGACAGGATTCATCTCAACTTCAATGAAAGCCATCTAGGCCCTTCTCCCCTGGCACTTGAAAAAATGCAGGCTGGTGCAGCCTCGACAGGACGCTATCACTACGGCGCGCAATTGAAACTGATCGAGCTGTTTGCCAGACAGAATCAGATACCCAGTGATTACGTGCATGCCTACAGCGGCTCGCGTGAACCCTTGCAGTACGCCATTGCGGCCTTTACCGATGAGCACCGCAGCCTTACTCTCGCTACACCTTCCTATGATGCGCCCATCGAAGCGGCTAACAGCCAGCACGTCGCCTTTCATGAAGTCCCCCTGCTACCTGACGGGGCACATGATCTTGAGGCCATGTTGAAAGTCGACAAGACACCCGGCCTGATTTACATCTGTAACCCCAACAATCCCACCGGGACCGTGACACCCCAGCAGCAGATAGAAAAAGCCATACTCACCAAACCCGAAGGTTCAGTGGTGCTGATCGATGAGGCGTACATTCACTTCTCGGATGCCGCCAGCCTTGTTTCGCTGGCAGCCAGGCGCAAGGATGTTCTGGTCCTGCGCACCTTCTCCAAGCTCTATGGCATGGCGGGAGCCAGGCTGGGTCTGGCGGTAGGACATCCCGAACTGCTGGAGAAAATAGAAGTGTGGGGCGGCAACAATTTCGTCCCGCTGCCTGCGGCCATGGGCGGCATGGCCAGTCTTGAAGACCCTGACTTGGTAAGGCAGCGCAAGCAGCTCAATACCCGCGTACGCGAAGAAACCCGTGCCTTTCTCGCAAGCCATGGATTCACCTGCACGCCTTCCCAGGCCAATTGCTTCATGATAGATACCGGCCATGAGGCTGAGAGGGTCATCAAGGGATTGGCCAAACGCAATATTCTGATTGGCAGGAAATGGGATGTCTGGCCGACCTGGGTGCGAGTCAGCATTGGTACAGAGGCAGAAATGCAGGCATTTCGCCAAGCATTCCTCGAAGTCGTACAACAATTGGCCTGAGTTTTCCGGACCCAGCGCTCTGGGTCGGCTTTCTTCCCCCGCTTCGTGCCAGCGGGGGCATCCAGCCTCAACCTGACACGGCTGGTTTACATGTTGCCAGAAGGCAATAGCATACTAATATTACTTCTTGTATTTACAGAGTCATACTCAAGTTCCATGCATACTCGCCCGACACAGTAGAGTTGCCTGGATCCAACGCTACGCGCAGGCAGGACAAAGGAAGCAGAAATCGGCCTGATGAGTACACGCTCGTCACAGGGCTGACACAGCTGGTTTTTCGATGGGTGCAGGGTTGCACGCTCCCGGCACGAATTAAGGAATGACCATTTGAAGCTGGAACTCAAACACAGCTTGTCGGTTAAGTTGTTGCGCGTAGTACTGCTTTCAGCGCTGCTCGTGGGCGTTGTCTTGAGTTGCGCACAAATTGTCTACGATGCCTACAAGACCCACCAGAACGTGGCCAGTGATGCCGAACGTATTCTGGACATGTTCCGTGACCCGTCGACCCAGGCGGTGTACAGCCTGGACCGGGAAATGGGCATGCAGGTCATCGAAGGTCTGTTCCAGGATGACTCCGTTCGCATGGCCTCCATCGGGCACCCGAACGAAACGTTGCTCGCAGAAAAAGCGCGCCCTCTGAAAGATTCTCCCATTCGCTGGCTCACAGACATCATTCTTGGCCAGGAGCGCAGCTTCACGACCCAACTGGTCGGCCGCAGCCCCTACAGCGAATACTACGGTGATCTGCGCATCACGCTGGATACCGCCAACTATGGCGAGAGCTTTATCATCAATGCGGTGATCATTTTCGTGTCAGGGGTATTACGTGCCCTGGCCATGGGTCTGGTGTTGTATCTGGTCTATCACTGGCTGCTGACCAAGCCGCTGTCCCGAATCATCGAACACCTGACCAGCATCAACCCGGACCGCCCAAGCGAACACCTGCTGCCGCTGCTCAAGGGCCATGAAAAGAATGAGTTGGGTATCTGGGTCAATACCGCCAACCAGTTGCTGGCCTCCATCGAGCGCAATACCCACCTTCGCCACGAAGCGGAAAACAGCCTGCAGCGCATGGCCCAATACGACTTCCTGACCGGCCTGCCCAATCGCCTGCAATTACAGACACAACTGGACAAGATTCTGGTGGACGCCGGACGCCTGCAGCGTCGTGTCGCGGTGTTGTGTGTCGGCCTGGATGATTTCAAAGGCATCAACGAGCAGTTCAGTTATCAGACCGGCGACCAGTTGCTTCTGGCCCTGGCAGACCGGCTGCGCGCTCATAGCGGGCGACTGGGTGCTCTGGCACGCCTGGGTGGCGACCAGTTCGCTCTGGTTCAGGCCGATATCGAGCAGCCTTATGAAGCCGCAGAGCTGGCGCAGAATATTCTGGATGACCTTGAGGCGCCGTTCGCCCTGGATCTTCATGAAATCCGCCTGCGCGCAACCATCGGCATCACTTTGTTCCCGGAAGACGGCGACAGCACCGAGAAGCTGCTGCAGAAAGCCGAACAGACCATGACCCTGGCCAAGACACGCTCGCGCAACCGCTATCAGTTCTATATCGCCAGTGTCGACAGCGAAATGCGCCGCCGTCGCGAGCTGGAAAAAGACCTGCGCGAAGCCCTGCCCCGAGGCCAGCTATATCTGGTCTATCAGCCACAGATCAGCTATCGCGACCATCGGGTGATGGGCGTCGAGGCGTTGATCCGCTGGCAACACCCGGAGCACGGTCTGGTGCCGCCCGATGTCTTCATTCCGCTGGCAGAGCAGAACGGCACCATCATCGCCATCGGTGAGTGGGTGCTCGATCAGGCCTGTCGCCAGTTGCGGGAGTGGCACGATCAGGGCTTCACCGAACTGCGTATGGCGGTCAACCTGTCCACTGTGCAACTTCACCACTCGGAACTGCCCCGCGTGGTCAACAACCTGTTGCAGATCTACCGCCTGCCACCTCGCAGCCTGGAGCTGGAAGTCACCGAAACCGGCCTGATGGAAGACATCGACACCGCCGCCCAGCACTTGCTCAGCCTGCGCCGCTCAGGTGCGCTGATCGCCATCGACGACTTCGGTACCGGCTATTCGTCACTGAGTTATCTCAAGAGCCTGCCGCTGGACAAGATCAAGATCGACAAGAGCTTCGTGCAGGACCTGCTCGACGACGATGACGATGCGACCATCGTGCGCGCCATTATCCAGTTGGGTAAAAGCCTCGGCATGCAGGTCATTGCCGAAGGCGTGGAAACCAGCGAACAGGAAGCCTACATCATCTCCGAAGGCTGTCATGAAGGTCAGGGCTACCTGTACAGCAAACCCCTGCCCGGCCGTGACATCCTGCCGTACCTGAAACAGGCGCAGCGCAGCCAGGTAGAGGCGTGAGCGAATTCATTCGCGAATGAATGCGCTCCTACGGCCAGTTTCGGGTTGTCTTGAAACCGACAGTTACATGTCGTCGAATGCTCGTTCACGACTTTAAGGGCGTTATGCCTTTACACCGAATGCAAATCTTTCGCATTATGTCGCAGTTTTTCTGGGCGCCCGGCGCCATAAATCCCCTAGACGCAGGAATTCGTCATGATTCGTATGCCTCTGGCAACAGCTAGTCTGCTGGCCATAGCTATCTCCCTCGCCGGTTGCGGTGAAGGCAAGGACAAGGCAGCCGCTCCCGCCCCTGCTGCAGCTCCTGTGACTCCGGCAGCAGCGCCTGCCGCACCTGCTTCATCAGCTGCAACCCAGACCGATGACGCCGCTGCCAAGGCCGTGGTCGCCAATTACACCAACATTGTCTTCGCCGTGTTCAGCGATGCCGAAACCGGCGCCAAGAAGCTGCAGACCGCTGTCGATGCTTTCCTTGCCGCACCGAACGACCAGACCCTCAAGGCTGCTCGTGATGCCTGGGTTGCCGCCCGCGTGCCTTACATGCAGAGCGAAGTCTTCCGCTTCGGCAATACCATCATCGACGACTGGGAAGGTCAGGTTAACGCCTGGCCCCTGGACGAAGGCCTGATCGACTACGTGGCCAAGGATTACCAGCACGCGCTGGGCAACCCGGGCGCGACCGCCAACATCATTGCCAACACTGAAATCCAGGTCGGCGAAGACAAGGTAGACGTCAAGGACATCACCGCCGAGAAACTCGCCAGCCTCAATGAGCTGGGCGGTTCCGAGGCCAACGTCGCCACCGGCTACCACGCCATCGAATTCCTGCTGTGGGGCCAGGACCTGAACGGCACCGGCCCTGGCGCCGGCGCACGTCCTGCCAGCGACTACCTGGAAGGTGCCGGTGCAACCGGCGGCCACAACGACCGTCGCCGTGCCTACCTCAAGGCCGTGACCGAACTGCTGGTCACCGACCTGGAAGAAATGTCGCTCAACTGGAAACCCGGTGTAGCCGACAACTATCGCGCGTCCCTGGAAGCAGAAACCGGCGAAAGCGGCCTGCGCAAAATGCTGTTCGGCATGGGCAGCCTGTCCCTGGGCGAACTGGCCGGCGAGCGCATGAAAGTGGCACTGGAAGCCAACTCCAGCGAAGACGAGCACGACTGCTTCAGCGACAACACGCACAACTCGCACTTCTACAACGGCAAAGGCATCCGCAACGTCTACCTGGGCGAATACACCCGCACCGACGGCAGCAAGATCACCGGTCCGAGTATCTCGTCCCTGGTCGCCAAGGTTGACCCGGCCACCGACGCCATCCTGCGCGCCGACCTGGACGACACCCAGGCCAAGTTGCAAGTGATCGTTGACCACGCCAACAAGGGCGAGCACTTCGACCAGTTGATCGCAGCGGGCAACACTGCTGGCAATCAAGTGGTGCGTGACGCCATTGGAGCCCTGGTCAAACAGACCGGCGCCATCGAGCAAGCCGCAGGCAAGCTGGGCATCACCGACCTGAACCCGGACAACGCCGATCACGAGTTCTGATCAGTGATGTAACCGAGGCTTCAGGCCTGCAATACCGAATGCCAGTCAGGTCTGCTGACTGGCATTTTTTTCAAGAACGCAGTCTCGCCGGACGCATTAAACAGACCTTGCAGAACGAGCCTTACGACTACCGACACGCTCAATCAGGACGGAATCTGATATGGCAAAACCTGCAGCTCGTGTAACTGCACCGACTGCCTGCCCTTCCCCAGGGCACGCTATAAATCCGATCGTTTCCGGTTCTCCCGACGTTTTCTTTGATGGATTAGCCGCCGCCCCTGAGAGAGTTTGTCGCCACCGTTGATGGTATTCAGATTTCCGGCGTCACCGATTTAGTAACAATACGTTGCCTCAGCCCGAGTAAACGGTAACTTTTCCTATTTCAGACCCATCAGGCTGATAAGCTTGCTCGCCCTGATTTTCAGCTCGTTGCAGAATTCGTATGAGTATGCCGCTGCGCCTGTCCCTCGTTTTTTTATCGGTTCTGGTCCTGACCGCGTGCGATGACGCGCCGCAGTTCACTCAGGCCGAACCGGGGGAAGCTCTGTCTGGAGGTGCTGCTACGGTAAAGAAAAGCGATCAGAACGCCTTCTCCCTGCCATCGGCCAATCTCTCGCCGGTGCGCAGGCTGGACTTCAGTGTCGGCAACAGTTTCTTCCGCAATCCCTGGGTCATCGCGCCCTCGACCACCACTGCCCGTGACGGGCTGGGTCCGTTATTCAATACCAATGCCTGCCAGAACTGCCATATCAAGGACGGTCGCGGCCATCCGCCAGAGCCCGGCGACACCAATGCCGTGTCGATGCTGGTAAGGCTTTCGATTCCAAACAGCCCGGCGTATGCGGAGGTCATCAAGCGCAACGGTGTGGTGCCCGAGCCGAGTTATGGCGGACAGCTACAGGACATGTCGACCCCTGGTGTCGCGCCAGAAGGCAAGGTGCGGGTCGAGTACGATCCTCTGACCATCCGCTTTCGCGATGGTATGACTGTCGAGTTGCGCCAGCCGACCTTGCGTATCACGCAACTGGGCTATGGCCCCATGCACCCCGACACCCACGCTTCGGCGCGCATTGCTCCGCCCATGATCGGTCTGGGTCTGCTTGAGGCGATTCCCGAAGCAGCGATCCTGGCCAATGCCGACCCTGACGACAAGAATGACGACGGTATTTCCGGCCGCACCAACTGGGTCTGGGACGATGTGCAGCAAAAGGTCGTCATGGGACGTTTCGGCTGGAAAGCCGGGCAACCCACACTCAATCAACAGAATGTCCACGCCTTTTCGGGCGATATGGGCCTGACCACCAGCCTGAAAACCGTCGACGACTGCACCCCGGCGCAAGCGGATTGCCGCAACGCACCGAACGGCAATGGCCCCAACGGCGAACCCGAGGTGAGCGACAACATTCTGCGACTGGTAGAGTTCTATACCCGCAACCTGGCTGTTCCGGCACGTCGTAGCGTGGACGACCCGCAAGTGCTGGCGGGCAAGAACCTGTTCTTCAAGGCAGGCTGCCAGCAATGCCACACACCGCAATTCACCACCCGCGCCGATGCCGCAGAACCGGAGCTGGCCAATCAGGTGATTCGTCCCTACAGCGACCTGTTGCTCCACGATATGGGCGAAGGTCTGGCCGACAACCGGACCGAGTTCCAGGCCACCGGCCGCGAATGGCGTACACCGCCGCTCTGGGGCCTGGGCCTGACCGCTACCGTCAGCGGGCACACACAATTTCTACATGATGGTCGCGCTCGCAACGTGATGGAGGCGATACTGTGGCACGGCGGCGAAGCCCAGGCAGCACAACGACAGGTCCTGGCCTTCGACGCCGACCAGCGTGCGGCGCTGTTGGCGTTCCTGAATTCGTTATAAGCATTCCCCTTTAAAAAGAAGGAGCCGGACACATGTTCCGACCCAAGTTGTTGTTCACCAGCCTCGCGGCCCTGGCTCTGGGCGCCTGTGCACCATCGGACCCGCAAGCCATCACCTCTGCCGCCATCGCCAAACAGGTGATCCTGCCGACCTACAGCCGCTGGGTCGAAGCTGATCGCCAACTGGCAAGCAGTGCAATTGCTTTCTGTCAGGGCAAGACCGATCTGGAAAGCGCACGCGCCGACTTCCTGAAAGCACAGAAAACCTGGGCCGAGCTGCAGCCCTTGCTGATCGGGCCGCTGGCCGAAGGCAACCGAGCCTGGCAGGTGCAGTTCTGGCCGGACAAGAAGAATCTGGTCGGACGTCAGGTCGAGCAACTGGTCAACGCACAACCACAGATCAATGCCGAAGACTTGTCCAAGGCCAGCGTCGTGGTTCAAGGCTTGTCGGCGTATGAATACATTCTGTTCGATGCCGAGATCGACATGGCCAACGCCGAACAGAAAGCCCGCTACTGCCCGTTACTGATGGCCATCGGTGAGCGCCAGAAGATTCTGGCCGAGGAAATCCTCAGCCGCTGGAACAGCAACGACGGCATGCTCGCGCAACTGAGCAAGTTCCCGAACCCGCGCTACGCCGACTCCCACGAAGCGATCGCCGAAGTGCTGCGCGTGCAGGTCACGGCACTGGACAGCTTGAAGAAAAAGCTGGGCACGCCATTGGGTCGCCAGACCAAAGGCCAGCCGCAACCGTTCCAGGCAGATTCGTGGCGCAGCAAGTCCTCGCTCAGCAGCCTGGAAGCCAGCCTGATCAGCGCTCAGACCGTCTGGGCCGGCGTGGATAACAAGGGCCTGCGAGGTCTGCTGCCCGCCGAGCAGAAACCGCTGGCCGACAAGATCGACGCAGCCTACGCTGCCAGCCGCAAACTGCTGTCGGAACTCAAGCCGCCACTGGCCGATTTGCTGGCCAGCGAAGCCGGTCGTCAGCAGCTCAATGGGTTTTACGACAGCCTGAACGTGGTTCACCGTCTGCATGAAGGCGAACTGGCCAAGGCCTTGGGTATTCAGTTGGGCTTCAACGCCAACGACGGCGATTGATCGAGAGGGTGTAGATGATGTTGCGACGCCAGGCTCTGGCACTTGGCAGCCTGTTGCTCAGCGCTTGTACGCTGGGCGGCTGGACGCTGTTTCGGCAAAAAGGCAAAAGCCCGCTGCTGCTTTCCGCTCGCGACGATGGCGACGCAAGGCATTACGCAGTAGGTTACCGGCTCGACGGCACGCAGGTGTTCGCAACTCAGGTCGCCCAGCGTTGCCATGACATCATCCATCACCCATCCTTGCCGCTGGCGGTCTTCATCGCCCGCAGGCCCGGCACTGAAAGCTACCTGATCGACCTGCGCGATGGCCGCCTGCTGCAAACCATCACGTCACAGCCCAACCGGCACTTCTACGGCCATGCCGTGATTCATGGCGATGGCGAATGGCTGTACGCCACGGAAAACGACACCACCGATCCGGGTCGCGGCCTGCTGGGGGTTTATCGTTTTGTCGATGAGCGACTGGTGCATTCGGCAGAGATTTCCACTCATGGTATCGGCCCACATCAGGTGTCGTGGATGCCGGACGGCGAAACCCTGGTGGTCGCCAATGGCGGCATTCGCACCGAGGCAGAAAGCCGGGTCGAGATGAACCTGCATGCCATGGAGCCCAGCCTGGTACTGATGCAACGCGACGGCACACTGCTGAGCAAGGAAACCCTCAGGCAACAGATGAACAGCGTGCGCCACATGGGCATTGCCAGCGACGGCACCATTGTCTCCGGGCAGCAGTTCATGGGCGATGCTCATGAGTCCTCCGAACTGTTGGCGATAAAACGTCCAGGCCAGCCCTTCCAGGCCTTTCCCGTGGCCGAAGAGCAATTGCGGGCGATGGGTCACTACACCGCCAGCGTCGCGGTGCACAGCGACCTGCGACTGGTTGCACTGACCGCCCCGCGTGGCAACCGGTTCTTTATCTGGGACCTGGACAGCGGTGCAGTAAAACTCGACGCGCCTCTGCCCGACTGTGCAGGCGTGGGTGCGGTTGCCGACGGTTTTGTCGTGACCTCGGGTCAGGGCCGCTGCCGCTTCTACGACTGCCGCCAGCCCGAACTGGTGGCTAAACCTCTGGATCTGCCGTCCGGGCTCTGGGATAACCACTTGCATCTGGTGTGATGTGTACGCCCATCACTAATCCGGTCATACAGCCATAAATAAAGAAATGTCCTACACCCTGCCGGTTTGCAATATCCGGCGCTGGAGCTAGCCTGCTTCTCAGGTTAAATATCTCCAAAGGAAGTGCAGTATGGTGCGTCGGCGCATGCTGATCATGCTGGGCTTTGTTCTGCTTGTAGTGCTTTTGCTCGCGGGCTACAAGGCCCTCTCCATTTATCGGCAGATTCAGCAATTCAGCGCCCCAAAACCACCGGTCAGCGTGGCTGTGGCCACTGCCAGCGAACAACCGTGGCAAAACCTTCTACCCGCCATCGGCACCCTCAAGGCCTTGCAGGGCGTCGACCTGAGCCTGGAAATCGCCGGCACGGTAAAGGCCGTGCAATTCGAGTCAGGACAAAAGGTCAGGGTGGGTCAGCCCTTGCTGCAACTGGACAGCGATGTCGAAAAGGGCCTGCTGGGCACTGCCGAAGCAGACTTGGGGCTGGCGCAGGTTGAACACGGTCGCGGCAGCAGGCTGGTGGGTGATCAGGCGATTTCCAGAGGGGACTTCGACAAGCTCGCCGCCCAACTGAAAAAAGCCGGCGCGACCGTCGCCCAGCTCAAGGCCTCTCTGGCCAAGAAGCAGATCCTCGCGCCGTTCAGCGGCACCATCGGCATTCGTCAGGTGGATGTGGGCGACTATCTGGCCAGCGGAACGGTCATCGCCACCCTGCAGGACCTGAGCAGTCTTTATGTCGACTTCTACGTGCCGGAGCAGGCGCTACCTAAGATCGCCATCGACCAGATTGTCCGGCTCAGTGTCGCGGCCTATCCGGACCAGTCATTTGAAGCTCGGGTCAGCGCCATCAACCCCAAGGTCGATGACACCACCCGCAACGTGCTGATTCGCGCCACCCTGCCCAACCCTGAAAGCAGACTGCTGCCCGGGATGTTCGCCAATCTGCAGGTTGTGCTGCCCAGCGCCCCAAGCCAGATCGTGGTGCCGGAAAGTGCGATTACCTACACCCTTTATGGCAACTCGGTATTTGTCGTCGTGCCGAAGAAAGACGACAAGGGCGAGCCGGAAAAAGACGCCAAAGGCCAGCAACAACTGGCGGTGGAACGGCATTTCGTCGAAACCGGTGAGCGCCGTGCCGGGAAGGTCATCATCACCAAGGGGCTCAAGGCGGGCGAGCAGGTTGTCAGTGGCGGACAGCTCAAGCTCGATAACGGAACCCATGTGGCCATCAGCGCCGACAAGACCTTGTCGGCCGATCCGAACAGCCAGCCACGCGCTGACTGATCAAGGAATTTCTCATGGCATTTACAGATCCGTTCATTCGTCGCCCGGTACTGGCGACTGTGGTCAGCCTGCTGATCGTGCTGCTGGGTTTCCAGGCGTTCAGCAAGCTGACCATCCGCCAGTATCCGCAGATGGAAAACGCCATGATCACCGTGACCACGGCGTATCCCGGCGCCAATGCCGAAACCATTCAGGGCTACATTACCCAGCCGCTGCAACAGAGCCTGGCCAGCGCCGAAGGCATCGATTACATGACCTCGGTCAGCCGCCAGAATTTTTCGGTGATCACGATCTATGCCCGTATCGGCGCCGACAGCGATCGCCTGTTCACCGAGTTGCTGGCCAAGGCCAATGAGGTCAAGAACAAGCTGCCCCAGGATGCAGAAGACCCGGTATTGAGCAAGGAAGCCGCCAACGCCTCGGCGCTGATGTACATCAGCTTCTACAGCTCGGAACTGAGCAACCCGCAGATCACCGATTACCTGTCACGGGTCATTCAGCCCAAGCTGGCCACCTTGCCCGGCATGGCCGAAGCGGAAATCCTCGGCAATCAGGTCTTCGCCATGCGCCTGTGGCTTGACCCGGTAAAACTGGCCGGATTCGGCCTGACCGCAGCCGATGTCACCAATGCTGTGCGCCGCTATAACTTCCTGTCGGCAGCCGGTGAGGTCAAGGGCGAATACGTGGTCACCAGCATCAACGCCACCACCGACCTCAAGTCCGCCGAAGCCTTTGCCGCAATTCCACTGAAGACCGATGGCGACAGCCGGGTGCTGCTAGGGGATGTGGCGCGGGTGGAAATGGGTGCAGAGAGCTACAACGCCGTCAGTTCGTTCGATGGCATACCTTCGGTCTATATCGGCATCAAAGGCACACCAAGCTCCAACCCGCTGGATGTGATCAAGGAAGTGCGACGCATCATGCCGGAGCTGGAAAGCCAGTTACCGCCCAGCCTGAAGGTGTCCATCGCCTATGACGCGACGCTGTTCATCCAGGCCTCGATTCACGAAGTCGTGAAAACCCTGATCGAAGCTGTCCTGATCGTCGTGGTGATTGTGTTCCTGTTCCTGGGCGCACTGCGTTCGGTACTGATTCCGGTTATCACCATTCCGCTGTCGATGATCGGCGTGCTGTTCTTCATGCAACTGATGGGCTACTCGATCAACCTGCTGACCTTGCTGGCAATGGTGCTGGCCATCGGGCTGGTGGTGGACGATGCGATTGTGGTGGTGGAAAACATTCATCGCCATATCGAAGAAGGCAAGACGCCGTTCGACGCATCCATCGAAGGCGCCCGGGAAATCGCCATGCCGGTGGTATCGATGACCATCACTCTGGCGGCGGTCTATGCACCCATCGGCTTTCTGGAAGGGCTGACCGGTGCGTTGTTCAAGGAGTTTGCCCTGACCCTGGCCGGCGCGGTCGTGATTTCGGGCATTGTGGCCCTGACCCTGTCGCCCATGATGTGTGCCTTGCTGCTGCGCCACGATGAAAACGCCAGCGGTCTGGCCCACAGGCTCGACCAGCTTTTCGAGCGTCTGAAAGTACGCTACCGGCGTCTGTTGCACGGCACCCTCGACACTCGCCCGGTGGTGCTGGTATTCGCCTTGATTGTACTGTGCCTGATTCCGGTGCTGCTCAAGTTCACCCAGTCGAACCTGGCACCGGACGAAGATCAGGGCATCATTTTCATGATGGCGACCTCACCCCAGCCCACCAACCTGGATTACATCAACGCCTATACCGATGAGTTCGTGGAGATATTCCGGGAGTTTCCCGAGTACTACTCCTCGTTCCAGATCAACGGCTTCAATGGCGTGCAGACCGGCGTAGGCGGATTCCTGCTCAAGCCATGGGACGAGCGCAGCCGTACCCAGATGGAAATCCTGCCGGATGTTCAGGCACGACTTGCGCAGATTCCGGGCCTGCAGATTTTCGGTTTCAACCTGCCATCGCTGCCGGGGACCGGTGAAGGTCTGCCGTTCCAGTTCGTCATCAACACCCCGAACGATTATGCCGCGCTGCTGGAAGTCGCCGAGCGGGTAAAGAAACGCGCCGTGGAGTCCGGAAAGTTCGCATTCATGGATATCGATCTGGCGTTCGACAAGCCTGAAGTTGTCGTCGATATCGACCGGGCCAAGGCTGCCCAGATGGGCGTGTCCATGCAGGATCTGGGCGGCACACTGGCGACCTTGCTGGCCGAGGCGGAAATCAACCGTTTCACCATCGAAGGCCGCAGTTACAAGGTCATAGCCCAGGTCGAACGTGCGTATCGGGATAATCCGGGCTGGCTGAACAACTATTACGTGAAGAACAGCGAAGGCAAGCTGCTGGCACTGTCCACGCTGATCACGGTCAGCGACCGGGCCAGACCTCGTCAGCTCAACCAGTTCCAGCAGCTCAACTCTGCAATCATCCAGGGTTTTCCCATTGTCAGCATGGGTGAGGCCATCGAGACGGTTCGCCAGATCGCCAACGAGGAAGCGCCTGTCGGGTTCGCTTATGACTATGCAGGCGCTTCACGCCAATACGTTCAGGAAGGCAGCGCCCTGTGGGTAACCTTTGCCCTGGCACTGGCGATCATCTTCCTGGTGCTGGCAGCCCAGTTCGAGAGCTTCCGTGACCCGCTGGTGATTCTGGTCACGGTGCCGCTGTCGATCTGCGGGGCGCTGATCCCGCTGTTTCTCGGGCTGTCGAGCATGAATATCTACACTCAGGTCGGGCTGGTGACGCTGATCGGCCTGATCAGCAAGCACGGCATCCTGATCGTCGAGTTCGCCAATCAGCTACGCCACGATAAAGGACTGTCGGCACGGGAAGCGGTGGAGGAAGCTGCTGCGATTCGTCTGCGCCCGGTACTGATGACCACGGCAGCCATGGTATTCGGCATGGTGCCCTTGATACTCGCGACAGGCGCAGGAGCCGTCAGCCGTTTCGATATAGGCGTCGTGATTGCCACGGGCATGTCGGTGGGAACCCTGTTTACCCTGTTCGTGCTGCCCTGCGTGTATACGGTGCTGGCGGCCAAGGACAAACCGGTTGGTGCTGCACGCTCACTGCCTGCAAATTAAAGGCTGAAACGCGGAAAGCCCCGTAAAGGGGCTCTGGGGAGTTGAAATTCATTTCAACCTTTTGGACCGGCCCCCTGGGCCAGGCTGTACATCAATAGCAATAAATCATGATCCGGCTTTACGGCTGCCACGCTTTTCAATGCGCGCGGCAACGGGCAGTGCCCTTCACCGCTCTGGACACTGAGAATCTTGGTCGAAGGCTGCTCCCAGGCTGCCACGGCGACAGTTGCCGTTGCCAGCGCACCTACGACAAACAAACCTCTAGCCATTTCAAGTTTCATCACTCCAAACCCTTGATAGTGCTGCCAAACACCGAATGGTAAAAATAGACGAGCTTTTGCCAGTCTGCTGTCTCGAATGACGAATGGCGTCGAAACTGTTTCATATCATGCTGGGCAGCACCATGGGCGGTGAAACGACGGCGGGCTTTTTCCAGGTCCAGCAGCGCAACTTCCACTTCGGCCTGCTGGCCATCGCCGCTCACACGCACGAATACATGCTTGCTGTAGAGGCAACTGTGTTGCCAGCGCGCCCTGTGCATCCGGGCCAGGGTCGTGCCTATTTCCTTGAGCAGTCGCTCATGCAGCAACTCGCCGCAACGCTCGCGACCACCATTGGCATACCACTGGTCGAGATCCTCGAAACCGTCCAGCGCGGCCGTGACCAGCAAGGCACGCCACTCATTGTTCTGATCACGCTCTGCGCCGCAGAACACTATTTCAGGTACACCAACGTTGACCTGCCGCAGGCCTTCGATTGCATCACGCTCACGCAGGACTGTCGGACGACCCAACGGATACAGCAAACTGCGGTAGGTATGGCCTGTCTGGCGTTTGCTGTAAAGCATCGGGCCTTCGCCAGCATAAATCCGCTGAACACCGCTTTCACCACCACGACGAACATTGGGCTCTTCCACCCATTCACCGCGCAGGTTCCAGAAGTGGCCGAAGCGGCTCTCTTTTTTGGAGACTCGCATCGCTTTACCTAAAGTCTGAACATTCATCCCGGACTACCTTTTACGCAGTAAATAGACTCGCCACATGGCGTAAAACGGTAAGAAATCCATGCGTTCCTGAATCCGGAAACCCGCCGTCTCAAACTCGGCTTCGACAGTTTCAACCGGTAACACGAAACGATTCTGGTAACTTTCAGCCCCACTTTTGCGCTGTCGATGCAGCTCAAGGCGCTTGCGTTTCCAGGCTTTAAAATTGCCATCAACCCACAAGGAAACAATCACACTGTCACGAGTGACACGCTGAAACTCCCGCAATAGAGACATTCTATGCTCGGCCTGCCCAACATGGTGCAGCAGCCGCATGCAGAAGATGCTGTCCACGGCGTTTTCGGGCAGATCGATTGCAAAGGCAGAGGTCTGCAAAGGTTGTACCCTTTTCACGACATTCTCAGGCTGAGACTCCAGAGCGGTATTGAGCATGTCGGCAGAATTGTCGGCCCCGATGATCGAGCGGTTGGTCTTTTCGGCCAGCAAAGGCCAGAAACGACCGGCGCCACAAGGCAGGTCAAGCACAAGCCCAGGGTCTCCCGCCAGATGCAGGGCCTTTCTGGCCAGTTGCTCATCGCGATAATGAGACAGCCTGCGTGACAGTCCGTGCTGATGTTTTTCCAGATACTCCCGTGCATGATCCTTGTTGTACTTGCGCGAGAACTTGAGCTCGATGCGCTTGTTCATGGGGAGGCATCTCATGATTCTTGTTGGGGCCAGCCTAATGAGTAGCCTGTCATCATCAAGTCATGCCGATGTGAAAAAAATGTTCTCTGGGGCCAGAGAACATTTCAAGATATTACAACCAGCATTTATCAATCAGGATTTGGTCACCAGGCTCACCTTGAACCGGCAGCCATTGGGCTCCATGGGCGTAAGCCCCACACTCCAACCCTGATTCGCACAGATCCGCTGCACCAGAGAAAGCCCCAGGCCAAGACCTTCGCCGCGCTGTTCATTGCCCCGCACAAAAGGCTCGAACATGGCTTCGCGTTTTTCTTCGGGGATACCGACACCGCTGTCCTCCACGATGAAACCGTCTGCCAACAGAGTCAGGGTAATAAAGCCATGATCGGTGTAATGCAGCGCATTGCGCAGCAGATTGCCCATCACCGCATGCAGGAAGGTGGCGTTGTAGCGCACATCGGTGGTCTGGTCGGTTTCTGGCGGGTTGTAGATCAGTTGCAGGCCTTTGCCTTCGATCGGTCCACGCCACAAGGCGACCAGTTGCTCGGCAACAGCACCAAGAGTGGCACGTGGCGTCATGGCCGGGTCTTCGCGCTGGGTGCGAGCCAGCATCAGGAAGGTCTGCACCAGGTCGCGCATTTCTTCACAGGCTCTGGCAATACGCTCCACCTGTCTTCTGGCCCGCTGGTCGAGGGCCGGGTTTTCCAGCAGCAGTTCACAGGAGCTGGCAAGCACCATCAAGGGCGTGCGCAGTTCATGGCTGACATCGCTGGTAAACATCCGCTCCCGTATCAGCGCCTGCCTGAGACGACCGAGGGTCGCATCGAAAGCCACGGCCAGCTCACCGACTTCGTCGGCGGCATAGTCGGGAGCCAATGGCGGTGCCAGACCCAATAGCTGGTCACGATGGCGAACCTGACGGGCCAGACGCACCACAGGGGCCATGACGCGACGGGCCAGCACCCAGCCCAGAAATACGGCCAGCGCCAGAGCCATGACGAACCCCACCAGCACGACGGCAAACAGGATACGCTCGCGCTCTTCAAAGTCGCTCTGGTCCTGCAGCAAGGCGTAATGCCTGCCATCTACCACTTCGATCATGGCGTGGTAGGACAAGGGACCGCGAAACACCTCATGAAAACCAGGCTCGAGATGGCGCAGGTCCTTGGGCAGGTCGAAATCCCCAGGGCCATTGCTGAAGTAGAACAGTTGGTCCGGCTTGGGGCGATGGCTCCAGTCGCTGACGCTGTCCATCAGCATCAGACGATTGAGATCCCCTCCAAGACCTGCGGAAATCAGTTTTTCCTCAACCAGGTGAACCGTGGAAATGATCCCCACGGCGAAGGATCCAGCGACCAGGGCACTCATCAGGGCAAATGCGATGATGATCCGCTGGGCAAGGCTTTGTTTAAACTCCATCCTTGCCCTCGGCCAGACGATAGCCGACACCATGTACGGTTTGCAGCAGCGGTTTGGGGAAAGGTTTGTCGATCACCTGACGCAACTGATGCACATGGCTGCGCAAGCTGTCGCTGTCCGGGCAGTCGTCGCCCCACAGGGCTTCTTCAAGTACCTCGCGGCGCAGCACATGAGGGCTCTTCTGCATCAGGACCGCCAGAAGTTTCAGGCCTACCGGGTTGAGCTTGAGCATGCGGCCATCACGGGTCACTTCCAGCGTATCGAGGTCATAGACCAGATCCGCGACCTGCAGGGTGCGCCGCCCTCCTCCCTGGGCACGGCGCAGCACCGCTTCGATACGCGCCGCCAGTTCGGAAAGCGCGAAAGGTTTGAGCAGGTAGTCGTCGGCACCGGAGCGGAAGCCCTGCAAGCGGTCATCCAGCTGATCCCGCGCAGTGAGCATGATCACAGGGGTGTCACGCCGCGCATCTTCGCGCAGGCGTTTGCACAGGGTATAGCCATCGATGCCGGGCAGCATGATGTCGAGCACGATCAGGTCATAGTGCTCGGTCGCGGCCAGATGCAATCCAGAGAGGCCATCCTGCGCGCAGTCGACGGTATAGCCTTTCATACCCAGATAATCGGCAAGGTTCGCCAGGATGTCGCGGTTATCTTCGACCAGAAGAATTCGCATGGTAGGCACTCTCATATGCAATTTGGGCTGGCGCAGCTTAAGGCGAAGTCAGCCTCAGGGCCAGTACCACATGGCTTTACGTTTTTTTCACTTTATGTGGCAGAAACTGCCGCGTCCCCCGTTACAGCCGTCGGGGCCTTTGCAATTGAACTGGATTCGCCATGTCGACACCCGCAACCCTTCCACACTCTCGCCCGCTCAATCTCTGGATCTATCTGGGCATTCCCTTTGCAACTGCCCTGGTTCTCATGCTGCTGGAACTGACCACCCTGGACATGAGCCTCGCTCGTCTGGTTTATGACCCACAGGCGGGCGACTTCATCGGCAGGCACAGCCATTTTCTCGAAGACATTCTGCACGACCGCGCCAAGCAGGTCGTCATTGGCCTGGCGGTCGTCTCAATGCTTATTTTCGCGGCCTCGTTCAAGGTCGGACGCTTGATGCCATGGCGCCGAGAGCTGGGTTGTCTGGTGCTTTCCATGGCGCTTTCGACCGGCTTCGTGACACCGGTAAAGGTCATCACTTCAGTGCAATGCCCCTGGAGCCTCACGGAATTTGGCGGCAAGGAAACCTACAGCGAACTGCTCGCTTCACGCCCTGAAACGGACAAGCCGGGCCGCTGCTGGCCGGGCGGTCATGCAGCGACAGGATTTACGCTGTTCGCTCTGTTCTTCATATTCCGTGATCGCAAGCCACGCCTGGCGAAAGCCGGACTGGTCCTGGCTTTGAGCCTGGGATCGATCTTTTCCATCGGCCGCATGCTGCAAGGCGCGCACTTCTTCTCGCACAACGTCTGGACGGCGGTGTTCTGCTGGCTGATCTGCCTGGGCGCGTATTACTTCATTCTGTACAGACCGGATAAAAGCGGGCAGACAGAGCACAGCCTGCTCGCGAAACCCTAAACCATGAACTGGTGGTAGTAATCCAGCGTGGCCACATTCTTGTGCTTGGACTCGAACATGACGTCGAAGCGGTCAAGAAAAAGGGTCACGTATTCGTTGGTCCAGCGATTCCACATCATGTCGCTGTGGCCATAGAGGTCACGTTTGGAGAGGACTTGCATCAGCGAGTCCATTTCCAGCTTCTGCTCAGCGCTGAATCCCAGCTCCTGCAGACGCTCCTGAGGCTGAGAGTAATGCATGGTCGGGCGCACGCCACGCCAGCTTTCGATGATGCGCTCGACGCGAGGCGACTGCGCAGATATGTAGTCATCCTCATGGATCCAGCAATGGTGAACATCCAGAACCACTGGCGCCAGATCGGCTAACCCGATGCAGTCGTCCACGCCGTAAGTCTTTTCGTCGTTCTCGAACGTGATGCAGTTATGCGCTTCTTTCGACAGACGCGACCAGATCGAGCGAATCCCCTCGGCACCCAGTCGACCTGCAATGTGGATGTTGCATTTGAAATCCTGGAACTGCCGCCCGTATCCCATCATGCGGATCATGTCGGCGTGATACTCGAATTCGGCCAGGCTGTTCTCGACCACTTCAGGCTTGTCGGACCCCAGCACACAATATTGGCCCGGGTGCATGGACAACCGGATTCCGGCAGCACGCGCCGCAGCGCCAATGGCAGCAAAGCCTTTAATCAGGATCGACTGAATGTCCGGCTGGCGGTAGAACGCGCAGACTTTCGGATGGCTGTAGAACGGCAGCAGATCACTGCTCAGCCGCAACATTTTCAGGGCGTCAGGCAAGGTCGCCACATAAGCCAGCAAGCGCAACTGGGCTTCGAGGTTGTGGTCGATGATTTCTATCAGCTTGGCGTGAGCAACCTCGGTGGAAACGCTCTCCATCCAGCGCAACGTGGTAGTGCGCGGGTTCAAGGCCGACTCAATGGTTTTCAGCTCACCAGCCGACAGATTGCGTTGAGGGTGGCGATACTGGCATGCAAAACCGATCCGGGCAGTGGACATGGCAATCCTGAAATCCGAATGAATGGTGCTCAGACTATCAGGCAGGTAAAAGCGTTCGCTATCCATACTGGCTTTTTAGATGTATCGAGTCGCGTGACAGAAACCCGAAAACAAAGAACCCTGCACTAGGCAGGGTTCTTCGTGGTGTCGCTTGGGGTGAGGCTCGCTTACATCATGCCGCCCATGCCACCCATGCCGCCCATGTCTGGCATGCCGCCAGCCGCTGGCTTGTCTTCAGCCACGTCAGCGATCATCGCTTCGGTGGTGATCATCAAGCTGGCGATGGAGGACGCTGCCTGCAGAGCAGAGCGAGTCACTTTGGCCGGGTCCAGGATGCCCAGGTCGATCATGTCGCCGTATTCGCCGGTAGCAGCGTTGTAACCGAAGTTACCCGAACCTTGCTTGACCTTGTCGACAACAACGCTTGGCTCGTCACCGGAGTTGGCAACGATCTGGCGCAGTGGCGCTTCTACAGCGCGACGCAGCAGAGCGATACCGACGTTCTGATCGGCGTTGTCGCCTTTCAGTTCGGAGATGGCCTGCAGGGAGCGAACCAGAGCAACGCCACCGCCAGGTACCACGCCTTCTTCAACGGCTGCACGGGTAGCGTGCAGGGCGTCTTCAACGCGGGCTTTCTTCTCTTTCATTTCGACTTCGGAACCGGCACCGACCTTGATCACTGCAACGCCGCCAGACAGCTTGGCCAGACGCTCTTGCAGTTTTTCCTTGTCGTAGTCGGAGCTGGTGTCACCGATCTGCTGGCGAATCTGAGCGATGCGCGAGTCGATTTCGGTCTTGACGCCGGAGCCGTCGATGATGGTGGTGTTTTCTTTGTTCAGCACAACGCGCTTGGCATTACCCAGGTGCTCCAGGGTAGTGCTTTCCAGGCTCAGGCCGATCTCTTCGGAGATAACGGTACCACCAGTCAGGACAGCGATGTCCTGCAGCATTGCCTTGCGACGGTCGCCGAAACCTGGAGCCTTGACGGCTGCAACTTTCACGATACCGCGCATGTTGTTCACAACCAGAGTCGCCAGGGCTTCGCCTTCAACGTCTTCGGCAACGATCAGCAGAGGACGGCCAGCTTTTGCGACTGCTTCCAGAACCGGCAGCATTTCGCGAATGTTGGAGATCTTCTTGTCGACCAGCAGGATCAGCGGGCTGTCCAGCTCGGCAACCATGGTGTCCGGCTTGTTGATGAAGTACGGGGACAGGTAACCACGGTCGAACTGCATGCCTTCTACGACAGACAGTTCGTTTTCCAGACCCGAACCTTCTTCAACGGTGATAACGCCGTCTTTGGTCACTTTTTCCATGGCTTCGGCAATGATGTCGCCGATGGAGTTATCGGAGTTGGCGGAGATGGTGCCAACCTGAGCGATAGCCTTGGTGTCGGTGCATGGCTTGGACAGCTTCTTCAGCTCGGCAACGATGGCGATGGTCGCCTTGTCGATACCGCGCTTGAGGTCCATCGGGTTCATGCCGGCAGCGACGGCTTTCAGGCCTTCGTTGACGATAGCCTGAGCCAGAACGGTAGCGGTGGTAGTACCGTCACCAGCGTCGTCGTTGGCACGGGAAGCAACGTCTTTGACCAGTTGCGCGCCCATGTTTTCAAAACGGTCTTTCAGTTCGATTTCCTTGGCAACCGAAACACCGTCTTTGGTGATCAGAGGAGCACCGAAGCTCTTCTCGATGATGACGTTACGGCCTTTTGGACCCAGGGTCGCTTTTACTGCATCAGCCAGGACGTTCACACCAGCGAGCATTTTTTTGCGACCGGCGTCGCCGAATTTAACTTCTTTAGCAGCCATGATCTTTATTCCTTGAATACTTTGTCGTGACGGAAATCAGCGGGGTTCTCAGCCTTCGATGACAGCGAGAATTTCGTTCTCGCTCATCACCAGCAGGTCTTCGCCGTCTACTTTCACAGTGTTGCTACCGGAGTAAGGGCCAAACACTACTTTGTCACCCACTTTCACGGCCAGCGCACGTACTTCACCGTTATCCAGCACACGGCCGGTACCTACAGCGACGATCTCGCCACGGTTAGGCTTTTCAGCAGCCGAACCTGGCAGCACGATACCGCCGGCAGTTTTCGTTTCTTCTTCGCTGCGACGGATTACGACGCGGTCATGCAGAGGACGAAGCTTCATTGTCGATCTCCTGATTATGGTTTTAGAGCGCTCGGTGAATACACCGGCGGGGTTTAAAAAATCCGGTCTTGCCGGTCACGGTTCGACGAGCGAACCGCAGAATACGGTCTGGCATAAAGGCCAGAAACCTTGCGGTGACCCATACATAAGGGCGAGCAAGGTGATTACAAGTCTCGCCCAGGATTTTTTTTCGTATAACAGGCACTTGAAAACGAACACGGCACCCGAAGGTGCCGTGCAGACAGCTTGCGACGGTTACTTGTCGCGATGCTCGAATTCGCCTTCGATGACATCGGGCTCACGAGCCGTCTGATGAATCGCGCCGGGACGGCTGTTTGCCGGACCCTGGCTGGCCTGATGCATGTCCTCGGCGAATGCTCGCTGACGCATGGCCTGATTCTCGGCACGCTGGCGCAACTTGTCGGCCAGCATGCGGCGAGTGAACGGCAACAGGCAGATGACACCCAGAATGTCACTGATGAAGCCTGGCAGCAGAAGCAGACCGCCACCTACGGCGATCATCAGGCCTTCAAGCATCTGCTGGGCAGGAAGCTCGCCACGGGCCAGGCTTTCACGGGCACGCAACGCTGTGGCAAACCCTGCCACGCGCATCACGAACAACCCGAGCACCGAAGTGCCGAGCACCAGCAGGAAGGTCCAAAGGAAGCCGATGGACATGCCGACTCGTACCAGAATAAACAGCTCCAGCACCGGGAAAAGCAGAAAGAGCAGCAAAAAAACACGCATCAAATCAGTTCCTCTACGGAAGAATGCCTTCCAAGTAGACCGTATGTGATGTCAGAAGATCGTTAATTCAAGCTTTTTGCTCTTCAGATGACGGCCATTTTTGCACGCGAGCCAAATGAACCAAGGCTTCGCGCACTTGTGTCGGCGTATTGCAGGGCTCGCCAAATGCCAGCCAGTGGATGCCGCGCCCGATCCGTAGATGCATGCCCTCAGTGTCGAGACCGACCATTTGTGCAGGCTCGGTCTGCGGCAGACCGGACAGCGCCACGTAATGGGCGATGGCATTGGCGTGGTCGTCATTCATGTGCTCGACCATGCGGGTTTCGACCTCCCCGGCGAACGGGTTGGCCAGGGCAACGTCATCAAGCCAGTGGATGGCGCCAAAGCCGCCAATGTAGCGATAGCGCACCGGAGTCAGTACCCAGAAATCGAAATCATGAGCCGTGTGGTAGCTCTGCGACTCGGGGAAATAGCGGTAATAACGCAGGGCAGCCGCTTCAATGGCTTGTGAATCGGTCAGCTTGCGGGCCTCGGCCAGCACCGTGATACGCCCCACTGCCTGAACATCATCGGCTTCGCGCTCGCCCACCAGCAAGGAACACTTCGGGTCCTGAGTCAGGTTGTGGGTGTGCTGGGCAATACGGCTTATCAGAATCAGCGGCCTGCCCTGCTCATCCAGGCAGTAAGGCACCGCCGAGCCGAACGGAAAGCCCGGCATGGACTTGGAATGTGTGGACAACACAGAGCGGTACTCTTTGAGCAACAACTCCCGGGCATTTTTAGAGGCTTTCGCGCTCATCCTGAGACTCCTTATAACGTTTTCGTCAGAATAAAGACGAACGCGCTGAAACAGCTTATAAAGTGTTGTGAATGGCATCCATGATGAATGATGCCACGGCATTGGCTTAGAGATTGGGCACGCACATGGAATTGAAAAACAAGTTAATTATTATTACGGGTGGCGGTCAGGGGCTGGGCCGTGCAATGGCCGAGTATCTGGCAACCAAGGGCGTCAACCTGGCGCTGGTGGACCTTAACCAGGAAAAACTCGACCAGACCGTCACAGCCTGCAAGGCACTGGGAGTGGAAGCCCGCGCCTATCTGGCCAACGTCGCCAATGAAGAACAGGTGACGGATACGGTTGCCCGGATAGCCGAGGACTTCGGCCCGATTCATGGCCTGATCAATAATGCCGGAATCCTGCGCGACGGTTTGTTGCTCAAGGTCAAGGACGGTGAAATCACCAAGCTGAGCCTCGCGCAATGGCAGGCCGTCATTGACGTCAACCTGACCGGCGTCTTCCTCTGCACTCGGGAAGTGGCGGCAAAAATGGTAGAGCAGAAGAGCCAGGGCGCGATCATCAACATTTCATCGATATCCCGCGCCGGCAACATCGGGCAGACCAACTATTCGGCCGCCAAGGCCGGGGTGGCTGCGGCAACCGTGACCTGGGCCAAGGAGCTGGCGCGTTATGGCATCCGGGTCGCAGGCATTGCACCAGGCTTTATCGAAACCGAAATGACCGGCAGCATGAAACCCGAAGCCCTGGAAAAGATGACGTCGGCCATCCCGCTCAAGCGCATGGGCACGCCAGCCGAAATCGCGCATTCGGCGGCTTATATTCTGGAGAACGATTACTACAGCGGCAGGATTCTGGAGCTTGATGGGGCAATGAGGATCTAGGTTGAGCCCCCACGGCATCGCTACGATTGCGAGATGCCGTGGGGAACGTGCCGTTTTTTACCAGCTCACACCGAAGCCAGCGGTGTAGCGAGTCTTGTCGACGTCGCCATTATCCGAACCGCTGATGATGTTTCTCTCGGCCTTGAGGTTGAGGGATGCCCAGTCCGTGACCTTGTAACGCAGCCCCGCTTCGACATCCATCGAGTAGTCGGCCACCCCGCTCAGAGGCTTGCCCACTTCACCGTTAGTGAAGAACTCGAACTTCTTGCCGACCAGATAGCGGTTGTAGTCCCAGGTGCCGGCGACCGCATAGAAGTTCTCCTTGTCACCGTTGGCGAACTCGAAGTCGGTGCGGTTGAGCAGCGCGCCCACCTTGAATGCACCCAGTTCGTCATCCCAGAACTGATAACCGGGACCGGTACCGACGGTGCGCTGACGGGAGAGGTCTTCGATCTTGTCACGCTTGTAGGTGATACGCGCATCCCAGAACAGCTTTTCGGTCAGGAAGCGGTCCAGGGAGTATTCAGCGCTCCAGTTATCGGTGCTGACCGCCTCGTCAGTCGTCTCGCGATTGTAGTCGCCCTTGGCGTTATGCCGCCACTGACCATGGCGTGCCGAGGTCTTGAAGGCCACGTTGTAGTCGTTGGTATCGTTCTCGGCTCGCTGGAAATCCAGGGCGGCATCGATATTGCCCTTCCAGACCAGGTCGGTGATGACCGGCTTGGGCTTGATGATTTGCTGGATACTGGCCAGTTCCACGGTTTTCGGCGCTTCACCGTTGACCAGCACGACCTTGCCGTCATCGCCAGCCTTCAACGACTTGGCGACTTCGCCTGTGTACTGATCCTGCTTGATCAGCAATGGCTGATCGCTTTCAAGGGTCTTGACCTGCTTCCAGTCCAGAGGCACGGAACCGCCATAAGGCGTCTCGATGAGCAGCTTACCGCCATCGAAAACTTTGATCGTGCCGCTCAACCGGTCACCGTTCTTCAACCAGACGGTATCGGCAAGCAGTGGAGTGGAAATCGTGGTTATTGCGAGGCACAACAGGGTTCTGGACAACATAAGCGACTACTAGGCTCTGTTAAGCGGAGAATCGGGCATTATCCTGCAGGCCAGCAGGACGACGTCAGGTATCAATGACAGTAAGATATTTCCGTAGTTCCCGTGCCAAAGCTTTTAAACAGGAATAAAAACGTGATCCCTGCCGCCCCAGAACATGAAGATCCTGCCGGGCTTTCTCCCGCAGAGGCCCGCCGTACGGCGCTCTATCTCACACTTGAGCAGGTACCGGAAGGCAAGGTCGTCAGTTATGGGCAATTGGCCGAACTGGCCGGGCTGGGAAAAGCTGCACGTTGGGTCGGACGCACTTTGAGCCAGTTGCCCCAAGGCACTTCACTGCCCTGGCATCGGGTATTGGGGGCTGGCGGCAGGCTCAGCCTGCCACTGGGCAGCATTTCAGGTGACGAACAGCGTGCCCGCTTGCGCGCAGAAGGCCTTACCATCCGTAACAATCGGGTCGATATGCAGCGCCATGGCTGGCGTCCCACGTAGCACAGCGGTTAGAGTGCGCCCTTTGTTTTCGCAACCTGAGGCAGTTTCCAGCCCATGCCCCGTAAAACCTGGCGCGCCGCGCTCGCCGCCTATGCCAGCCCCTCGACATTAGTATTGCTGTTGCTTGGTTTCGCAGCGGGCATGCCTTACATGCTGGTCTTCTCAACGCTGTCGGTCTGGTTGCGCGAAGCCGGTGTCGCCCGCGAAACCATCGGTTATGCCAGCCTCATCGGTCTGGCCTACGCCTTCAAATGGGTCTGGTCGCCATTACTCGACCAATGGCGCCTGCCTCTGCTCGGGAAACTGGGCCGCAGACGCTCATGGCTGGTCCTTTCACAGGCGCTGGTGATGCTGGGCCTGATCGGCATGGGCTTTTGTGACCCGCAGCAGCATCTTTCCTGGTTGATCGCCATTGCCGTGGTGGTGGCCTTTGCTTCCGCGACCCAGGATATCGCCATCGATGCCTATCGCCTGGAAATTGCCCAGGACACCCAGCAGGCAGCCCTGGCCGCCAGCTACATGTCCGGCTACCGGGTCGCGGCGCTGCTCTCCACTGCCGGCGCACTGTATTTCGCCGAAGGTTTCGGCTCGACGGGATTCTCTTACAAGCACTCGGCCTGGACCGGGACCTATGTGCTGTTCGGCCTGCTCATGCTGCCCGCTCTGGTGACCACCTTCATCATGCGTGAACCGCCAGTGCCGCTGCGCACCCAGTTGTCAGCAGCGCGCTACGGTTTTGTGCATCAACTGGCATCGGTATTCGTGCTGATCGTGCTGCTGGTTTCCGTGCCGGCCATGTTCACCCAGCTCTACAACACCGACTTCGCCAGCGTATTGTTCGAGGGCAGCAGCTGGATGGACCTGCTGATGGAAGACCGGGCCTTCCTGCGTTCCATCCTTTATATCCTGCTCACCATCGCCTGCCTGTCCTCCATGGGACGACGCGGCCTCGCGCCCGTGCTGACCCCCGTCAACGACTTCATCATGCGCTACCGCTGGCAGGCCTTTATCCTGCTGGGCCTGATCGCGACCTATCGCATGTCCGACACGGTAATGGGCGTCATGGCCAACGTGTTCTACATCGATCAGGGCTTTACCAAGGACCAGATTGCCAGCGTCAGCAAGATCTTCGGTCTGATCATGACCCTGCTGGGCGCGGGCGTCGGCGGTCTGCTGATCGTGCGCTTCGGCATCATGCCGATCCTGTTCATCGGCGGTCTGAGCTCAGCGGCGACCAATATCCTGTTCCTGCTCCTGGCCGACATGGGCCCGAACCTGAAGATGCTGGTGCTGACCATTTCCCTGGATAACCTGAGTTCCGGGCTGGCCACATCCGCCTTCGTCGCCTATCTGTCGAGCCTGACCAACCTCAAGTTCTCTGCCACCCAATACGCCCTGCTCAGCTCGATCATGCTGCTGTTGCCACGCTTGATCGGCGGTTATTCAGGGGTCATGGTGGAGAAATTCGGCTACCACAACTTCTTCCTCATTACCGCGCTGCTGGGCGTGCCGACCTTGCTGATGATCATTTTGCAGTGGAGCAAGGAAATTCGTACCGCAGACAAACAGGATGAGCCCGACAAGACCGTGGCTGACAAAGCGCATTAATCAAAATGCCCGGTGCATCAAGCACCGGGCTTTTTACCACTCCCAGTCTTTCTCCATGAACTCGGCCGTGGGTGGCAGGACCGAGTGCAGGAGTTGCAGGTACTGCTCGAACAGGTCCTTGTTGGGGAAGCGGGCGACAAACCCTGTAGTGATGTCGGTGCAATGAATAACGATGATGGAGCGCTTTCGATCAATCGTGACGAAGTTGTGGGTATCCCATGGACGAGTTTCCCGATGATGGATCGGGTTCTTCCAATTCAGCAAAGAGCGTGCTGCCCCGAGTGAAATGGCGGCTGGGCCAAGCAGAAATAGCAGAGAGCCTGTGACAAGGGCGACACCGAGAAATAGCAGGATGGTAAAGATGGCGATGCCCTTGAAGAAGGGACCTGCAAAATTTGGATAGTAGTCGTAGTACTCGACAGAGCCTGCCTGGATATCTATATGGTAATTGAATATGGTCTTTTTTCTGGCGACAAGCATAATCATATAAGTCGCGGACACCACTGCCGCACAACCGAACCCTATAAGTAACTCCACATCCTCAGGGAGCGTATCCCACATCATCCATAGGCAATAAAGAAAAAGCGCAAGGCTTGAGCCTATAATGATAAGCTGAAATTTAATTAATTCCTTTGGAGGGCAATCAATTGTTTTTATACTCCACGCCATTACAGTCGAATCGCTGCTGAAAATTTTGTTCTGCGCTGTACTGCAGGCTGCTATGTTATTCATAATAATCTCTTATTCCAGAAGAGCGCTTCATGACCTGTAAACAGCGCGAAGTGAACGAGCGCGCCCTGTAAGGCTGATGCCGAACAGTTAAGGTCATAACTCAATGTGTGGGAGGCAGCCTGGCGACTTCAGCGTACAGACACAGAATATCTGTCAGTTTTCAGGCCTTTTTCGCCAGCAAGCTGCCTCCTGCAAGTAGCTCATTGCATCAAGCACCGGGCTTTTACCACTCCCAGTCTTTCTCCATGAACTCGGCCGTGGGTGGCAGGACCGAGTGCAGGAACTGCAGGAATTGCTCGAATAACTCTTTGTTGGGAAAGCGAAATTCAAACCCCACCGTGATATCAGTTCGGTGAGTGATGATCATGGAGCGTTTGCGATCCACCGTGACAAAGTTGTACTCGTTCCAGGGCAAGCTTTGTTCATTATTGATTTTATTCTCCCAGTTCAGTAAAGAGCGTGCTGCCCCAAGTGAAATGGCGGCTGGGCCAAGCAGAAATAGCAGAGAGCCTGTGACAAGGGCAACACCGAGAAATAGCAGGATGGTAAAGATGGCGATGCCCTTGAAGAAGGGACCTGCAAAATTTGGATAGTAGTCGTAGTACTCGACAGAGCCTGCCTGGATATCTATATGGTAATTGAATATGGTCTTTTTTCTGGCGACAAGCATAATCATATAAGTCGCGGACACCACTGCCGCACAACCGAACCCTATAAGTAACTCCACATCCTCAGGGAGCGTATCCCACATCATCCATAGGCAATAAAGAAAAAGCGCAAGGCTTGAGCCTATAATGATAAGCTGAAATTTAATTAATTCCTTTGGAGGGCAATCAATTGTTTTTATACTCCACGCCATTACAGTCGAATCGCTGCTGAAAATTTTGTTCTGCGCTGTACTGCAGGCTGCTATGTTATTCATAATAATCTCTTATTCCAGAAGAG
>NZ_FYDI01000012.1:133870-136272 GCF_900187465.1 Pseudomonas sp. Irchel 3A18
ATTCCTTTGGAGGGCAATCAATTGTTTTTATACTCCACGCCATTACAGTCGAATCGCTGCTGAAAATTTTGTTCTGCGCTGTACTGCAGGCTGCTATGTTATTCATAATAATCTCTTATTCCAGAAGAGTGCTTCATGACCTGTAAACAGCACGAAGTGAACGAGCGCGCCCTGTAAGGCTGATGCCGAACAGTTAAGGTCATAACTCAATGTGTGGGAGGCAGCCTGGCAACTTCAGCGTAGAGACACAGAATATCTGTCGGTTTTCAGGCCTTTTTCGCCAGCAAGCTGCCTCCTGCAAGTAGCTCGTTGCATCAAGCACCGGGTTTTTCACCACTCCCAGTCTTTCTCCATGAACTCGGCCGTGGGTGGCAGGACCGAGTGCAGGAACTGCAGGTATTGCTCGAACAGGTCTTTGTTGGGGAAGCGGGCGAAAAACCCTGTAGTGATGTCGGTGCAATGAATAACGATGATGGAGCGCTTTCGATCAATCGTGACGAAGTTGTGGGTATCCCATGGACGAGTTTCCCGATGATGGATTTTATTCTCCCAATTCAGCAAAGAGCGTGCGGCCCCGATTGAAATGGCGGCGGGGCCGACCAGAAAGAGCAGGGAGCCTGTGACGAGGGCGACGCCGAGAAATAGCAGGATGGTGAAAATGGCGATGCCTTTGAAGAAGGGGCCTGCAAAATTTGGATAGTAGTCGTAGTACTCGACAGAGCCTCCATGGAGTGTGATGTGGTAGTTGAACATAGCCTTCTGCCTGACTGCGAACACAATCAAATAAGTCCCGAATACTACAGGTGCGCAGCCGAACGCTATAAGCATGCCCAGAGCTTCCGGCAAATCATCCCACAACAACCATAGACAATAAAGAAAAGGGAGAAGACAGGCCGTTACTACAGCAAGATAAGCTTTTTTTAGCTCCTTTGGAGAACACTCGATTGTTTTTATGCTCCATATCATTACAGCTGTATCGTTGCTGAAAGTTTCGTTCTGCTTTGTGCTGCTGGCTGCTATATGAGTCATAGAATTTTATTCCGGAAGCACAAGGATCAGTGCGTTGGCGCGGCTTTTCTTATTGACTTCTAGCAGTGTGAGGCTTGAGCCATCTACTGCCATATCGCCCTCCTGACTTAGCTCTATCTGATAAAGGTAGCTTTGAGCTTTCTGCCCTGAAGCACTCACCGAGTTCGGATACCAGATTTGCAACTCAATGTAGGTAGCACCTTCCTTGAGCGGAACCCAGGTTTGCCAGACGACATCCTCGCCCGCAGGAAAAATCGGGAAATACAGATCCGATGGTGAATAGGGAGGCCGTTCATTACCGATCTTTCCAAACTCCTTGAGAGGAGTGAACTTGCCACGCTCTTCAAACTTGTCTGCAATGGGCGTATCCGTTTGCTCCGTTGGCAGAAAACCGAAAGGTCGCGTACTGCTGATAACATTAAGCTGAACCAGTTGCCCGCGTAATGCCTCAGGCAAACGCATTTGTATCCAGGCACCGTTTTGTACTGGCACATCTACATACCCAGCTACACCCATGTATTTTTGCCTATACTCAACCGTGCTTTTAATAAGGATTTGCGGACTCAGCTGGATTTCCAGCAAAGAACGCTTTTCTTCAACTTCTCCTTCCGGGGTATCCGTATGTCGATGTTCAGACGAACGCGACCAGCAGCACCTCCTCAACCACCAACCGACACTGTCCTGCTTGAAATAGTTCAGGACCATAGTGGCAATTAAATAAACGACACCTGCTATTAGAAGACCGATGGTAAACCACGTACCCATTACAAAAATCGCGATTCTGCTGGATAGTGTTAATCCCGTAACCAATTGAGCCAGACCACCAACACCCATCACAAAAACAGCGATACCTTTTACAAGTAATGCGGCTCTTTCCTCCTCGGTTTTGGCATTCTGATAATCGCCTCGAATATCCCAAAGCTCCAACACCGCCGCCGCCACCGCAAACGCTCCCAAAGCCACCACCGTGCTCCTGAACCCGCGAATCGCATCCCCCCAAGCGTTGTTTCCCTGCGCTTTCCAGTAGGCGGAAGAGCGATCCAGGATGCCTATGCTTTTGCCGTCGATCAGCACCGGCGTCGCATTCTTGATCACCGCCCACGGCGCTTCGACAAACACCGCCATCAACAAATTGAAGCTGTAACCCAGGCTGTAACCGACCTTGACGATATCCTTGCCGCTGAAGTCGCCATCGCGGGTCAGGTCCCCATAGAGGAATGCAGTGTTGATGAAGTTGAGCAGGATGACGCCCCAGGTGATCCCGGCACCCAGGCCACCCAAGCGTTCGCTCCAGGCCTTGGCGCGGGTGTGCCAGTCCTTGGCGACGTCCAGGCCGGATTTGAAGAAGGCGCGTATTTCCTCTTGCAGCAACT